>JBBDSN010000164.1:0-3880 GCA_040904885.1 Gemmatimonadota bacterium | reverse complement strand
ACAGCAAGGTCGGCATCTTCCAGAGTGACCCGGCGATGCGGATCGTCATCACCGGGTACACGAGTGAGCCCGGCACGGCGGCGTACAACATGGCGCTGGGTCTCAGGCGGGCCGAGGCGACCAAGGCGTACCTGGTTTCGAAGGGCGTCTCCGCCACGCGGGTTCAGATCGCGACCCGCGGTCAGAACGAGCTCGTGATCGACGGCCCCGGAGAGCGGGCCGACGCGGCGAACCGCCGCGGAGAGTTCAGACTTCTCGTGGCCGATCCCGGCCAGTGAGGTAGAGAGGATCCGGAGAGGGCTCTGCCGGGCGCGGGAAACCGCGCCCGGCTTTCTCTTCGGCGTCACGCACTCGGCCCCCACTAGCGACACCTGCGTTGATGATGGACCTTCCCGGGGGCGAAAACACGGCCCTGAGACGCAGTCGTGCCTCTTCAAAGGCGGCTCCCTTGCAGGTAGACATCCACCAGAAGGACGATCTGCTCATCGCCGGGCTATCCGGCGATTGGGAGCTGGGCCGTCCAACGCCGCGCTTCGCGCAGCTTCTGGAAGACGGGGCAGCAACGCGGACGGCGCGCGGCATCGGGTTCGACACCTCGGAGCTGGGTGAATGGGACAGCAGCCTGCTGACCTTTCTGATGCAGGGCCTGACCTACTGCGACGCTCACGGGCTCGAGTTCAGAGAAGAAGGCCTGCCGGAGAACATCGCGCGGCTCCTTCAGCTCGCCCGCGCGGTGCCGGAGGCGGACCTGGATCCCGGGGACCAGGAGACGTCGTTCCTGGCCGTGCTCGGCACAAAAAGCATTTCCGCATTCGAAGGCTTCCTCGCGTCCGTCGCCTTTACCGGAGAAGTGGCGGCCGGCTTCGTGAGGCTGCTCCGGTTCAGGGCACGCCTGCGCTGGCGGGACTTCTGGTCGGTGGTGCAATCGAACAGTTCGGGCGCACTCCCCATCGTCACCTTGATCAGCTTTCTCGTCGGGCTGATCATCGCCTTTCTCGGAGCGGTGACGCTGCGCCGCTTCGGCGCCGGCTACTACGTGTCCTACCTCGTCGGCTTCGGGATGCTGCGCGAGATGGCAGCGCTGATGACGGGAATCATCATGGCCGGCCGCACGGGGGCCGCGTTCGCCGCCGAGCTCGGAACCATGAAGATCACGGAGGAGGTCGACGCCCTCGAGACCTTCGGGCTGTCACCCGTGGAGCACCTCGTCCTGCCACGCGTACTGGGCCTGTTCGTGATGATGCCGCTGTTGACCGTCTATTCGATGTTCATCGGCATCGTGGGCGGGCTCATCGTGGCGGTCAGCCTGCTGGATCTCACCACCACCCAGTTCGTGGGAGGGCTTTTGACGCCGATCACCCTCGCCGACGGGCTCCTCGGCGTTTTCAAGGGCACCGTCTTCGGTCTGATCATCGGCGTGGCCGGCTGCATGCGGGGCATGCAGACGGGCAGCGACGCCGGAGCCGTGGGGCGAGCGGCGACCTCCGCCGTCGTCACGGGCATCACGCTGATCATTCTCGCCAACGCCGTCATCGACTGGACGGCCGCCCTGCTCGAGATCTGAGGCCGTCATGACCAAGAATCCGGCAGTGGAAGTCAGAGGCTTGACGATGGCGTACGGGACGCACGTCATCATGCAGCAGCTGGACTTCGATGTCCGCCGGCGAGAGGTCTTCGTAATCGCGGGCGGGAGCGGGAGCGGGAAGAGCACCCTCCTGAAGCACCTGATCGGGCTCAGGAAGCCCGCGAAAGGATCCATCCTGTTCGACGGCAACGACTTCGGAGCGGCCGACGAAGATGCGAAGCGAGGAATGTTGCGCCGCATGGGGGTGCTCTACCAGAACGGCGCGCTTTGGGGCGGACTCACGCTCGCCGAAAACGTGGCCCTACCGCTCGAGGAGTACACAGACCTCGGCCCCGAGGCCATCGCCGAGTTCGTGTCACTGAAGCTCGCACTGGTGGGGCTGCGCGGTTTCGAGACGTTCTATCCCGTCCAGATATCCGGAGGGATGCGCAAGCGCGCGGCCCTCGCCCGGGCCATGGCGTTGGACCCGGAGGTGCTCTTCTTCGACGAGCCGTCTTCCGGACTCGATCCGATCACGGCGAGCCGCCTCGACGACCTGATCTTGCAGATCCGTAGCAGCTTCGGCACCACGATCGTCGTGGTGAGCCACGACCTCGCCAGCATCTTCAAGATCGCCGACAGAGTGCTATTCCTGGACATCAAGGAGAAGACCATGACCGCGCTCGGAAGCCCTTCCGAACTAAGGGACAACCCACCCAGCGAGGAAGTGCGCCGATTTCTTACGCGCAGCAGCGAAGCCGACGGACATGATCGGCCTGACACGAAACTCGAGCCAAACGGAATACCCCAGCCATGAGCGCCCGCGCAAACCCCACCGCCATCGGCCTGTTCATGATCGGGGCCATCCTGCTCTCCGTGATCGGAGTCGGCGCGCTGGCCTCCGGCTCGTTGTTCCGCAAGCAGTCGACCTTCATCAGTTACTTCGGAGAGTCGGTGAACGGCCTGGAGGTCGGCGCCCCGGTGAAGTTCCAGGGGGTGCCGGTCGGGCAGGTGACGAACCTGCTCATCCAGATCGAGTTGGTGGACAAGACCTTCGAGGTTCCGGTCCAGTACGACATCGATCTCACCCGCCTCACGTCGGCGGGCGGCACCTTCGTCCAACTCGATGATACGGAGGTCTTGCGGCAGCAGATCGCCGACGGTCTTCGTGCCCAACTGCAGATGGAAAGCATCGTCACGGGCCAGCTCTACGTCGAGCTGACCTACCGTGAGGCGGCGGCGCCGGCCGCGCTCCCACGCGCTCAGACCGTCTATCCGGAGATCCCGACCGTCCCTTCGATGCTCGCCGCGTTCGGAACCCAGGCCGGCAGCCTCGTCGGGGACGTGCTGGCGATCCTCTTCCGGGTGAACGAGATCCTCGAGGAGGTAGACATGGCGGAGATCAACGAAACCGTGGTGGCCTCGGCCCGGGCCGTCGAACGGCTGGCCGATGCCCCGGAGTTGCGCGTTGCGCTCGACGAGGTCCCACGGATCGCCGAGCAGACGACGAGCGCCCTGATCGAGATGGAGCGGATGGCGGAGCGGCTCGGCGGGATCATCGATCCGCTTCAGGCCCAGCTGGAAGACACGAATGAAGAAGTGGTGCTGACGTTGCAGACGATGAGACAGGCGCTGGAAGATACGCGTGGGTTCCTGGGTCCCGATTCGGGGATCGGATATCAGATGGAGGGGGCAATGGCCAGCCTGAAGGACGCTGCGGACGCGCTACGCGCGCTCGTGCTTTCGATGGAGCAGAACCCCGACATGCTCATCAGAGGGAGAGCGCCAGGTGGATGACAGGACGCGGTACCGGATGAAGGCGACGTGGCTGGTCTGCTTGGCTACGCTGCTCGGCTCCTCAGGGTGTTTCGGTCTGAACCGAGGCGCCCCACCCATACAGCACTACGTGCTCGAGGGAGGACATTCGCACGAGGTCGCGGCACAGCCCCGCGATTCCGCGGACCTCGCGATCGCGCTGCGGCGGCCTCAGATCGCGTCCTATCTCGACGTCCCGTTCATCGTGGTGCGCCGGGGACCAAATCAGATCGGTCTCTCCGAGCTTCACCGGTGGGGAGAGCATCTCGGCGAGGGAATCAACCGAGCCGTGGCCGGACACCTGTTCGAGCAGGGTACCTTCCGCGCCGTCGACGTGGCTCCGTGGGCACCCCGCGAACGGCACGACTACCTGATTCAGCTCCACGTGTTGCGCTTCGAGGGTCAGCTCCCGGAGGAAGAGGCGACGCTCGAGGGAGGGGGCCACGTGGTGGCGACGTGGGAGATCATCCGCCCGGAGGACGGCAGGGTGCTCACCCGGGG
>JBBDSN010000163.1:0-3894 GCA_040904885.1 Gemmatimonadota bacterium | reverse complement strand
CACACCCTCCGAGCTGACCCCGCGTGCCTGCCGCGCACCGGCGTTTCACATCAGGGAGCGCCGCAGTCCGTCGAGGAAGCGCTCGACGAGTCATCGGCCCCCAGCCCCGAGCAGCTTCACCCCAGCCCTGGGCACCTTGCGGACAGCAGCGCCAGGTCACCCTTCGACCACGATCGGACGGCTCGCCACCACCGGGTCACGACCCGACAGCTCCAGTTGCAGGTGGAGCGTGTATTCCCCCGGATCGAGATCGGGAAGCTCGAGCTCGATGGAGCGGAAGACGGCCTGCACCTGGTTTTCGGGTCCCGCCTCGTCGAAGGTGATGTCCACGTTGCGCTCGGGCTCGATCACGCCGAGGAACGCGCCCACGCGCTCCAGGAACCCCGGCCGCCCGCGGCTGAACCCGATGGTGACCCGGACGGGCTCGCGCACCCCCAGGCCGTAGACCTCCCAGATCACCGGGAAGCGCTCGCCCGCCCGCACGCGAATGCCCGGCCGTACGTTCGGGATCGCCTCGTCGAGGGACTCCGGCAGCGGCACGCCTTCCTTGAGGATCATCAGGTCCGAGACCGCGACGAGCCCCGGCGCGAGCGGAAGCTGGGCCACCCCCTGACGCGCCCGCCACGCCTGCCGCCCCTCGACATCGACCACCTCGAGGCTGCTCACGTAACGACCCGGCCACGTCTGCACGGCCAGCACACCTTCCGGGTCGGTGCCCTGGACGTACACCCACTCGGTGCCGTCCTCCGGCACCAGGAACAACGCCGCGCCGGCCGGTCCTTCGACTCCGCCCGCATCGCTCCACGCCGAGGCGACCCGTCCGTTCGCGACGGTCACCGTCGGCCGGTAGGCACCGACCACGAGCATGTCGTCACCGCGACGGAAGCGGCCGACCTGCGTCTCCAGTCCCCGGATGTCCGGGGCGTAGGGCGGGGCGTACCAGGTCCGGGCCTCGCGCGGCGCCGTGATCCAGCTCTCAGGCGGAATATCCGAAGGCGATTCGATGAACGCCTCGGGGAAGAGGTATCCCCGGCTCATGGGGTGATGATGTCCCACCACGCGGCGTGTATCCTGCAGGTTCCCGAAGCCCTGAGCCGGGTTGTGCGTCCTGCTGTAGCCCGTGTTCATCCCGTAGCGGACCAGGGATTCCTCGAGATCCTCCTCCCACTCCAGGTTCTGCGGGTGGGCCGCGTCCCGGCGATTCTCGGCGACGACCAGACGCGCATAGTGATCGGTGAAGCGGTCGTTGCCCTCGAACACGAACAGCGGGTCTGAGAGGCGCCAGAGCAGGTCCCACTGGTGTTCCTGCTCCGCCGCGGGCGCGGCGTCGAACGCCTCCAGGGCATCCGGGGTGAAGACGTACCGCGGTCTGATCCACTCGGTACGAACCGAATCGGGCATGGCGTCGAGGGCGTCTCTGAACGCGTCCTCGGCGTCGACGTAGCGGGTCCAGACGTGGTAGACGTAGCCGAGCAGGGCGGAGCACCACCACGTTTCGTCGATCCCGCACTCGGTGGCCACGCGCTCGGCCTCACCCATGGTGCGGCTCTCGACCAGGTAGTGGACCCATTGTCCGAGTACCCAAGGGTCCCGGACCCGGTCGAACGCATCGGACAGCGACCGGATGAGCTCTACCCTGGCCTGCCCCACCTCGCGGAGCTCCCCCGGGAAATCGGCCTCGGCGTCGCCCCCGAACCAGATGCAGATGCGGCCGATGCGCTCGTCGCAGCTGCCGGGGTTGGTATCGCGCTGCACGGGAATGCGACTCTCGCGGAAGCGCTCGAACTCCTCCTGCATGTCGCGCATCTCGTCGACGACGTCGGCCGAGTCCGCGGGGGAAAGCTGCGCGGCGGCGCTGCTGCCGAACGCCAAGAACGACGCGAGCAGCAGGGCTCCGAGCACGCAGGGACGGGTTTCTGGCCGGCGATGGATGGTCCGCATGGAGCCCTCGGGGCGGGGGAGTGCGCTTGTCGAGTGGATGACGCTTACGACGTCGAATACACGGGAAGGCGCACATCCGTGCCCCACCGGTGTCCTTTGGAACCGGTAGCGCGACTCATTGATTGGAAATGTGCCGACCCACTCCCCACATCCATATTCAATGAACCTCGAGCGATACGAAGCCGCCCCCGACTTCCCGGCCTACCTGCAGATGGTGGAGAAGAACGCCGACCTGTGGCGAGGCGTGTACGAGCGCGTGCGCCTTCCGGCCGATGTCATCGAGCGGGCTCGGGCGATCGACGGCAGGTGGCGTCTCGCCGCGCTTTCCGAGGACTGGTGCGGAGACGCCGTGAATACCCTTCCGGTCGTCGCCCGTATGGCGGAGGCGGCCGGGTGGGATTTCCGGGTCTTCTCACGTGACGACAACCCCGATCTCATGGACGTGCATCTGACTGGAACGAGCCGCTCCATTCCGGTCGTGATTCTCTACCGCGAGGCCCCCGAGAACCAGGTCTTCGAGGAAATCGGTTGGTGGGGACCCCGGCCCGGAGAGATCCAGTCGTGGGTCATGGCCGAAGGCCTCACGCTGCCCTCGACGGAGCGCTACAAGGAGGTCCGCCGTTGGTATGCGCGGGACCGGGGCCGGACCACGGCGGAAGAGCTTCTCCACGTCTTCGATCTGGCGGAGGCGGTCCGCTGAGCGAGCCCGAGAGGCGCGTAAACCATGCGACCGGAACTTCGCCAGCTCACCAGTCCGTCGGCGCGTAGTCCTTCAGAAACTGCCCCCACACGTGCACGCCCGTGTTCATTCCATGGATGACCGGGTCCACGATGCGGGCGGCGCCGTCGACGATATCCAGCGGAGGATGGAAGCGGTGCACCCGGGTCTTCCTGGCCGCGATCGGCTCGGGATCCTCGTCCGTCACCCAGCCGGTGTCCACCGCGTTCATGTGGATCCCGTCGTTGTGGTAGTCGGTGGCCGCGGTGCGGGTCATCATGTTGAGCGCGGCCTTGGCCATGTTCGTATGGGGATGGCGGGTGGTCTTGGCGTTCCGGTAGAACTGCCCCTCCACGGCCGACACGTTCACGATGTGCTTGTCGCGGTTCTCCGTACGCAGCATGAGGTGCTTGAGCCGGGCGTTGAGGACGAACGGCGCCACCGCGTTGATGAGATGCACCTCGAGAAGCTCGACGGTCGGGACCTCGGCCATGAGCATGCGCCAGGAATTGCGCTCCCGGAGGTCGATCTGCTGGAGGTCCTGATCGAGCCGGCCCGTGGGGAAGAGCGCTTCTTGCGCCTCGCGCTCCTCGGGCAGAAGCGGGAGCTGCGACAGCTCGGCCGCGTGCGTGAGGCCCGGCGCGTCGGTCCGGTCGGCGGCGGCCGGTCCCAGCGCGGTCCCGCCCCGGCTCGCGCTCGGCAACAGGTCGTAGCCGCGTAGCCCCTCGTAGGCGCCGACGAGGTCCCGGACCTCATCGGGCAGCGCGTCGAGCGCGGCGGCCTCGTGCGCCATCATGTGACGATAGAAGTCGGGGGGCCTGCGCACCGTCTGACACGCGTTGTTGATGATGAAGTCGAGCCGGTCCTTCGTGCGCATGACCTCCGAGCAGAACGCCTCGACGCTCGGCGTGTGACGCAGGTCGAGCCCGTAGATCCGGAGCCGGTGGCCCCACTCCTCGAAGTCCTCCTCGCTCGCGTAGCGGGCGGCGGCGTCCCGGGGAAACCGCGTGGTGACGATCAGGTCGGCGCCGCAACGGAGGAGCTTGATGCCCGCCTGGTACCCGATCTTCACCCGGCCGCCGGTCAGAAGCGCCACGCGGCCGGACAGGTCCGCGAGCTCGCCTCGTTTCCGGTAGTTCATCTCCGCGCACGCCGGGCACAGCTGGTCGTAGAAGTGATGGAGCTCGGTGAACGTCTGCTTGCACACGTAGCAGTGCTGCTCGCCGGCCTCGGGT
>JBBDSN010000162.1:0-3919 GCA_040904885.1 Gemmatimonadota bacterium | reverse complement strand
CCGACCTCACGCTTATCAGGCGTGCGCTCTAACCAACTGAGCTACAGGCCCAGCTCCGTTCCCGCTCGATCGGGAGTCGGGCAGGCCGGATAAGCTATGTAGGGTGACCCCTGGGTTCAACCGCCGGGTGAATCCCAGGCGCCCGAGGCTCGTGGACCAGAATGCGGGGTAGGCCTGTCCATGAATCGTTTCCAGCGATGGCGCGGACTCATCCGGCACATCTTCCGCAGCCTCGTTCCGGCCACGGCGGCCTTCCTCAGCGTCCCCGCGGCAACCGAGGCTCGCGCCCAGACCCTCCCCGAGCTCACCGCCTCGCCCGACTCGGCGGCCGTGCTCTTCATCCGCTCGGTCCGCTCGATGCGTTGGAGCGCGGCGGCCCAGTTCATGGACCCCGAGCCGCTGTCGCTCTTCCACGACGTGGTCACGATGATCACGGAGCCGGATGCGTCGGGCGACCTGCTCGAGTACCTGACCGGAACGGACACCCCCGCGTACCGCGACCTCGACGCGCCGGAGGTCTTCGACCGGGCGCTCAGCGCGCTCACGAGCGACATGCCGGGCCTGTCGTATTCGCTCCAGGACCGGGACGACGAGATCCTGGGGCATGTGACGGAAGGGCCGGACTCGGCGCACGTCGTCTACCGGACACACGCCCGCATCAGCGGGGCACTTCCCGAAGTGAAGGTCATGCAGCTTCGCAGGGGGCCGGCCGGATGGCGCGTGCTGTGGAGCGACGAGCTGGACGTGCTGGAAGCCGCCCTGCGCGGAGCGCACCGTCTGCGCTAGCCGTCACGCTCCACCCTGCCCTCGCCTCGCGAGAGATCGGCGACGGCCCCCTCGAACACCCCTACCGCAGGCGCGGGCACGGCGCAGTCGTACCGCACGTCCACCCCGTACGTCTCGCCTTCCACGACGACGTCCAGCTCTTCGAACAACCTCTGAAGCGCATCGACGTGGGCATATCCGACGATGAGGCTGAGGCTGACGCGCTCGACGCGCTCCTCGGTGGGAATGGCTTCGAGGGCCAGCTTCACGCCTCCGGCGTACGCTCGTCCGAGCCCGCCCGTGCCGAGCTTCACGCCTCCGTAGTACCGGGTGCACACGGCGACGATCTCGCCCACGCCCCCATGGAGAAGCGTGGTCAGCATGGGACGCCCAGCCGTGCCATGTGGCTCGCCGTCGTCACTCATCCCGATGTGCGTGGTGCTGCCCGGCGGGCCGGCCACGAAGGCCCAACAGTGGTGCGTCGCGTCGGGGAGCTCCTCACGCACCCGCCCTACGAACGCGTGGGCCGCATCCGCGTCGGGGGCATGCGCGACGGTCGTGACGAACCGACTCCGCTGAATGGTCTCCTCGACCCGGTGGATCCGGGCCGGGATGGGGTAGCGGGCCGGTGTGCTCACCGACGCGTCACGCGACGCTCTCGGAAAGCCGCGACCGGAGCGACGCGTCGCTCTCGCGACCCAGCTCCACCGTGATGTCCGCGAGCGCCTCGACGTCTCCCAGCGTCGTGCGGAAGTTCACGATGCACATCCGCAGCGCATGGACCCCGTCGAGCACCGCGTGCGAGACGAACGCGCGTCCGCTTCGCTCCAACCGGTCCTGGATTTGTCGGTTGAGCTCGTTCAAATACTCCCGCACGTGCGGCTCGTCCGCGTGCGCCATGAGATCGGAGGGGACGAACCGGTAGGTCGTGATGCTGAGGCTCTGGGTCAGCGCTTCCAGCTCCGGGTGGGCCTCCGCGATCCCGTGGAACGCCCGGGCCAACTCGATATCCTCCGAGATCATGCGACGATACCCGGCGGCGCCCGCCTGCTGGAGCTGCATCCACACCTTGAGCGCCCGGAAGCCGCGCGAGTTCTGGATGCCGCGCTCGAAGTAGTTGTGCGCGCCCCCCTCGAAGCGGTAGTAGTCCGGCCGGTAGGAGAACGCCTTGAGCAGCGCGTGGGGGTCGCGCACGAGCGTGCAGCCCACCTCGGCGGGCGCGTACAGCCACTTGTGCGGGTCGAGCGCCACCGAATCGGCGAGCGCGAGGCCCCGAAGGTCGTCGGGCGCGTTTGGCGCCGCCGCCGCGAACGCGCCGTAGGCCCCGTCGACGTGGAACCAGAGACCGAACCGGTCACAGATCTCCCGAAGCGCAGGGAGCGGATCCACCACACCCGTCGATACCGAGCCGGCCGTGCCCACCACCAGGAAGGGCTTGTCGCCGGCGGCCGCGTCCCTCTCGATGGCGGCCACGAGCGCTCCGAGATCGATACGCCCCTGGTCCGTGGCGTCGATCCACCGCACGGACCCGGTGCCGAGCCCCGAGAGGTCCGCCGCCTTCTCGATCCAGGTGTGAGTCCCGCGGGGCACGTAAGCCCGCAGCGTCCCGCCGTCCTCCGCCCGCAACCCGGAGCCGCGTACGTCCCAGTCGGCCACGGCGGCCCGGCCGGCCCAGAAGCCGAGCATGTTGGCCACGTTCCCGCCGCTCACGAAGATCCCGTCGCCTCCGGACGGAAAGCCGACGAGCTCGGCGATCCACCGGACCGCCTGGGCTTCGATCTCGCTCGCCATGGGCGAGAGGCCCCAGGCGCCCATGTTCGGATTGAGGGCCGACGCCAGGAAGTCGGCCAGTATCCCGGCGGGCGCGGGCGCCCCGGTGATGTATCCGAAGAAGCGGGGATGGCCGTTGTACGTCGAGTTGGGGACGAGCGCGTCGACGCTGCGCGAGATCAGATCTCCGATCTCGACGCCCTCCTCGGGCAGCGGCCGGTCCGCGTCGAGCACGGATCGAACGCCGGACGGCGTGACGTCCGCCGCCACGGGCCGGTCCCGCAGGGAGCCGAGCAGCGCCGAAATCTCATCCACCAGCCGATGCCCGGCCGCCGCGAACGTCTCGGGATCGAGATCGAGAGGGGTCCGACGCCCGGCGAGATCGGCGGGGGCTTGGAATGCGACGGGGGCATGGGGGCCGTGCGTGCTCATGGTGTCCTCATTGCGGCTCAGGGGTCGAAGACCCTCGATGGGCGTTCTCGTCATGGTGTTCGCCAAGAATACCGGAGATCCCGCCGCCGAAGCTCACATCGCTGGATGCCTCGGCGTCAACTTCGCGCCATTCGGTCGAGAAACGCCCGCTCCCCATCCGTCAGGCTCCCCGCGCCTTCGACCTGGACCTTGCCGAGGAGGCGCTCCACCTCTTCCCGATTGAGCTCGTGCAACGCCTCGATCCGGATCCCCTTCCAACGCGAGACCGCCATCCGGTCTCCCACGACTCCCGGAGTCGAGGCCTGGGGGGTCATCTGCTTCTGGAACTCACGCTTGGTACGACCCTTCTTCCAGTCCCACCACTTCAGGAACACGAAGCCGAAGGCGAGCCCGCCCAGATGCGCGAAGTGGGCCGTACGGGAGCCCGCGCCAGGGCTGATGCCGGCATACAGAGACCCGAACACCAGAAAGCCCGCGAGCAGCCACGCCGGTACCGGCAGGATGCCCCAGATGTAGATCCGCTCGTGGGGCCACAGCATCGCGAAGCCGAGAAGCACGCCGTAGACCGCGGCCGACGCTCCGACCACCGGATACTCCCGGGCGAAGAGGAAGCTGAACGCCGCACCCCCGAGGCCCGAAAGAAAGTACAGCAACAGGAAGCCCTTCGGGCCCAGACGGCCTTCGAGCCTGGGACCGAAGAAGAAGAGCCCGATCATGTTGAAGATCAGGTGACCGATCCCGGCGTGCAGAAACATGTAGGTCACGACGGTCCAGGGCCGGATGAGCGCCGCGGGCGGGTAGAGCCAGAGCAGCGTGTAGAAGGGGCTGCCCGGGCTCGCCACCAGAAACATCACGACGTTCGCCAGCAGGAGACGGCGGACCCATAGCGTCATCGGAAACATGGCGGTCTGCGGAACTCGGGGATCTCGGAGCGGAATCGGGCTCGTGGGTC
>JBBDSN010000161.1:0-3922 GCA_040904885.1 Gemmatimonadota bacterium | reverse complement strand
CGAACTTCAACCCGGTGGAGTGGATCGCCGGCATGCTGGCGGACGTTCAGGCGGAGGAACTCTCGCCGGCTCCCTGAGCCGCCCCGTCAGAAGCTCGTCCCGAAGCCCATCCCCTGGACTCCTCCTCGGCGGCTGCCTGCGAGGCCCCCGCGAGGGCCCGCGACGACGCCTGTTCGAAGAGGATGCCGATGGTGCCCTGCACGTCCGGGAAGGTCGAGCCCTTCCCGATGTAGAAGTCGTCGTACCCTTCCTCGCTGAAGTACAGCGACCCGATCTGGTCGAGGTAGCGGGCGTGGTATGCCGCGATGTCGGTCGTGAGCTCCTGGTTCCGCAGCGGGGTCTCCGGGTTCACGCGGCTCTGGATGCCCGGCATGAAGAAGTAGGTGTCGTCACTCCCCATCTCGTGATAGTCGGTGAGCACCTGCGGCCGCCACTGATGATAGAGGGCGACGCGTCCCTGGGACGTCGGGTGGACCAGCGGGAGCCAGTCACGGTTCAGGTCGAACCAGTAGTGGTTCGTGCGCCCGCCCGGCCAGGGCTCGTATGCTCCCGGCCCTGCGGATCCGTCGAGGCGACCTCGCCCCGGTTATGGATGATCCACAGGTGATTGAGGTCTCTTCGAGTCGGATCCCGGGGGACTGTCCGGACGATATTCGATGAATCTCGATCTCGAAAAGCAACTGACACGCGACGAGATAAGCCACGAACGTCTCGAGAAGGCGCAGAAGGTCAAATAGCGGCTTACCTTCGTACACGTGCTTTTCGGCACGTCCACCAGAGTTGTCCGAGCTTGTATCCGACACGTTCACCAAATGTGATGAGCTGATCGTTGTCGATTGGGATCTTCGCTGGTCTGCGGTATTCGTGAGTCATATGTGTGGGACGATGGTGACCCGGTCGAAGCCCGGGTTGGTCAGCGTGGCCAGGAGGGAAGCCCTTTAACGATCCTCGCCATCATACCGTCCTCCCGGTAATCCCGGGGCGCGTTCCGCCCCGGCCGACTGCATCGGGAGACGGACATGTCCGCACCGCACATCGCGCTGAACCGATTCGGACTCGGGGCCCGCCCGGCCGAGGCGCTCCGGCTCGACGATCCGCAGGGGTGGCTTCTGGAGCAGATCGACGGCCACCCGCCTCCGCTCGCGTCGGGTGCCCCAGAGGCGAGCTCGACGGCGGAGCTCTTCCGGAGCTTCCGGGCCGCGGCCCGGTCGCGGGACGCGGTCTCCTGGCCGGACGAGAGGCGGGGGCAGGGCAGGGAGCGGCCGGCGCCGTCCGCGGTCGCGCCCCCGACCTCCGGCCCCTCGCGACCGTCATGGCGCTCGAGGCCGGAGACCCGCTCCTCGACGTGCTCGCCGGCCCGTCGATCCCCGCGGAGGAGCGCGCGGCGCTCGCCTTCGCGGGTCCCGCGTTCCAGTGGAGGTGACGACGATGACCATGGATCCAGCGGCCCTCGTCGAGCTGGCCGACGGCTTCGCGTTGACACCCGGCCTCGCGCCGCTCCGGGAGTTCTGGGAGCACGACGAGCTGCTGGTGCTGCACGCCATGGCGATCCCGTTCCGGACCCGCAGCTATTTCGACGGGCAGGCGATCCTGGAGACGGGACTCGACCAGCCCGAGGGAAGCGCAGACGGGTGGCTGAACCGACTCCCCTCGATCATGGATGGAGCGCGCGCGGGCATCGCGGTCGCGGCCGGGATGCCACGCTCTCTCAGCGGTCCGTTCGAGGTGGCGAGCTGGTCGCCCACCGAGCTCGGCGTGGTGGAGGACGCGTATCTCGAGCGTCTCAGCCTGCTGTACCGGTCGGACGAGGCACTCCAGGGACGGTTCGAGGCGGCGCTCGGGATGCTCGACGTCGGCGAGGAGATGGAGGTGATGGGCGACGCGCCCCGTCGTCCGGGGGCCGACGCGATCTCCCTCTTCGAGGCGGCCGCGCGGCTCATGGCGGTGCCAGGGGGGCCGAACGTCGCGGCCATGGAGTTCAGCGGCTTGGGACACGCACGCGAACCAGGGCGGGGTACGGGGCAACCTCGATCGATGGGGGGGGGTCGACTGGCGGACGGCCTCACTGCCTTCCGCGAGGCGATGGGTGTCCTTTTGCCCACCCTGCGGCTCTGCGGATTTTTCCACAACCGGCTCCGGGGAGCTCTATGACAAACTCTCCTCGCCAGCCGTGGATAACTCCGGTAGAGCTATAAGGGGGATGTGGGAGCTGATGACCTGACGCCCCGGATGGGTCAGGACGCTAGTCGGACCCGAACGCCCTCACGATCACCCCGCGCGCCCACTCCGGACACCGGTCGGTCACCTCGGCGAGCTTCCCCCCTTCGATCGAAGCGAGGTGTCGCGGCTCCGTGGTGTTGTCGTAGATCCTCAACGTGCGCACCTCGCGCATCAGACGAGCGAGGTGCTGGAGACTCGACGAGTACCGACCTCGGATCCGCTCCTCGGGAATCGCGTGACCCCCCCGCGTCACGCGCTCCTCGACGCGCTTCACGTGCAGGTCTGCCGACTCGAGCCCGATGTAGTAGATCCGCACCGTTCCCCCGCACTCCACGATCTCCTGGAGCAGCCTCGTGATGGTCCGGCCACCCAGGGTCGTTTCGAACGCGAACGTGCCGCCGTGATCCCGCACCTCCTCCAGTTTCCTGACATTCGTGTGCCACGCTCGCGAATTCGCTTCGGAAGGGGATGCACCCTGGTCGATCTCGACCTTGGCGATCTGGTCGGGGTTGAGGACGGTCACGCCGCGCGTGAGGAGCAACTCATTGAGGACGGTCGACTTTCCGGCGCCATTCGTCCCGGCGACGACGATGACCTCGCGGTTCACCGTGTCCGTCACCGACCGGCACCACCCTTCTCCAGGCTTCTCGCGAGCGCAGCTGCAAGGTCGGCATCGGTGGATCCTTCCAACGGATCCACACCACGGACGATGGTGGCACCTTGGTCTGCGACGATTCGATCGAAGAGGTCCTGCCCAGCCCCGCTCAGCTCCGTCTCGGGAAACGCCCTTCCGAGGAGCTCCTCGTAGTCGCTGGCTCGCACCAGGACGTATTCCGGCCTTCCGTGCTTCGTGATCTGCACAGGCCCCTGCGCTGTACTTCGACTGATGGCCCCGAACCGGTTCTTGGCCTCGGTGGCGTCGACGGATTTCTTGGGCTTGAACGCGGCTTCCATGAGGAGTCTCCTATGTGGATGCTCTGTTTTAGCTATTTTGGCTGTTTGTTGGCAAGTTGCTGCGCCGGCAGGCGCGCGTCGCGGTGGTTCGGGAGACCCCAATCCACCATGAAGGGAGGGGAAGCGCTGAGTCTGCGGTCGCTCCATTTCGCGACCTCGGCGTGGATGTGAGCGGGATCCTCGTCACGGTGGCGAGGCACTCGGCCGAGATTGGTGCCCGCCGAGAACGGATCACCACCCTACCGGACCCTTCCCCCGGCTGAGCAACACGGGCTACGATGCTGCTTGCCCAGGCACCCAAGCCCGGAGAACAATCCATGCACCCGACCTGGAACCGCACCCCGCTTCCATGACGACCGCCTTCGTCGCCGACGCGACCGGATACACGGGCCGTAGTGTCGTGCCCACCCTCCGGGCGAGGGGGATCGAGGCCGTTGCGCACGTCCGGCCGGACTCTCGATCGCTCGCCCATTGGCGGACGGTCTTCACTTCGCAGGGAGCGTCGGTGGACACGTCACCCTGGAGTCCCCAGGGGATCGCGGGCGCGATGGCGTCCCACCGGCCCGACTTCGTATTCGCGCTGATCGGAACCACCGCGAAGCGGGGCAAGGTGGATGGGAGTACGTACGAGAGCGTCGACTACGGCCTGACCGTGATGCTGCTGGAGGCCGCCGCGGCCATGGAGCCGAGGCACTGCTTCGTCTATCTGAGCGTCGCGGGGGCCGGCAGCCTCGCGTGGGGTGCCTAC
>JBBDSN010000160.1:0-23515 GCA_040904885.1 Gemmatimonadota bacterium | reverse complement strand
CGCTCACCGGCACGCAACCCGATCCCGAGCGCCTGGGAGATCCGGCCGAGGTCGGCTCGGGTGAGGATCATGCCCGAGCGTACCGGCGCGAGCATGGCCGCCAGGAAGCTGGCCGCGCCTTCCTCGCGGGGATCCGGGAGCGGAGGCGCGGCATCGAGGTGCACGGACAGCACGGTCACGGGTCCACCCTGCCGCACCTCGGCTCCGAGGGTCTCGCGAAGCATCACGGCCCAGCGCGCATGGAATGCGCCACCGAGCTCCTCGATCCGGTCGAGGAATGCGAAGACCCACGGAACGAGATGCTCTTCGAGCAGAGCCCGGCGACTCCGGCCGACGAGCGCGGCCCGGGCCGACGTCGTACCGTCGGACGGTTGCACCGCAGCCGAGAGCTCCGCCTCCTCCAGGCCGAGCGCCACGTAGAGTCCGAGCAGCGACGAAATGTGGTCCGGCTCCGGAGGCACCTCACGCCCCACGGCCCGCCAGAACCCTGCCACGCGCCCCTCGGCCTCCCCGCCCAGCATTCCCTCGGGCCCCAGGTAGACCGACGCGTGGGGATACAGCTGGAAGTCGAACAGGTCGGTGTATCCGGCCGCATCGGGCGGCTCGGGAAGCCCCAGCGCATGGGCGAGCGCGCCGTGCGCCGGGCCGGGCGACTCGGCGAGGTGGGCGAGCGCCTTGAGCAGCTCGGCCGGCACCGGTCCGGTCACGGCCTCAGACACCGACCGGCGCCGCACGCTCCGGCAGGCGGTACGCGTCCCGCTCGGGGCGAACCGGGCGAAGCATCCAGTAGGGCCGGCGTGTTCCGTCGGGCGAGTAGGCGTCCGCCGAGCGGGCCATCTCGAGCCAGCGATCGTAGGCGGCCTTCGATTTGGCCACATCGACTGAGACGTCGCCGTGCTCGTCGTCGGGTTCGGCGGGCCGCACCCGCACCGCCTGGTGCCAGCAGTGCATGCCGGACACCGGGTCGGGGTGCACGGCGTGGGTGAGGTTCTGGTGCACACCCACGTCCGTCCACCACACGCGCAGCGTATCCGGGTCGGAAGACTCGAACGGGCCGCCGCCCTCGGTGGGGCGGAGCGACCAGTCGGTGCCCTCCTGGCCGAGCGCCACGGTCATCATGCCGAGTCGCTGGCCGGGCTGGCCCTCGGGCTTCCAGCGGCCCATGTGGTGGCTACACGCCACCACGCCCGGACGGATGCCCTCCGTGATCCACGCTTTGAGCACGAAGTACCCGATCTCCGTCTCGACCCGGACGAGGTCACCGGTGCGTGCGACGCCGAGCCGCGTCGCGTCCGACGGATGGAGCCAGAGAGGGTTCGTGTGCGCGATCTCGTCGAGCCATTTGGCGTTCGCGCTCCGGGTGTGGATCTGGACCGGTACCCGGAACGTCGAGATGAGCGGCATCTGGTCGGTATCGAGGTTCTGGCGGTGGATGTGGCTCTTCACATACGTCGGGATCGCCAACTCGGGCCAGCCCCACTCGGCCACCGTCTTGGACCAGAACTCGAGCTTCCCGCTCGGCGTCGGCCAGCCTCGTACGACCTCGCCGTCCACGCGCACGCCCACGCGCCGCCGCCCCTCGGCGTCCGGGTCGATCTTGGTGCCGCCCGGCGCCTTCGGGCTCGGCGGAACGGGCGCCCGCGTATAGACGCGGCCGTCCTCGTCGACGCGCACGTCGTCGAGCTCCGCGTCAGGCACGGGCTGCTCGAAGACTTTTCCGACCTTGCGGGAGATCTCGAACGCACCGTACCTGCGCATGTAGTCGAGCGGAGAGATCCCCTCGGCGGCGGCCGCCTCGGGCAGGCCCGGCACCGAGTTGTCGAAGATCCAGCCGTAGTACTCGTCGACCGTCATCTTCTCGCCGGGGCGCTCGACAGACTCGAAAAACTCACGGATGCCCAGCGAGCCGTCCGGGTCGATGCGCCAGGTGAGCTCGATCCAGAACTCGTTCTCCTCCCACACCTGGCCGGGGTTGGCCTGGCGCGTGTCGGTGAGCACCTCGCCCATCCGGGTACGCGCCGTACGGAGCACGGGCTGCCGGAAGCCGATCCACTGCCCGTCGTACTGTTCGTACGAAACGAGGTCGTGCCGCTCCGAGCCGTGCCCCATGGGGAGGATGTAGTCGGCGAAGTACGCCGTCTCGTTCCAGGTCGGCGTCATGGCCACGTGCAGACCGATGCGCTTGGCGTCCGAGAGCATCTCGATCCAGCTGAAGCCGTCGGGGTTCGTCCACACGGGGTTGTAGACCCGTGTGAAGTAGACGTCCACGAACGCATCCTGGTCCCGCATCAAGTGCGGCATCAGAAACGACATCTCCATGAGCGCGAGCGGATACTCGCGCGGCCAGAGCACCTCGCTCCAGCGCTTCGGATGCTGGTGCGGAAGCCTCGGAGGTTTCGGCGAGAAGCGGTTCCACGAGTTCGGGAACGTACCGCCTTCAGTCGCGAGCGCGCCGAGTAGCGCGTTGAGGAAGGTGAGCGTGCGCGCGACCTGCCACCCACCGAGGTTACCCGAGCCGGCGCTCCGCCAGTTGTGCGTCGCGAGCCGGGTTCCGGCGGTGGAGATGACCTCGGCGACGGCACGAAGCTCGCCTGCTTCGATGCCCGACTCGGCCGCGGCGAACTCGAAGGTGTACTCGGCGTAGGTCTCGCGCAGCACCTCCTCGAAGCGCTCGAAGGTCGCGCCCGGCTCGTCGTGGACGGCGCCCATGTACTCGGACCAGTTCCACCAGCGCCGCACGTAGTCGCGGTCGTAACGCCCCTCGTGGAGCATCCACGACGCAACCGCCAGGAAGATCGCGGCCTCGGAACCGGGATAGGGCGAGAGCCAATGGTCGGCGTGGGTCGCGGTGTTCGAGAGCCGTGTGTCGAGCACGATGAGCTTGGCCCCGTTCTTCTTTCCCTCGATGATGCGCTGGGCATGGGGGTTGAAGTAGTGGCCGGTCTCGAGGTGGCTGCTCACCAGGACGATCACCTTGGCGTTGGCGTGGTCCGGGCTCGGCCGGTCCATGCCCATCCACCAGTGGTAGCCCGCGCGCGCGCCGCTCGAGCAGACGTTGGTGTGCGAGTTGTGTCCGTCGACGCCCCACGCGGCGAGCATGCGGGTGGTGTATCCGTCCTCGCCCGGCCGGCCCACGTGGTACATCACCTGCTCGTGACGCTCCTCCTGCATCGCCTTCCGGATGCGGGCGGCGATGTCGTCGAGCGCCTCGTCCCAGCTCACCCGCTCCCACTTCCCCTCCCCGCGCCGACCGGCCCGTTTGAGCGGATGCAGGATGCGGTCGGGGTCGGTGATCTGGTTGAGCGTGGCGGGACCCTTGGCGCAGTTCCGGCCGCGGGAGCCAGGGTGCTCCGGATTCCCCTCGAATTTACGCACCTGCATGGTGTCGCGGTCCACATAAGCGAGCAATCCGCACGCCGACTCGCAGTTGAAACAGGTGGTCGGCACGAGCATGTAGCGCTTCTCGACGCGCTTCGGCCATGCCTTCGAGTCGAGCTCGACCCAGTCCGTCCAGCGCTCCTTCGGCGGAAACGAAGCCAGGTGCACGCGGCTCGCACCGGGATAGAACGTCTCTCCTCGGGCCTCGACCTCGGCCCGGGCGGCGGACACGCGCCGGTTCAGCTCCTCTTGGGTCACGGGTACATCCTCATCGAAGCGGCGTTCGACGTCATGCGAGGGGAACGGACTGACCGGCCTGCACGAACGCATGCTCGTAGAGCAGGATGCTCAGCAGGCCGGCGAACGCGGCGATCTCGGGGGCACCGGGCGCGAACACGAGTCCGAGCACCCCCAGAGGAAGCGCGATCCAGAAAAAGTGGCCGTAGGCGCCGAAGATCATGTTGCGGGCGGCGAGCGCAGCGTGGGCCGTCGGATGGCCCATGGTGGCTTCGCCGACGACCAGCAGGAGGTGCAGGCCGAGCGCGACGCGGAAGAGCGCCACAACCGCCCCGCTCGAGGCTCCGAGCAGAAGCATGGCCGCCGCGCCGGCGGCCACCGCCTGCACGAGCAGGTGGGCCGGGAGCATCGGGCTCTGCCAGAGGTCACGGGCCCGTGCCTGGGCGAACAGGTACGCGGTATAGACCGCGGACATCGCCGCGAGCGGCCCTCCGATCCACCCGAGTGCGGGCGTGAGGTCCGCGCGACCGATGATGGTGGCGCCCAGATGGGCCGCCAGCACGGCCCCATAGGCCGTGATGATGACCCCGCCACGCGCGAGCCAACTCTTCCACTGCGGCCGGGCCAGCACCATCCAGAACCGTTCCGGGTGATCGAGGTCCCAGATCAGAAGAGCCCCGGTGAGGAGCAGTCCGAGCATCGCCACCAACGGCGCCTGCCATCCCCAAAGAGCCGACGTGAACGGCAAGAGACCCAGCGCACCGAGCAGCAGGGGCGCGAGATAGGCGCCGGCCGCGATCGACTTGGTGAACGTGTAGGCGCTCACCCGCCAGTCCCACGGAGCCCGGTGAAGCACGTCGTAGCTGAGCAGCGCCGCGGCGGAGCTGTTGGCTCCGGACGCGTGGGCGGGGCCGTGCGAGCCAGCACCCTTCCGGCCGTTTCCCGGATGCCCGCCGTGCACCTGGTGGGGCACGTCGCCCTGCTCGCTCCACATGAAAAGTCCCCCGTCGGGGCGGCGGGCGGCGAGGGGATCGAGGGTGACCTGGTCGGCGCCCTTGTAGAACAGCTTGGGCCGGGTCTCCTTTTCGGGGCGACGCACCTGGACCGCGTCCCGGTGGATGATCTGGCTGACCGCCGAGAGCGGGTCGTCCATGTCCCCGACGAGAATGGCCTGCGTGGGGCACACGACCGCGCACGCGGGCTCCAACCCCACGTCGAGGCGGTGCGCGCAGAAGTTGCACTTCTCCGCCGACTTGTCCTCGGGATTGATGAAGATCGCGTCGTAGGGGCAAGCCGCGATGCACGCCTTGCACCCGATGCAGATCGACTTGTCGAAGTCGACGATGCCGTCGGGGCGCTTGTGCATCGATGCGGTTGGGCACGCCGTCACGCACGGCGCGTCCTCACACTGGTTGCAGCGGGTGACCTGGAACGAGCGCCGTGCCTGTGGAAACGCGCCCACGTCGACGTACTTCACGTAGGTACGCGTGACGGACAGCGGGACCTCGTTCTCGGACTTGCAGGCCGTCGTGCACGCATGGCAGCCGATGCACCGCGTGTGATCGATGACCTTGGCCCAACGGCCGACTCCGGGCGTCGTCTGTGCCTCGTCTAGCGCTTGCGTCATTCCGGTGCCACCACGTCCCGGAGGCCCTCGAACATCCAGTCCGGAACGCGGGAGGCCTCGACGGGCCCCACCTGACGCTCGGACAACGCGTCGAGCACGCGGTCGAGCGCCGCTTCGAGCAGCTGCTGGGTCTCCGGATCGGTGCCCGCCGCCTGGAGGATGGGGTCTGCCGAGATGCGGGTGCCAACCGCGGGCTCGTACGTGATGGAAGCCTCGCGCTCGACGAGGAGATCGTGGAGGTCGATGGCCGCCGTGGCGAGCTCGGCGACGCGGTCGTAGTGCGCCTGGCGCTCGGCGCCTTCGCTCTCGAAGCGAGAAAGGGCCGAGGCCAACCGCAGCGTTCGGGTGGCGCCGGTAACCCGGGCGTCGTCGAGCGCGCTCAAGTACGCAGCAGAGTAGTACTCGTCCTCGTCCACGCGAACACGCCGGATGGCTTCGAGGTAGGCGACCCAGGCCGCACGCACTCCGGGGTACTCGGAAGCGTTGGCGAGGTAGCGCCCATCCAACCACGTGTTGGGAATCGCGGGGAGAGCGGCGAAAGACTGCAAGACGCGTGACAGGAAACGCACGTCTGCCCGCGCCCGGAGCGCCTCTTCCGTATCCGGGAGGATGGGCGCACCGGTGTCCACCTCGCCGACATCGGCGCCCTCGGTGTTCACCCCCGCGAGGGCGATGAGATCGGGCCCCAGCAGCACGCCGACCCCGACGACTCCGAACGTGAGCGCCCAAAAGACGAACCTTCCCGAAATCCCTCGACCGCGACGACGGGGCGAGGAAGCCCTCCTCGCCGACTTGCGGCGCGGCGCAGGCGCCTCGTAGGTCGATTCGGGGGCCCGCGCATCCTCGCCGGACCATGCGTCCTGCCCTCGTGAAGGGGTCTGCCCGGAGGGTGGCTCCGGCGGTGTGCGCTCGATCTCCCGCAGTAGCCCCGTACCGCTCTCGTCCGATTTCAACCCCTTGAGCTCCTGGCGGCGCTCGAATTCGGCCTCCCGCTCGGCCTCCATCTCCTTCACGAACGCCGCCGCGGCCTCCTCGGGTGTCTGTTCCGGGGCGAGCTGGAAGCCCAGGTCAGCACCGTCGTCGGTCGGAGCCCCCGATTCCGATGGAGTGACCGTCTCTTCGCCTCCGCCGGACAGGGCCTCGCTCCCGGGCTCGGACACGTGTGCGTCCTCCCCCTCGGACGAACGGTCGTCGCCGCCCGACTGGAACTCCAGCACGAGAGAATGCGTGAGCGCGGGCGACCACTCCCCGGTGGTCGCGTCGTACACGAGATCGCCCGACGAGAGCTCGCCCGATTTGACGAAATCGGCGAACATCTCTTCCGAGCCGAACGAAAGCTCCTGACCCTGGGGCGTTCGAATCCGAAACCGCGCGCTCATCGCTCCTCGATTCTCGACCAGTGGTGACCGCGGCTCACCGAAGAGCCGATCGACGGCTCACGGGGCCCACGGGTACGGACGCTCACTGATCTAATGTGGGGAAGTCGCGTGGCTTTCGCGATGGTCGGCTGCCTCGGCCTCGATCTCGCGCAGGGTCTCCTCGACGTGTTCCGTCAGCGAACGGCTGAAGAGTTCACGATGCTCGAGGTACCACCCGGCCCAGGACTCCTCTCTGAGGTGCCGCTTGAGGTCCTCGCGGTACGCCTTCCACATCTGCTCGTCCAACGCCCCCACTCTGGACTGGAAGACGAGGTTGCCGAAATGCCGGTACACGGCAGTCATATAGGAATCCCAGCGCACCCGTTCCTGGGGCGTGAGTTGGTCCGGATCGGCCTCGGCACGGGCCAGGAAGGCCGCGAACTCGGAATCCCGGAACGAGTGCTCGAGAAGGCGAATGCTATTCTGGATCATCGCGTTGAACGACGCCGCTCGAACCGAGACCGTGTTCTGATGCATCTGGCGCGCCAGATACACCAGCGAGATGACGACACCGAGGGCGCCGACGAACTCGCCGATGTTCCCGAGGGCCTCGAGGGTCGACATGAAGGTAGCTGTTCCTGTGTGCTGAGATATGGGTCGGTCGCAGGGTACCCGGAGGCCACATGGAGGATCCTGCCCCCCGGGGCTCTCGAGCGCCCGGCGACGCCACGGCTTGATCCAGCGCCCGCACCCATGCTTCTTACGTTCGACACGTTCACGCAACGGCCGACGGCCGAGACGCGCAAGCCCGGCGTTCGAGCCACGGCGCCCGCACCCCACGCCTTACGCCATGCTTCCGATCCCGGCCAAGCATCCGTTCGCGCCCACGCCCAGCATACTGACGCTGCTCGGGCTATTCACGGCGTCGCTCTGCGCGACTGCGGGCGCGACGGCCCAGGAACCGAGCATGGGGCCTCTGACCTCCGAGGACGGGGCGCCGATCCACCGGGTGGGGCTGACCGCCCCGGCGGAAGCCGCCGATCCGGTCGCTCGAGGCACGGTCCTGTGGAGCTTCTCGCTCGCTTACTCCAACATCTTCGAGCAGGACTCCGCGTCGACCCACGTCCTCATGGTCGACATGGAACGGCTCATCAGCACGACCCAGGTACGCGTCGGATTGTCCGAACGGCTGGAGGTCGGCGGTCGCTTGACCCTAGAATCCACCGGCGGAGGTGCCCTCGACGGGTTCGTGACCTGGTGGCACACCCGCATCGGCGCCGGCAACGCCAACCGGGAGTTCTTTCCCGAAGGTCTGTACCGCCAACGCCTCCAGGACGGCTCGGGCGGAACCGTGATAGACGTTCCCCCGCGGACCCTGCATCTGGAAGACGTCCGGCTCTTCGGAAAATGGAATCTGGTGGGCGGCGAAGCGTTGCCCCGGGCGCTCAGCGTGCGGACGACGGTACGGATCCCGATGGCGCCGGACGAGTTCGTCGACGAGCGCGTGGACGGCGGGCTTTCCCTACTCGGTCGCTTGTCCACGAGCCGGTGGCACGGACACACGATGCTCGGCGTCACGACGGTGCGTACCCGCGCCCGGCTCGACGACGAGATCTTCCGTGACCGTGCCTACCACGGTCTCGTGGGTATCGAGCGGTCGCTCGGAAGCAGCCTCGCCGCGGTCGTCCAGTATCAGGTGAGCACGGCGCTGTTGCAGTCGTTCGAGCACCGCGAGCTCGACGGACCCTCTTGGAATCTCGTGTTCGGATTGGCGGGGCGCATCGGGGACACGTGGCGATGGAACGCCAGCTTCCAGGAAGACCTTCCGCCGGACACACCCGCCCCGGACTTCACCCTCGGTCTGCATCTCTCCCGGACGTGGTGAACAGGTCGAGCTCCGCCTGATCGCCCCACCGCTCGAGGTAGCGGTCCAGGGACACCTTGCGACGCGTGGCATCCGAGCTCATCGACCGGACCTTGCCAAACACCGGGCGCTCGGGCCAGCCGCGGTCGAATCGTCCCATGATCCACATGATTCCGCTGTAGGAATTGGGATCCCGGCCGTCCAGGGCATACCGGTTGTTCAGCTCGATCATGGTCTCGAGCGCTTCGCGGGGCGTGGCACTCCATTCGAGGATCTTCTTTCCCCAGAGCATCCGTAGATAGTTGTGGATCACGCCCTCGCTCAGGAGCTGACGCTGGGCCGCATTCCAGACCTCGTCGTGGGTCCTGGCCTGGTGGAATTCCTCGAACCCGTATGTCCACGGGCTCGGGTCGGAGGCATGATCCGCCAGCGTATCGCGGGCCCACTCCGGGAGGGTTTCGTAGCGGTCGTAGTCGGCCACGGTGCGGCAGAATCCGAAGCCCAGCTCCCGCCAGGTGACGAACTCGTCCAGAAACGCCTCGGCCGATTCGCTCATGCCCCACCAGCCCTTTCGCTTGCCCGACGCGTCGCTTCCGAGCCGCGCGGGGCTCCAGCTCTCCCGCTCCGCCACCCGGCGGAAGACCTCGTGGGGTGAGACGTGCCCGAAATGGAGCCAGGGCGAGAGCCCGCTCGTCGCATTTCCGTCGGGGTCGTTGCGCTGTTCGGCGTAGCGGTCGAGGCCGTCGCCGAGAAACTCCCCGAGTCGGGCACGGCCCGCGGAAGGGCCCCCGCGGATCGCCGAGGGTTGCACAGCGTGATCGATCGGCAGGGTGGCGAGTGCTTCGGGGCTGCCCATCAAAAGCTCGCTCGAAGCCTCCGGCCAGCGTTCCGAGACGCGATCGGGGATCGTGCCTCGCACGAGCTCCGCGCCCGATAGCGGATCCGGGTCGGGCAGCTCGGACAGCTGGGGGCCGAGGTGTTTCTGGAGAAAACGGCGGAAGTGGTAGGCGGACGAGAACGGTTTTTCGTGAAGGGAGAGCGGCAGGAGGCCACAGGAGTCGACCGCCTCGAGGCGTGTCGGTACACGTTCGGCGGCGGCGGCGAGCATGCGCGGGAGGAAGAAGACGGGGGCGTCGTCGGTGACCGTCAGGCAGGCGTGCTCGGCGAGCGCTTCGAGCAACCCACGACCCGCACCCGGCTCAGGCTCCACGTAGGCGTGGTAGGCCACCGGGTTTTCCCGCAAGCGACGCCGGTGCTCTTCCATGCCCGCGAGCACGAATGCGTGGTGACGGTCCGAGGCCCATCGATATCCGGCGCGGAGCGCCTCGAGGATGACAAGCGGCTTGTTCAAGGCCTGAGCGCGGGCTACGGCCCGGTCGAGCGCGAAATTCCACTCCAGGCGCCTGGATGCGGTCATCCAGTAGAGGACATAGGCGCCCCCCGGATCTTCAGGCACATCCCGCATGACGCGCAGGCGAGGCTCCAACCCACCGCGCGTCATCGCGGCCACCCTCCACGGCGGTTCAACGCGTGCCCGTCGGCCACACCACACCCTGCTCGGCGGGCGCCGACCCGAAGCCCCGGAACGAGAACTTCTGCAGTCGCTTCCCCTCCCAGGTCTCCGTCGTGTAGATGTTTCCGCGGGAGTCCGTGGCGATGCTATGGACTCCGTAGAACTGGCCGGGCTGCCGGCCGCCGCCGCCGAACCGGGTCACGACTTCGAGCGTCTCTCTCTCGATGACGTGGATCTTGCGGTTCAGACCGTCGGCCAGGTACAGGAAACGCTGCTCCGCATCCGGTGAGAACGCGATGTCCCATACGGAGCCCGACCCGAGCGTCTCCGGCTCGATGAAGACCTCGTCGATGAAGGTGCCGTCGGCCCGGAAGACCTGGATCCGGTTTCCCGCCCTGTCGCATGCATATACGAGCCTGCCCAGCGACACCTCTGCGCAGTGGAGGGGGCTCCGGAACTGGCGCGCCGGGGGCGCATCGGGATCGTATGGCGGAAGGGGTCCATCGTCCGGCGGCTCCCCGTAGGCGCCCCAATAGCGCTTCATTTCGCCGGTGCGCGCGTCGAGCACCGCGACCCTCCGGTTTCCGTAGCCGTCGGCCACGAACACCTCGCCCGCGTCCGGGTCGATGGCGAGCTTGGCGACCCGCCAGAAGTTGACCGGATCGTGGCTTCCACCCCGCATGCCCGGAGCACCGAACTGCGCAAGGAACGTCCCGTCGCGGGCGAACTTCAGGATATGCGAGTCGTTCTGTCCGTTGCCACCGATCCACACATTGTCGAGGTGATCGACGGTGATACCGTGGTTCGACTGCGGCCAATCGTAGCCTTCGCCCGGCCCGCCCCACGAGCCGACCAGATTGCCGTCCGGATCGAACTCGAGGATCGGCGGTGCCGGGACACAGCACGACGCGGTCGGCGGATCCACCGCGGCGTTGATCTCGGTTCGTTCGTCGAAGGTGTCCGGACGGTGCACGATCCACACATGATCCCGGGCATCCACCGACACGCCGACCACGGAGCCGAGGATCCACGGATGGGGAAGCGGCTTCGGCCAGAGAGGATCGACCTCGAAGAGCGGCACCTCCCCCGCCCCCGCCTGAGCGTCCGCGACGTCGTCGACGGCGCACGAAGCGACGGCCAGCACCGACGCACAGACGAGCAGGCTCACGCCCACGAAGACGTCCTTCGTGCCTGCCATGGTCCCTCCCTTGCTGAGCCTGAGCGCGGCAGCCGGCCGCGCCACACGAAGGAGGACGATCCGCGTGGCCCCCCGATCCGTCAAGCTCGGTACCCGGCGGGCGCGCGTGGCAACCACCGGGCCGCGTCCGGGTAGGGACGTCCCTGACGTGCCGCGGACCCAACGATCCGCAGCGAGTCCCGTCCCACTCCGGAGTCAGGCGTGACCTGGATCAAGCTCTACGGCCTCACGGCCGCCGTCTTCTTCGCGATCGATCTCGTCTGGCTCGGCGTCGTGGCGTCCTCGTTCTATCAGCGACACCTCGGCCATCTCATGCGGGAAAACGTCCTCTGGGTTCCGGCGCTGACGTTCTACTGCCTGTACATCGTCGGCATCCTGGTCTTCGCCGTCGCGCCCGGACTCGAGGCCGGCTCTTTGGCCCGGACGGTCGCTCTGGGCGCGTTCCTAGGCCTGTTCGCCTACGCCACGTTCGACCTGACCTGCATGGCCCTCTTCCGCGACTTCCCGGGCGTCGTGGTCGCCGTGGATCTCGTCTGGGGCACGTGCCTCACCGCCGGGGTCGCGGCGGCCGGCTTCGGATTCGGGCGCTGGCTCGGGTTGGGCTGAGCGGAACGCGTCGGGCGAGCCGAACGCGATGCTGAGGAGGCCCCACCCGAGGGCCGCGGCGACCGCGAAGTCCACGATGCCACGCCATGGCTCCGGAAACGCACGAACGACGATGATCGCCGTCACGATGGCCGAGGTGCCCAGCCACCCGCGGAGCAGTTGCTTTCGGGGGGCACCCACGAGGGAGAGGCCATACAAGGGGCCCAGGAGCTGCAACCCCAGGGGCTCACTGCTGAGGGCACGAGCTCGTCCGAGCAACCTGGGAACCCACTTCCGCTGGAGCGCGAGGACGCCTTCGCCGTAGAACATGACGAGTGTGAGCAGGACCAGGATCGTCCACTGCGCGGGGTCGAGGCCCTCGCGCAGGGTCGCCACCCCTCGCCCACCCAGGCGCAGCACGGCGGACGAGAACAGCGCGGCGACACCCAGGAGGGCCCAAGCCGGCGCGAGAGCACCCCGAAGCGAGCGGCTCATGGAGCCGACGACGGTTGGAACGCCTCGTCCCCGGCCAACGCCGAAGCGATGCGTTCCGCCTCGGCCAGACGTCCTGGCAGGCCAGGACGGGACCACCAGTTACCCGCGACCCGCAGGCCCTCGGGCAGCGAGACTTCGGCGAGGCCCCGCCAACTGATGTCCCAGGCGGGGACCCACTCGTGCTCGGTGGCGAGTGGACGACCCTCGAACCCGGTCGTCGCCCGGAACTCGTCGACGGCGACCTCCGCGAGGCCCTCCGCACTCAGTTCGGCCACATCCGGACGCAGCGCACCGCCGAGATACACGGTGTAGAGATTCCGACGCTCGAACAGGCTGTCGTTGAACGTGACGCCACGCAGCATACGGGCGCGCTCGGTGAACGACACCTGAAAGCCGAGGCCGCGCAGGTCCGTCTCAGCGTGCAAGTGCACGACGCCGAGAGGATTGTAGCGCAGACCGCCAATGACCCGAGCGGCCTCAGGCGCCAAGGGGCCGAGCAACTCCGAGGTCACCGCCGCAGGCGTGGCCAGCACGACCGCGGAGGCATCGAAGGTGACCGGGCCTGAGGCATCTTCGGCTTCGACCCGCCACCCGGACCCGGCGCGCTCGACCGAACGAACGCGGGTGGACAGGCGAACCCGCTCGCCCAGATCCCGGGCGAGCGCTTCCGGCAGCGCCTGCATCCCGTGCCGGAAGGAGCACGCGGGCGGCGGAGCGATCCGGCCGCCGCGTCGAAGCAGGGGAAAGATCAAGCTCCGTCCGATGCCGAACTCGCGCAGCGTGTGGATGAGCGAGAGCCCCACCTCCATATCCGCCGGATCCGACGCGTAGAGCCCACCGTAGAGGGGCGCGACCAATGTCTCGTAGACCTCGCGGCCCACTTTGCGCGAGAAGAACGTAGACACCCGCTCGTCCGGATCGGGACCCGCGGTGAGTGGCTCCAGAAGCATGCGCAGCTTGCCCCTGAGCCCCACGGCATCCGATGTCACGAACTCGCCCAGAGTGAATGGGACCACCCGAAGCTCCCCGTCGCGGTAGACGAACAAATCCAGCCCCTGCGGCGCCGTAAGCACCTCGTCGCTCAGGCCCAGACTGTCCGCGAGTCGCCGGACCCGCTCGGTGAGCCGTGTCCGTTGCGGCCCCCAGTCCAGCACACGGCCTTCGACACAGGCGCTCCGGATCACCCCGCCTGGTCGCATGTCGGCTTCGAGGACGACGAAATCGGCATCCCGACTCCGGAGCGCACGCCCCAAGGCCAATCCCGTGATCCCACCTCCGACGACTACGATCATGGGCCACGTCCTCCGGCTCTACGAGCCATGCGGCCCGAACGGACTCGGCGGCAGGTCTCTCGCGCCATTCGTGCACCAGACCCCCTCTTGAGAGGCGCAACGACAGGGGGCGAGCGGGACCGGCGCGGACTCAGGCTCGGACGCGAGGCTTCCCACGAGATCCGCGAGCATCTCGGTGAATGCCGGCGCGTCGTATGGCACCGGGACCCTGTGGAATTCCTTGCCCAGGCTCTCGACGAACGCTCGCAGCTCGTGATCGAGCTCGGCTAGCGTCTCCGACTGTTCGTGCATGAACGAGATCGGGACGACGACGAGGGCCTTCTCCGACGCTTCCCGAATCCGGTCTTCGTTGTCCGGCTGCGTCCAGGCGATGCGGCGATTCGTATGGTTCTGGAAGCCCACGCCGTAGCGGTCCGCTCCCAGCGCGGCCGCGATGTCCCGGCACTGCTCTTCGACGTACCGGTCGTAGCGGTTTCCCTCTTCGAGATACTTGATCGGCGTACCGTGGACGGAGAAGTAGAGGAGCGTATCCGGATCCGAAAGATCGAGGTCGCGGGAAGCGACGAATGCGCGGATGTTCTCGACCCGCAGCGCTACGTAGGCGGGATGGTGATGCCATCCGGACACGCCCACGAAACGTGGCTGCCAGCTCTGATCGTCCAGGGCGCGACGCACGGCCTCGAGCGCGGCGACGGTCGTCGACTGCCCGCAAATCGGATAGCCGGGGAGGGCGATGAGGGTCTCGACCCCGTCCCCGCGCGCCTCGGCGACCTTCTGGTCGATGGTCGGTTCGGTGAACTGGTACGCGGAATACGCGTGCACATCCCAACCCCTCCCCGAGAGCGTGCGCTCGAGCGCCTCGGTCTGGGCGTCGGCTTGCCGGTTCAGCGGTGACCCTCCGATCTCGAGATACTCCTCGATCAAGCCGGGCGCCCTGTCCGCAGCGAGCTGCCGTGCCCGCGCCAGCACCGATTCGTCCGGCTCGAGACCCGCGTTCTGCAGGAAGATGCGCTCCAGGAACGGCTCGACCTTCTCCGGGACAGGCTCGTTCGGCTCTCCGAAGTTGACGACCAGAAGACCCACTTTCTCCATCGGTACACTCATGAGGACCCCCTGACGGGCTCCGGCCGCGCAGCATGCGCACGCCGCGACGTCTCGTGCACCCTGTCGACCAGGAAGGCCACGCGATCCGGATCCGTGGTGCGGTGGATGCCGTGGCCCAGATTGAAGATGTGCGCCGCGGCCGACGAGCCTTCGCCGAGCACCGAGTCGATGGCGGACGCCAGCTCGGGCTCGGGCGCGAACAGCGCGGACGGGTCGAGATTCCCCTGCACCACCGCCGCAGGTCCGATGCGTCGGACCGCGTCGGACAGGGGCAGCGTCCAATCGATGCCCATAACGTCGGCCCCGACCTCCTTTGCGGCTTCGAGCAAGGTCGCCCCGCCATTCGGGAAGTAGATGATCGGCCTGTCCACTTCCGCTCGAACCTGCGCGACCGTGCGCTGTAGGAGCGGTAGAACGAAGCGTCGGTAGGTGTCTGGCGCGAGCAGGCCGACCCACGAATCGAACAGCATGAGCGCGTCCGCGCCGGCATGGGCCTGTGCGACGAGGTACCGCGCCATGCTCTCACCCAGGAGATCGAGCAGGCGCGTGGCGGCCTCCGGCTCGGAACGCAGGAAGCTGCGCGCCTCCATGAAGTCCTTCGAGCCACCGCCTTCCACCAGATAGCAGAAGAGCGTGAACGGAGCGCCTGCGAACACGATCAGCGCCCGATCCTGCTCCAACTCCGAGCGTACGGTCCGGATGGCGTCCAACACGAAGGGCGTGCCTTCTTCGGGGTCGAGGGGCCGCAGCCGAGCCGCATCCGCCGGGCTCCGCACGGGAGACTCGATCACCGGTCCCGGATCGAAGTCCATGGCGACCCCCATGCCCTCGAGCGGAGTCATGATGTCGGCGAACAGGATCGCCGCGTCCAGCGGAAAGCGCCGCATGGGCTGGAGCGTGATCTCGGCCGCCAGGTCCGGAGTCTTGGTCGCGGTCAGGAAGTCGACTTTCTGCCGGAGCGCACGGTATTCTGGAAGATAACGTCCGGCCTGACGCATGATCCAGACGGGAGCATGGCCTCCGCGCTCGCCCCGGCAAGCACGCTCGAACAACGTCTTCCCGTCAGGCATGGTCCACCGCACCCGCGCTCAGGATCTCTTCCGCAGCGGCCAGGATCCGTTCGACATCCTCTTCGGTATGGGCGTAGGACCAGAACCAGGCCTCGAACGGGCTCGGCGGCAGGTGGATCCCCCGCTCGAGCATGCCGTGAAAGAACGTGTTGAAACGCTCGCGGTCCGACGCGGCGGCGGTCGGCCAGTCCACCACGGGATCGGCCGAAAAGAAGAGCGAGCCCATGCCGCCGGCCCGGTTCCAGCGGAGCGGTACGCCAAGCCTGCGGCCCATGTCCGCGAAGCCTTCGTCGAACATGCTTCCGAGTCGCTCGAGGTGGTCGTAGACGCCGTCCTCCTCACGGATGTAGCGGAGCGTCGCGAGGCCCGCCGCGACCGCCAGCGGGTTCCCCGAAAGGGTGCCGGCCTGATAGACCGGGCCGTCCGGCGCGATCATGCGCATCAGGTCTTCTCTCCCCCCGTAGGCGCCGACGGGCAACCCGCCGCCGATCACCTTGCCGAGCGTGGTCAGGTCGGGCGTCACTTCGTAGCGTGCCTGGGCCCCGCCATCCGCGACGCGGAAGCCGGTCATCACCTCGTCGAAAACCAGAAGCGTGCCTCGATCACGGGTCAGCGTCCTGAGGCCCTGCAGGAAGCCTTCGACCGGAGGAATGCACCCCATGTTGCCGGCGACCGGCTCCACGATGACCGCGGCGATCTCGTCTTCGTGCGCGTCGAAGAGAGCGCGCACGGAATCGAGGTCGTTGAACTCGGCGACGAGGGAGTCCGCGACCGTGGCCGGGGGAACGCCCGGACTCGAGGGTACACCGAGCGTTGCCGCGCCGGAGCCCGCCTCCACGAGGAACGCGTCGCCGTGGCCATGATAGCCGCCACGGAACTTGACGATGCGGTTCCGGCCGGTGGCGGCCCGTGCGAGACGAATCGCGCTCATGGTCGCCTCCGTCCCGGAGTTGACCATGCGGATCACGTCAACCCCGGGCACCCGGAATACGATCTCCTCCGCGAGCTCGATCTCGCCCTCCGTCGGTGTCCCGAACGATGTGCCCCGGTCGACTGCGGCGACCAGCGCCCGGCGCACGGCCGGGTGCGCGTGCCCGAGGACCATGACGCCCCACGAGCCGATGAGGTCGAGAAGACGGTTCCCGTCCACGTCCTCGAGGAACGCTCCACTCGCGGCACGCACGAAGCGCGGCGTGCCCCCAACGCCCTTGAACGCCCGGACCGGGCTGTTCACGCCCCCGGGAATCGTCTTGCGGGCCCTCGCCATCAGCGCCTCGCTGCGGCTCGAACCGGGCCTCGTCGCATTCTTGTCGGTCGCAGTCATGTTCTCTTCCGTTTGATCGTGTCGACGGACGCGACGCACGCTTCGACCAAGCCGTCGAGGCTCGGTGGATCCGCCGTCCTGATCCGTTCAGATTCGATTCCAGCCGCAATCAGAGCCCGCTCCGTGGACGGCCCGATCGCGGCGAATACGACGCCCGCGAACACGCCGGGCCATGCGTCCGCGAGGGTCCCCTCGAGCGAGGCCACCGCGGACGGGCTCGCGAAGGTGACCACATCCACGCCGCGGGCCGACTCCGCTCGCACCCGGGCCGGGTCGGGCGGCGTGATCATCGTACGGTAGGCCTCGATCCGGTCCACCCGCGCCCCCCTCCTCTCCAGCTCGTCCTCGAGTGTGCTACCCGCGAGCGACGCCGCTGGGAACAGCACGCGAAGCCCATCCAACTCGGTCGCCCGTGCGAGCGCCTCGACGAGTCCCTCCGCGTCGCTCGCCCCCGTCACCGCCACACGCCATCCCGCCTCACGCAGCGCACGTGCCGTCGCCTCACCGACCGCCGCCACCCGCAACCGCTCGGACACACCCTGTCCGTTCCCGAGCGCGTCGACCGCACGGGCGCTCGTGAAGACCACCCAGTCGTAGCTGTCCTCGCGCACCGCCGTCCGCGCCCGCTCCAGGGGGCCGGGCTCGGCCGGAGGCGCGAAGCCCAGCGTAGGCCACTCCAGCACGGCCGCACCTTCCGCCTCGAGCTTGCGTGTCAGCGGGTCGTCGGGAGCGCCGTCACGGGTCGTGGCCACCACCCGGCCCGCGAGTCGGCTCAACGGTCCGGGACCCTCGGTGGAGGACCCGCCCAGGCCACGCCGCGGAGGGAGGAGAGTCCGAGCCGTTCGAGCAGGTCCTCCGCGATCGAGGTCCCGAGCCGCGCCGTCGACGCATCGGCGGGTCCTTCGTGCTCGACGCGCACGATCCCGTCCGGACTCACCACCGCCGCTTCGACATGGAGCGCTCCATCTGCCCCGATCGTACCGAGGACGCCGACCGGAGCCTGGCAGCCCGCCTCCAGCCGTCGCAGACAGGCGCGCTCGACCTCCACGGCCCTACGGGTAGGTGCATGATCGAGCGCGAAGGTCACGTCGCTCAACCGCCCGTCGTCCTCGCGGATCTGCAGGGCGAGCGCGCCTTGCGAGGCGGCAGGAAGCATGACGGACGTGTCGAGAAAGGCCGTCGCGCGATCGGACAATCCGAGTCGCGAGAGACCCGCGGCCGCCAGGACGACCGCGTCGACGGTGCCTTCCTCCGCAGCCCGCAAGCGCGTCGGCACGTTCCCACGCTGGTCGCGCAGCTCCAGATCCGGCCGGGCCGCATTCAGGAAGCCTTTTCGTCTCGGACTCGACGTTCCGACCGTCGCGCCTACCGGAAGGTCAGCCAGCCCCCCGTGGCGGCTCACGAGCACGTCCCGGGGGTCCTCCCGCTCCGGGATGGCGGAGATGACCAGGCCCATCGGCATGGCAGTCGCGAGATCCTTGCACGAATGGACCGCCAGGTCGATCCGGCCGTCGAGCAGCGCATCCTCGATTTCCTTGGTGAAGAAGGCCTGCCCGTGCTCGGGGCCGAGCGGAACATCCCGGAGGATGTCGCCTGACGTCCGGATCTCGATCAACTCGATCTCGACGCCGGGATTCAGCTTCCGCAGCGACTCCGCGACCCATCCCGACTGGGTGAGGGCGAGGCGAGACCCACGGGTCCCCAACCGGACGGTCTTCAATTGGATTCGGACGTGTCTTCGCGATCGGCGTCGACCCCGAACAACGCCGGCGCCGCCTCCAACATGAAGCGCCCCTCCGGGCTGTCCGGGTCGGCGTCGCGCAACGCGAGGGTGGGCTGGTGTAACAGTGTGCGCGCAAGCGACCGGGCCAGAAGGCGCATCTGCTCCTTTTCCTCATCGCTACGGCCCTGCCCGAAGCGTTCCGCTTCGCTCCGGGCGAGATCGAGCACCTGGCGCCGAACGGCCTTGAGGACCTCCACACTGTCGCGCGATCGAAACCAACGGCTGTACACCTCGGCCTGCTCACGCACGATCGCCTCGGCGCGGGGCACCTGCGCCGCGCGGGCCGCCCGAGCTGCCTCCACCCGTTCGAACACATGATCCAGGTCGAAGAGCTGCACCCCAGGAATATCCGACAATGCCGGATCGAAGTTCCTGGGATGTGCGAGGTCGAGGAACCGCATGGGCTGTTCCGATAACGAACGATCGAGGTCTTGTATCATTTCTGCGGTCACGAGCCACTCGCCGGCCGTCACGGCACCCACGACGAGATCGGCATCATGAAGAAGCTCCGGGAGGCGGTCGAGACCCGCGCCTGCCCCGCCGAGCGGCCGTGCCACTTCGCGCGCCGTGTCCTCCGTCCGGTTGGCGACGACCAAGCTAGCCACACCGGCCTTGCCGAGAAGGCGCGCCATGAGCGCTCCTGTCTCTCCGGCACCGATCACCAGCGCGCGGACACGGGCCAGCGAGCCCATATCCCGCTCGACCATCCGGAGCGATGCGCTCGCGAGCGATGCCGCCCCCCGACCGATATCCGTCTCCGTCCGCACCTTCTTACCAGTCGCGAGGGCCATCTCGAACATCCGGTGGAGCACCGGGCCCTTGCTGGTCATCGAGAGCGGGTGATGCGCCGCCGCTCGGACCTGCCCGAGGATCTGCGCCTCGCCGTGGACGACCGAGTCGAGACCGGACGCGACGCGGAAGAGGTGTCGCACCGCGGTCTGTCCCTTCAGCGCGTAGATGTGCGTGCGAAGCTCATCGCTCGGCACGCCTGTCCGCCGACCGAGCAGCCGGACGAGCACCTTGAGGGCGCGCTCCGGTTCGCGGGCCACGCAGTAGAGCTCCAACCGCCCACACGTCGCCAACGGGATCGCTTCCTCGACGACGCCCCGCTCGGTGAGCAGCGAGCCGAGCGTGGCATAAACCTCGTCGAGGTCCACGTGCATACGCTCGCGGACCCGCGTGGGTGCAACCGACTGGCTCGTGCCGACGACGAAGAGTTCCAAAGGGGTTCCCGGGCTAGCCCAGGCTCTGCGACACTTCGGACGCCGCTCGCAGCCCTTCGAACCACGTGATCGCCCGCTCCTTGCGGGTCTTCGCATCGGTTTCCGACATTGCCTCGTCCTTCGAAGAGTTCACTGGTCGCTCAGCCAACCGGCGGCATCGAGAGCGTGATAGGTGATGATCATATCGGCACCGGCACGGCGGAAGCTGAGCAGCGTCTCGAGCACGACCGCGCGCTCGTCGATCCACCCACGCTCGGCCGCGGCCTTCACCATGCTGTACTCGCCGCTGACGTTGTAGACCGCCAGCGGAACGTTCGGAAACGCGTCCCGCGACCGTCGGACGATGTCCAAATAAGCGAGCCCTGGCTTCACCATCAGCATGTCCGCGCCCTCCGAGAGGTCGATTTCGTGCTCGCGGAGCGCCTCGCGGCCGTTGGCCGGATCCATCTGATGACTCTTGCGGTCCCCGAACGCCGGAGCCCCGTCCGCCGCGTCCCGGAACGGCCCGTAATACGCCGACGCGTACTTGGCCGAATAGGACAGGATCGGCGTCTCTTCGAAGCCCGCCCCGTCCAGAGCCTTCCGGATCGCGGCCACCTGACCGTCCATCATGGCCGAGGGTGCGACGATGTCCGCACCCGCCCGGATGTGCGACACCGCGGTATCCGCCAATCGCTCGAGCGAGGGATCGTTCAACATCGTGCCTTCGTCGTCCAAAAGGCCGCAGTGGCCGTGCTCCGTATACTCGCACAGGCACACGTCCGTGATCACGACGCCCTCGTAGCCGCCTTCGCGTAATGCCCGGACGGCACGCTGCACGACGCCATCCGCAGCCGAAGCCTGACTTCCGGTCGCGTCCTTGTGACCCGGAATGCCGAAGAGCAAGACGGCGCCCAGGCCCGCTCGCGCGGCATCGTTCGCGGGCTCCCCGAGGTGGTCGACAGGCCAGCGCATGACACCCGGCATCGAAGGAATCCCGGTCGGCTCGGCATCGATCTCCGAGACGAACAGCGGCAATACGAGATGCTCGGGCACGAGTCGATGCTCGCGCACGAGCGCCCTCAAAGGGGCGTTTCGGCGAAGCCGGCGAAGTCGCGTGAAGCGCCCCACGGCCTTGAGTTCTGGATCCGTCATAACTGCAATGAAGATCGGATGTTGCGGTGAGACGGACAATTGGGACATGCCCGGGGTCCGGGTCCGTAGAAGACCCCACGAGGCCTCCGGACCACTCGGCCGGGAATCGACCCGGTCAGTGAGGAGGCCCCTCATTCACCCGGACGTCCAACACCAGCATCTCCACCGTCATACCGCCGTCTTCCCCGCCGAGCAGCGCCTCCATCTGATCCATCCTGCCGGCGAACATCTCCTCGACCATGGCACGCTGCTCCTCAGGCAGTTCCTCGAGCTGTCGCTGGAGCTCCTCGAGCTCCGCTCGCATCTCGGGGTCCAGAGCCGCGGCGAGGCCGTCCATGCGGACGACGGTGCGGTACGGAAGGAGGATCCCCGCGTCATCACGGTAGTCTTCCATCTCGATGACGCTGGTCACCTCGACCAGACCGTCTCCGGTGTCGAGATCCCCGGCGAACTCCATACGACGGGGCACCCAGAGATCCGCATCGACGTAGATCCGTCCATTGCGTGGGTGGAACTCGGTGTCCTCGGGTGTCGCGGTCGAAGTGAGGTCCAGAGCGGCGAGATCGTCGATGACGAGCACATGCGCCTCCCTCCCCTCGATGCTTTCGAGTCCCCCGTACCGTGCGTGCTCGGCGAGTTCCGGCCCGGCCGCGTAGATGTCCGAATAACCCAGATCGTCGTCCAGGTCGGCGGCAAAGCCGCCGGTGGACGAGCTCACCAGATGAAACACCGGGCGACCGTCCTCCATCTCCTTCTCGAAGTAGAGCTCGGACTCGAAGCCCATGACTTCCTGCACCACGGAATAGTTCTCGACGGACGCGGTGTTCGCCTCGAACGCATCGAGCATGCGGTCGACGATGTCGGCGGCGGACTGGGCGGACTGGGCGGACGCGACCGACGGGCCCAGCCCGAGGAGCAGCGCAACGGCGAGTGAGAAGCGTTTCACGGGACGGGTCTCCGATCTTTGGAACAGTTCTGGACTCAGACGATGACGATCGTCGCGGACGACCCGCGCGACAAGCGTATCCTGTTCATACACCGCTTCCTCGTTTCGGGAGCGCCTCACGTCACAGTCCCTTCGGCGCCCCTCACGAACACGGTCTGCGTCGGATAAGCGAACTCGATCCCGTCCTCTTCGAACAACTCGTGGATGCGAAAGTTGATGGCCTGCTGGATGTCCATGTACCGGTTGTAATCCGGACCCGACACGTAGTAGACCGTCTCGAATGTGAGCGCGAAATCCCCGTACTCCTTGAAGTGCGAGCGGTCGAAGCGAACCAGGTCACCGTGCTCCTCGATCGTGTGTCGGATCATGTCGGGAATCGCTTTCAAGCTCTCGCGGGCGGTCCCATACGTCACGCCGATCTCGAACACGACACGCCGCTCGAACATGCGGCCGAAGTTACGGATGCGACTGTTCAGCAGGTCGGTGTTCGAGAACACGAGCTGCTCCCCCGAGAGGCTGCGAACCCGTGTGGTCTTGAGCCCGATCTCCTCGACGCTACCCAGCTTGTCGTCCACGATCAGGAAGTCCCCGAGCACGAAGGGACGATCCAGCACGATGGACAGGGAGGCGAAGAGGTCGCCGAGGATGTTCTGGGCCGCAAGCGCCACGGCGATCCCGCCGACGCCGAGGCCGGCCACCAGCGCCGTCACATCGATCCCGAGGTTGTCCAGCGCGAGAAGCAGGATCATCGACCACAGAACGATGCGTACCGCGATGCCGATTACGTTCATGGTCATGACCGCCGCTGCGTCCTCAGCCGCACGCTCCTCGCGCGTGATGGCGATCCAATTCCGAATTCCTGCGCTCATCCAGATGCCCGCTTGCACGAGCAGGGCGATCACCGTCAGATGCTCGAGTACCGATTCCAGGCGTGGGGGAAGGCTCAGCATGAGGCTCGCCGCGAACAGCGCGACGATGAGCAGCACGAACCCCTTCGTTCGGCCCAACGCTTCCGTCACGATATTGTCCCACTGCGTGCTCGTTCCTCGCGCGAAGCCGGCCAGACGCGAGAGCACCACGCTGGACACCACGCGGAGTCCAACGTAGACCAGCACGGCCACCCCCGCCGCGGACAGCCAGGCCCCGAGCGTGTTTCCGAAGAGAGCGTGCGAAAGGATTTCCATGATTCTCGGATCTAGCGGGTTGCTATGAACGAAAAGAGGGGGGCGCATAGCGCCCCCCAATCTTTACGGCTTCACACGGCCGACATCGTCAGCCGCGGGTCGCTCAGGTGGCTCCCGCGAGAAGAGGCTCGGCCTCGCTCTCGGGTGCGTCCTGAGGGCTCGCGTCCTGCAGATTCGCTTCCTGCAGATTCGCGTCCTGC
>JBBDSN010000159.1:6101-23620 GCA_040904885.1 Gemmatimonadota bacterium | reverse complement strand
ACTGCGGGGTCTGCTACACGAACAACATCCGCATCAACGGGATGGAAGGCCCCTATACCGCCGTGCTCATCGACGGCATGCCCTTGATGAGCTCGCTGGCCTCCGTGTACGGCTTGAACGGCATCAACCCCGCCCTCATCGAGCAGATCGAGATCGTGAAGGGACCCGCCTCCACGCTGTATGGATCCGAGGCGATGGCCGGGGTCGTGAACGTGATCACCAAGGATCCGCGGTTCGCGCCCCGTCTTTCGGTCGATGCGCACGCGACTTCGGATGCCGAGGGGAACGTGGACTTCGCAGCGGCGTCCGAACCGGGCGGGACGAGCGGCTTCGTCAGCGGAAACGTTGCCTACAACCAGCGTTTCGTGGACGAGAACGGCGACGGCTTCTCCGATTTCCCGCTCACCCGGCGTGGGGTGCTCTTCGCGAAGATGGATCGGTCCAGCGAAGGCGTCCGTCGCGGGGGACTCAGCGCGCGCTACCTGTTCGAGGACCGGTTCGGGGGCGTACGGGGGTGGACCACCGGCGACCGTGGGAGCGACGAGGTCTACGGCGAGTCGGTCGTGACGAATCGTGCCGAGCTCATCGGTTCGTGGCTTCCCTCCTGGTCTGACGCGGTCCGCCTGGAAGGGTCGTATACCTGGCACGACCAGTCGAGCTTCTACGGGGACACGGAATACGACGCGTCCCAGCACATCGGCTTCGCGAACCTACTCTGGGGAGAACGACTGGGCCGCCACGACCTCCTGGTCGGCACGACCGCTCGCTATCAGCGCTACGACGACAACACGCCGGCGACAGCCGTGCCGGATACGCGAATCGTGCCCGGCTTGCTCGTCCAGGACGAAGCGCGTTGGGCCGGAGGATCGTCCGTCCTCATGGGCCTCCGGGCCGATCGCTACGGCGAGCATGGGGTCGTCTTTTCGCCCCGTCTCGCGCTCAAGTGGGAGCCGCTCGAGCATACCGCGCTCCGTGTGAACGCGGGCACGGGCTTCCGGGCCGTGAATCTCTTCACGGAAGACCACGCCGCGCTCAGCGGCGCGCGGGACGTCGTCATCATGTCGGAGCTCCAGCCTGAGCGCTCGCGCAGCGTGACGCTGAACCTGAACCAGGTGGTGGAGTTCGGGCCGAATCCGATGATGATCGATTTCGACGCCTTCCACACACGCTTCTCCAACAAGATCGTGCCCGACTACGACCAGGATCCGGGCCTGATCGTCTACGACAACCTGTCCGGGCACGCGGTGAGCCGGGGCGTCGCGCTTTCGCTGAACCAAAACGTGGACTTCGACCGCTTCCTCTACTCCGTGGGCGTCACGCTGCAGGACGTGTACACCGACCGGGACGGCGTCCGTGAGCAGGAGTTCTTCGCGCCGAGGGTGCGTGGCGTCGCCAGCGCCACGTACAACTTCCGCGGGCTTCCGGTGATGGTCGACTACACCGGGAGCCTCACCGGCCCGATGCGGCTCCCGGCCTACGACGCGCCCTTCAGCCGACCGGAGCGCTCGCCGAGCTACGCCGTGCACAACCTGCAGGGGACGTGGCGATGGTCGGGTGGCGCCGAGGTCTATCTGTCGGTGAAGAACGTGCTCGACTACGTGCAGCCGAGCCCGCTGGTCAACCCGGCGGAGCCGTTCAGCGATTCGTTCGACACGGCGTACGTGTATGGGCCGCTCCGGGGGCGGCATCTGATGCTCGGGTTCCGCTACGGGGTGCCTCGGTGAGAATGGGGTGCGGTTATGGTGCCGCGAGTCTCGCGGCGCTCCTGATCGTGGTGGGTGGCGGTCGGGTCGGTGCCCAGAGCGGGTCACCCCTCGGTCCCGGCGAGGTCGACGGAGAGGCCGCCACCTGGACGACCTACGGGGAGGCCGACTTCACCTGGCGGATCCAGCCGTTGGACGGGGACCTGGTCACGCTGGATCGCTTCCGGGGCGAGGTTTTGTTCATCAACCTGTGGGCGTCGTGGTGCACGCCCTGCGTGCGTGAGCTCGCGAGCATCGAACGGCTCCGAGCGCGCCTCGCCGACACGGACGTGCGATTCCTCATCGTGGCGGCCGAGGGTGAGCGGCCCGTGCGCCGCTTCCTCCGCCGGTACACCTACGACCTCCCGATCTACCTCGAGCGCACACCCGTTCCGGCTTCGTTCGGGCTTCGCGGTCTCCCGACCACCTGGCTCGTGGACCGGAGCGGACACCTCGTGCTTCTGCGTCACGGCGAGGCCGTATGGGACACGGACGAGGTCGAAGCCTTCGTGCGGGCCGTAGCGCGGGAGCCGCGCCCGTGAGAGGGGCGGTCGCACGGGGCGGCTTGACATCCGGGCGTCCCCGGTGTCTACTCCCCACATGACGCGGAACCTGATCGCCATCGCACTCGTCGGGCTTATTCGCGGTCTCCACCTGGTACGGACCGAGCTTCCGGTAACGGCGCTCTCCGGAGAGGGGCGGGGCCGCGGCAGAGGCCAGCGCGTGTAGACGGCGAACCTGGACCGACCGCGACACCCGGGACCCCTCTGGCACGAGGGGTCCCGTTTTTTTCCACTATGGGAGACCAACATGGCAGCACCCTGGACGTTCTTCGACGGCGAATGGCGATCGGGAAACGTGCCCCTCATCGGTTCCACGACCCAGGCGGTCTGGCTGGCCTCGATCGTGTTCGATGGCGCACGGGCATTCGACGGCCTGGCTCCCGATCTCGAACAGCATGCCGCGCGGGCCATCGACTCCGCCCGCAAGATCGGGCTGGAGCCGACCGAGCAGGTCGACGAGATCGTGACGCTCATGCGGGAGGGGATCCGGAAGTTTACCCACGGCACGGCGCTCTACGTCCGGCCGATGTTCTTCGGCGAGGGCGGCTTCATCATTCCGGAGCCCGATAGCGCCCGCTTCGCGTTGGTCGTCCACGAGCTGCCGATGCCCGACGCTTCGGGCTTCAGCGCGTGCCTGTCGACCTTCCGGCGGCCGTCTCCGGAGACGGCGGTCACCGATGCGAAGGCGTCGGCGCTGTATCCGAACGTGGCGCGTGCGTTGGCCGAGGCACGACAGCGGGGCTTCGACAACGCCGTGAAGCTCGATCTGAACGGCAACGTCGCCGAGTTCGCGACATCGAACCTGTTCATGGTGAAGGACGGCGTGGTGCACACGCCCGTGCCGAACGGGACCTTCCTGAACGGAATCACGAAGCAGCGGGTCGCCGGACTGTTGAGTGACGACGGCGTCGAGGTGGTCGAGTCCCGCATCGTGTGGAAGGATCTCATGCGTGCCGATGAAGTCTTCAGCACCGGGAATTACGGCAAGGTCGTGCCCTGCGTGCGGCTCGAGGACCGGGAACTGGGTCGAGGGCCGGTCGGCGACCGGGCGCGGGCGCTCTACTTCGAGTTCGCGAAGCAGTGCCCCGTGGAATGAAGCGCACGCTCTCTGGTGCGCCGGGGTAGGATCATGGAAGATTGGAAGACCGTCCCGCCGAACATCCGGCCGCTCGTTCGGGACGAAGTAGCAATCCGGCCGAGGGAGTAGCGATGATGTTCGAGACGCGAGTGATGGGCCTCCTGGCTCTGGCGGTCGTGGGTCTGGCGCAACCCGCGGGCGCGCAACAGCGCGTCGAGCCCGTGGACTCCCTTCGCGTCATCCAGTCGATCTCGCCCCGGAGTGGCCCGGTCGGCACGCAGGTCGAGGTCTATTCGGACAACATGCCGCTCGAAGCGAAGTTCCATGTCGGCGTCGGAGCCACGCGCTCGGGCTTCGAGTCGCTCTACGAGGCGACCCAGGTCGCGCTCGGGGAGATCGCGGTCACGCTCCCGATTCCGAGCGCCGTCACTAGCGACCGGGCCATCGTCTTCGTGGCGTTCAACGCCGTGTTCAGCCCCATCGCGATGTCCCGTCCGTTCCACGTGACGGACGAGCGCGGGCGACTCCAGCGGACAGGGCAGGTGGAGTCGACGGACGGCGAATGCATCAGCTTCAGTGACGAAGACGGGTTCGCCTACGAGCTCGTGGGTTCCGTCGGCGGGCTCCAGGCCGGAGCCGAAGTCGTGCTGGACGCGGAGTACGTCGCAGAGAGCGATTGCGTCGACGGCGCCACGATCCGGGTCAGGAACGTGACGCCCAGCCGCTCGTGACTCAGTTCGTGCCGCTGATCGAGCTCCGGATCGCGTCGGACGTGACCGACGCCCGGAAGTCGACGATCTCGCGAGCGAGCTCCAACGAGCGCTGACGGTCCGCGATCGAGAAGCCGTTGATGTGCGCCTGGCGTGTCCGCAGCCGCTCGTCGTACCGGACCGAGTAGGGATCGGCGATGAACATGTTGAGCGCAATGACCGGGTCGTCGTGCAGGTCGTCGCTCTCTCCCGGGACCAGCCCGTGGGTCCGCATGTGCGCCGACACCGCGCCGTAGTCGTAGTAATCCGGAATGAAGTGTGCCGAAGCCTGGTCACTCCACTGGCCATTCAGGCGCTCGGCCACGTTCCGCATACCGCTCTGGTTGCCGCCGCTGTCCCCGATGAAGACGATGTTGTCGAAGCCGTGGGCCCGCAGGCTGCTCGCCATGTCCGTGAGGACCGCCTCGAACGTCTCCTGGCGTAGGCTGATGGTTCCCGGGCTCCTCATGTGGCCGGTTTGGGGATCGATGCCGCCTTCCGGCACGAATGGGATGACCGGTGCGCACAGGGCGTCGCCCAAGGTGCGCGCGATGGCGTCGCAGTTGGCGCGGAGCACGTAGTTGTGCTTGCCGGTGACGAGCCACGGACCGTTCGGCTCGACGCCCCCGGTCGGGATGATGGCGGTCGTCTTGCCGTCGGCCAGGGCGTCCCGGACGTCCATCCACGTCATCTCCTCGATCCAGACCGTGTTGGCGGTCGGAAGGGGATTCGGCGTGTCGGCGCAGTTGTACTCGTTCGCCCTGCAGTCGCCGCCGCCCATGGAGCGGGGATCGGGTGCGGGCCGCTGGCCTCCACCTCCCGCGAACTGCGGGCGGGGCGGAGCGGGCAGGGTCCCACGGTTCGCGATGGCCGCGCGGATCGCCCTGGAGGTTTCGCCGGCGCGGAAGTCGACGATCTGGCGGCCACGCTCGAGCGCCTCCACCCGGTTGGCCAACGACACCCCGTTGATGCTGGCGAGCTCCGCGGCGACCCGCTCGTCGTAGCGAATGGAAGCGGGGTCGGCGACCATCATGTTCAGCGAGATGATCGGGTCATCGTGGAGCCCGTCGCCCTCACCCTGCTCGAAGCCCCGGAACGCCATGTAGTCGGTGACCGTGCCGTAGTCGTAATACTCCTGCACATGCGCGACGACGGTCCCGTCCCACATGGCGTTGAGCCGCTCGGCGACGGCACGCTGCCCGCCCTGGTTTCCGCCGCTGTCCCCGATGAAGATGATGTTGCGGAAGCCATGGACCTTGAGGCTGTGCGCGATGTCGGTGAGGAGCGCCTCGAACGTCTCCTGGGTGGCGCTCAGCGTCCCCGGGCTCGTCATGTGTCCGCTGGGAGGATCGATCGATCCTTCGGGCACGAGCTTCACGATGGGTGCGCACAGGGCGTCGCCCAAGGTGCGCGCGATGGCGTCGCAGTTGGCGCGGAGCACGTAGTTGTGCTTGCCGGTGACGAGCCACGGACCGTTCGGCTCGACGCCCCCGGTCGGGATGATGGCGGTCGTCTTGCCGTCGGCCAGGGCGTCCCGGACGTCCATCCACGTCATCTCCTCGATCCAGACCGTGTTGGCGGCCGGAAGCGGATTCGGCGTGTCGGCGCAGTTGTAGACGTTCTCCTCGCAGTCGCCGCCCCCCATCGAGACGGGAGTCTGTTGCTCCTGCGCGGTGAGGGGTGCGCTCGCCAGAGCGGCGCTGGCGAGGAGGAGGGTGCTGAGGGTATGGGACGTCTTCATCGGGTCTCTCCAACCGGGCGGACGTGGGACCTGGGTCTGGGCCGGGGTCCCATCGGATTCGGGCTTCGCTTTCCGAGCACAATGGAGCCGCGGGCGGACCGCCGCCAGATCCCCGCGCGCACGGCCGGCGTCCGGAACGCCTCAGAAGGCCCGCAGGAACGTCACCTTCACCACCCCGGTGCGGTTCAACCAACGGGAGTCCCGGGGGTCGAGGGCGTCGCCGGTGAGGTATCCGGAGTTCAACACCAGAAAGAGGTCGGACCCGGGCGTGTGGATCCAATTGATGCGGATGCTGGCCTGGAGCGTCTGCGACACGTCGTCCCACTGGACCAGCGCGTTCGCGAACAGCGACCGTGAGAGGGCGCCGAGCACGTCGAGCCCGAGAACGGTGGTGCTGAACGTCCCGTCTGCGACCGGAAGCTCGATGTCGTTGCGGGTCGCGGATCCGGTCAAGGTCAGATACGGCCCTGTCTTCCACATCAGACCCCCGCCGTACTGGGTCCGCGAGCCGTTCCAGAAATCGCCCCGGAGCAGGGAGGCGTTCCCGGAGAGCGTGCGGCTCTGGTCGGTGCGCACCGAGCCGTCGACGGCCGTGAACGTGTAGTCGCCCGGGGAGAGCGTCCGGCCCTGGATGGCCGAGGGCTCCTCGAGCCGCTCGAAGCGCCGTCGCACGTTGAGCGAGACGAAGCCCCCCGCCTGGAAGCTCAGCATGTTGTGCAGGAGCTGGCTCGCCGACTGCCTGGAGCCGTCCTGCCCGTCGGTGCGGTCTCCGCCGAGGGATACCACGAGGGAGCGCGCCCACGCGCTCGACTCGAACCGCGGCGTCCACGCGACGTTGCCGCCCCACTTCACCATGTCCAGACGCCTCACGAACCCGAGTCCTGGCTGGAAGTCCTCGTCGACGCTCATGAAGTCGGCCGCCGCGGACCAGGAGGGCTGCGGACGCAGATTGAGCGCCGCGCTGCCGGCCGTGGAACGGGTGAGCTCGGAGTCCCATACGCTCGCTACCCAAGCGTCGACGGAGCTGCTGCCCCAGAAGCGGAGCTGGGTGTCGATGCCGGTGACCCGGTTGTGGCCGGCCCCGTCCTGGACGTTCGTGAAGATGCCGCCGAGCGTGCTGCGGGGAAGCACGTCGGCGCGGACCCGTAGCACGGAGTGGTTTGCGCCCGGCGTGGCGATGCCGTCCGGCGAAGCGTCTTCGGTCTGAAGGCTCAAGACACCCATCGAGACCTTGCCGAGCTGTCCGGTCAGGCGCCCTCCACCGAGGATCTCGTTGGTGAGCCCGATGCGCCGGCTGAAGAAGATCTCGGTGTCGCGTGCGTTGCCGAACGTGAACAGCCCCGCCCGTTCGAGAAAAAACTCGCGCTTCTCGGGGAAGAACAGGTTAAACCGCGTGAGATTGATCTCGACGTTGTCGGCCTCGACCTGGGCGAAGTCGGTATTCCACGTGAGGTCGAGCGTGAGATTGGACGTGACCCCGTATTTGAAGTCGACACCCACGTCACGGAGCACGTCGGTCTCGGGCGCCGCGGAGCGGTTCTGCAGGCCCCCGATGACGAAGGGCTTGACCTCCATGTGGCGGCCGCGGCTGAGTCCCTGGAGCCCCGTGAGCGTGGCGAACTGCGACACCTGCGTGATTCCGCCGCGGAAGCGCTGCGGGATGTGCGGCCAGAAGACCTGCTCGTTCTTACGCCGGATGGCGCGGCGGATCGCGATGCCCATCGTCGGGGCTTCCGCTTCGGAGAAGCGGATGGTCGTGAAGGGGATCGCCACTTCGAGGGCCCAGCCCGCGTCCGTGATGTGCGCCTCGCTCTCGTAGACGCCCTCCCAGTTCCAGTCCTCGATGCTCATGCTCTCGTCGGTGAAGAGCGCGTCACCCTGGGTCCCGAACGGGTTCAGCTCGAAGATGTAGGCGTTGCGACCGTCGTGGTACGTGTCCAGCACGATCCAAACATGGTCGTCCTGGTCGATGCGGCCCTCGCGGTGCAGGATGCTCCGGCGGATGGCGTCCGGATCGGAGTCGTGCAGGATGAATCCGAAGTAGAGGTGGTCGGCGTCGTATGCGATCCGCACTTCGGTCCGCTCCGTCGGAACCCCACCGTCCACGGGGTCCCGCTGGCGGAACTCCGTGATCGGCTCGATGGCGCTCCACATCGATTCGTCCAGGACGCCGTCGATGACGGGAGGGGCGGCGACGAACGTCGCCCCCGTCGTGCGCTCCGGGTCGGGCACGGTCTCCTGGGCGGACGCGCCGCACGGCCAGAGCAGGCCCGTGAGGGTCGCCAGGATCATCCAGCCGCCCACCCGCCCGAGATGCGTTCCCTGCGTCCTCACCGCATGCCCCATGTCCGCTCCTCGATCGCTGGTCGATGCCCGGCGGACCTCCAGCGGCCGCTGCGGGAGCCGTCACAATCACCGCGGCGGGCTCGTTCGTCCAGATCCGGGCGCACGCGGCAACCTCCGGCCACGTCCGCGGGTAGGACGCATTCCGTTCATGACCCCCGCCCAACCTCTCCTGGGATTGATCATGCGCTCGTCGCTCATGGGTATCGTTCGGATCTTCGCCCTGACGTGGATCATGGGCTTCGCCTCGGCTGTCTCGCCCGAGCACGCATCGGCACAGGCCCCGACCGCGGCGGACTCGGCAGCGGTGTTGCTCGAGGCGGCTCGCGACTTCGATGCGCAAGGCCGGGCGGACGTGGCGGTGGCGCTCTACGAGTGGATCGCCGAGCGCTACGGCACGACCCCGTCGGGGCGGGTCGCGCTCGACCGCCTGGCGGCGCGACGGGACATCGGGATCGATCGCAGCGGAAGGGTCGAGTTGCAGGTGTGGAGCACACTCTACGGTCTCTGGCTGGGGATCGCCGTTCCGGCCGCCTTCGGCGCCGACGACACCGAAGCCTACGGGGCGGGCATCCTCCTCGGTGCTCCCGCGGGCTTGCTGGCGGCGCGGGCGGTGACGCGGTCCCGGACCATCACCGAAGGGCAGACCCGGGCCATCACGTGGGGGGGCACATGGGGCACCTGGCAGGGCCTCGGATGGGCCCATGTGCTCGACCTGGGCACCGACGTGATCTGCCCCCAGCAGGACTTCTGCTACGAAACGGAGATCAGCTCGGAGACCCAGTTCGCGTCGATGGTCGCGGGCGGTCTTGCCGGTGTGGTGACCGGAGTCATCCTCTCGCGCCGGGACATTCCGACGGGCTTGGCCGCCGGCGCCCACTACGGCTCGCTCTGGGGCAGCTGGTTCGGAGTGGCGGGCGCCATCATCGGAGATCTCGAGGGCGACGCGGTGATGACCTCGACGCTGCTCACCGGGAACGCCGGGCTGGTCGCCGGCGCATATCTCGCGAATCGACACGAACTGAGTCGAAACAGGATCCGCATGATCAGCCTCGGCGGCCTTCTCGGGGGCCTCGCAGGGGTAGGCCTGGATCTGCTCATCCAGCCCGACGACGAGAAGGTCGCGATCGGGATCCCGTTTGTCCTGAGCGGAGCCGGACTGGTCGCGGCGACCTACGCGACCCGGGACGACGACGGCCGACCCGGGGCCGGGGGCGCGAGCGGAAACGCCATGTTCCGATTCGACCGTCAGGGCCTGTCGCTCGACCTCCCCGTTCCGACGGCGACGCTCGTGCCGACCGAAGACCCCAGCGGGCGGCAGCGCTGGGTGCCGGGCTTGAGCCTGACCCTGCTGCGCGGGACGTTCTGAGCGGGTATGAGGCGGAGCGCGGGGCGCAGGCCGCCGGGGCCTTCCTGCGCTTCGGTCTACCGGATGAACTCGGCGTACCCTTCGCGGAAGGTCGGGTAGCGGAAAGTGTAGCCCGAACGCACCAGGCGCTCGCTCGAGCAGCGCTTGTTCGTGCCGCGCCGCCGGGTCGGGAGCGTCCCGTCGTCCCGGTTGTCGGCGCATGGATCCGCGATGCCGGCCCGCTCCGCGATCCATCGGTACACGGTGCGTAGGTCCGCCGGGTCGCGGTCCACGCCGACGTAGACCGGATGCGGGTCTTGGAGCGAGATGAGATGCCGGGCCGCGGCCGCCGCGTCGTCACGGTGGATCCGGTTGCCGAACCGGTCCGGCTCCGGGCATCCGGCCTCGCCGCTCAGGACACGCCGCACCGTCCGGTCGCGTCCCGGGCCGTAGATGCCGCCCAGCCGCAGCGTCACACCGCGGCCACCGAACGTCCGTGCGATCCGCTCCGCCTCGACGAGGACCCGCCCGGTCGCGTCGACCGGCTCGGGTGGGGTGTCTTCGTCGACCCAGGCACCCTCCGATTCGCCGTAGACGCCCGTGCTCGAGACGAGCACCAAGCGGCCCCGGAAGGGCGTGTGGTCGTCACCCGCCGCGCGGAGCACGTTCACCAAGCCGTCGACGTATGCCGCCCGGTAGGCTTCCTCCGTGCGGCCCGCGGGTGCCACGGCATAGACGACCGCGTCGAGATGGGGAGGCACTCCATCGAGACGCCGCGGCTGGGTGACGTCACCGCGGACCGGACGGACGCCGTCGGGAAGACCCGCCGGATCGCGCCGGAGGCCCCAGACCCGGTCGCCGTCGGCGACCAACATCATCGCGAGGGCGCTCCCCACGTAGCCGCAACCCGCCACGAGGACGGATCGTGGCTCCCTACCGTCTACGGTCACCGCTTGCTCTCGGGCGGGACGATCAGCACGGGACAGTTGGAGGCTTCGGTGACGCGACGGGATACGCTCCCCATCATGAGCGTCCGGCCGTGCCCGTATCCCCGGCTCCCGAGGATCAGCAGCTCGGCACCCAGCTCCTCGGCGGCGGCCAGGATCTCCTGCTCGGGTCGACCGTAGAACGCGAGCACCTCGAACCGCTCCGCACCGAGCCCGGCGTCACGTGCCGCGATCTCGATGCGGCGCCGGGTGCTTTCGACGACCTGCTCCCGCGCTTGCCGATACTCTTCGTCCGAAGAGAAAAGCGTCGTGTTCACCGCGACGCCTCCTGGCTCGATCGCAGAGACCACCCGGCCTTCGAGGTCGAACGCCTCCGCCAGCGCCCTCGCCCACTCGAGGACGCGCTTCGAGGAATCGGATTCGTCGACGGCTACGAGCGCACGCTTGGGCGGTCCCTCGGGGAGTGCGTGCGTGATGAGCAGAGGGATCGTCGAAGCCCCGAGGAGCGTTGACACCACGGTGCCGAGAAGGCCACCGGCGAACTTCTCCCGGTAGCCGCCCACGGCGATGAGGTTCGCCCCCTCCTCGTCCGCGATCTCCGCCAGGCGGGTTCCCGGATCCCCGTCGGTGACGACGACCTTGGTCCGGTCTGCGCCGACTTCAAGGCGGAGATTCTCCAATCGCTCGGCTGCGTCCGCGCGCATGCGCTCGGCCTTCTCCTGCGCGACCTGGACCGAGAAGAAGCGCCGCAGCGGATGCGCCTCGATCGTATGCGCCAAGACGACCCTGGCCTCGGGCGCGAACGCACGCGCGACCCACTCGGCCCCTTCGAGGGATGGAGCGGTGAGGTCGACGCCGACGAGCAGCGTTTCGAGCTTCGGATGCATGGTCCGTTGGGCTCCTGCCGTGGATGGATGACGTGGTTACCTGGGTGCTGGGTCCGAGTTCCTGGCCTCGGAATCTCGAAAGCGTTGCGTGACGCCGAGTAACTCCGCGATGCGGGGCAGGGCGCTTCCCAGTCGTGCTTCGAGCTTGCACGTGGCGACGTCGTCCGCCCGCGTCGGGCCCATGTTGGCGATCGCGACCGGTATGCCGTCCTTCACCGCGCGCAACACGAAGCGGCGCCCCGAGAAGACGGTCAGGGAAGAGCCGACGACGAACAGGAGGGTCCCCCGACCGAAGATGTCCCAGGTGCGCTCCAGCCGCTGCTTCGGGACGTTCTCGCCGAAGAAGACGACGTTCGGCTTCAGGACGCCCCCACACACGTCGCACGCCGGCACGCGAAACCCTTGCTCCGAACCGGCCGGGAGCGCGGCGTCGCCGTCCGCCACGTAGCGCTCGGCGGTGACCGCGAAGTCGACGTTCAACGCCTGGAGTCGTTGCTGCATCGTGTCGCGGAGCGTCACGTGACCGCACGCCATGCAGCACACCTCCGCGAGCTTCCCGTGCAGGTCCACGACCGTCCGGCTTCCGGCCGCCTGATGGAGTCCGTCCACGTTCTGGGTGATGACGCCGCGGACGTACCCCGCCTCTTCGAGCGCCGCCAGCGCGCGGTGTGCCGCGTTGGGCCGGGAGCGCGAGAACCGAGGCCAGCCGATCATGCTCCTGGCCCAGTACCGGGTGCGTGAGGGCTCGCTCCCCATGAACTCCTGAAACCGGATCGGTTGGCGCTCCCGCAGCGTCCCCGCCGGACCGCGGTAGTCCGGAATTCCGGACTCCGTGCTGCATCCGGCACCCGAGAGCACCACACAGGGGTGCTCTTCCAGGAGGCGTGCCAGCGCTTCGACCGTCTGCTCTGTCTCCGTGTTCACCGCGATTCTCCCGAAATCAGCGTCACCCGCAGCACGAGGCGGCGCCCTCGCCGGGGCGCGCCGACCCGGACCGGCAGGCCCGCATCGAGCACATCCTCGAGGCGTGCCTGACCCGACATCCCCCGCAGGGGTCCCAGGGCGGGAAGAGGACCGGACAGGGCGACCGCGAGCTCGGCGCCGCCGTCCTCTTCCATCCCGGAGCGCTCGCTCACCAACGCGGAGCGCACGGCGATGTCGGTCGAGAGCCGTACGGGCCCTTCGATCAGGAGCACGCGTCCCGTGGCATCGAACCCTGGGCGCTCCCGCCACCAGCCGAAGGGTGACCCCCAGCGCAGGAGTCCCACACGCGCCCTGCCTTCCACCCTACCCGACGCGAGTGTGTCGTTCCACTCCATGTCCAAGTAACCACCGTCCGCCCGGCGTGTGCCGTCGCCCATCCAGGTAGGGTCGTCCCACACACCCAAAGCGTTCACACGCACGCTGCCTCGCTCGATCGAGCCCGTCGCGTCGACTACCGAGGACCCGTCCGCTCCGACCTGACCACCGTCCCACAGCCATCCGCGGGCGATCAGGGCGTCGTAATCCAGCAACTCCGGACGCGATCGATATCCGACACGGATCTCCCCGCGCCAACTGGCGGCCACCCCGCGCGCGCCACCCTCGAGCACCATGTCGTCACCCACCGCCAGGCGACCGAAGACGGGACCCGCGTGCTCCACGACGGCCCTGGAGCGACGCACCACCCGTCCGGAGAGTGCCAGCCGCTCGTGCTCCCCGCCGACCGTCGTGGCACGGCCGAATCGGGCCTCCATCCACGTGTGCGTCAGCGGATCGAGGGTCCGGCCCGCGATGGAACCGAGGTGCAGCGTTCGCAGCTCGACCGAGGCGTCACCGTGTGCTGCGTCCGCCTCCACGGCCCGTACGGTCGCGGTGCGCTCGGCGGCGAGATGGGGGATCCAGAGCAGCGCTTGGGGGTCATGTCGGGCGGCCAGGCCGAAGTCTCCCACATCCGGGCTGCGCCAAGTCGCGCCCCCCGAGAACGAAACCGAGACGGGGAAGGACAGTCCGTCCGCGATCGGGGCGATGCGATCGCGAATGGACGGGTCCGTGTGCAGATCGGATCGCCACCTCAGCCACGTCTCGAGGCGGCCGTGTTCGAACCAGGCCTCGGCGCCCTGTCCGAGCCTGTCGATGTTGTCGCCGCCGGCCCGTGCGGTACCCGGCGCGGGATCACCGCGTGGGTTCGCCGCCGCGATCAGGAAACCGCTACCGGAGTGGACAGGCCGATGGAGGTCGACCCCGACGCGCCCTTCCGACGAGACGGTCTGGGGAACCCCGAACCAGAGCAGCGCGTCGGGGACCTCCGGGGTGACGACGGGCGCCGCCGGCCGGGTCCGTGCGAACGATAGCCGGACGAGGCCTTCGGTGCGCCGGACCTGGTAGTCGGTCCAGCGGAGGCCGGCTTCGAGCTTCAGCCAGGAGGGCCGGGTCCAGCCACCGGTGACCTCCCACTGCATCTCGAGCTCCCGCTGATTGTAGGCGCGGTCCAACCAGGCCCATTCGAAGCCGAGTCCGGCGTCGAGCCGCACGGCACCCGGAAGGAGCCGCCCGATCCGTATCGACGGCATGAGCCGGGCCCGAACGCGCTCGTCCCCGAGGCCCGCCCCGGCGCCCACGCCGAAGACCCAGTCACCCTGGGTGGTCTCCCACCGCACGAGGGCCGCGGGCGAGCTCGTCAGCTCGAGGCCGTAGCTCCACGTGGCGCTGTCGGGTACGGCTTGCGCCACCGTGGCCGACGGCACGAGGAGGGCCACGGCCAGCCAGGCACGTACCATGAGCGGTCGGGAAGCCAGTAGCTTGCCGGTCCGGAGCCGCAACGGTCGGTACGGCCTCGAAGCCGAAATCAGGGGAGCCCGTTGAATTCGTGTACCTCGCGCGTGAGCTTCATCGACCTTTCGCCATCGCCTGTGGGACCAAGAGAACCAGAGATGCGTCGCAATATTCTGCACGTCGGTGCAGCCAACCTGAAGTACGAGATCCGCGAGATCGTCACTGCGGCCCAGCAGATCGAAGCGCTGGGTCAGGAGATCACCTGGGAAAATATCGGCGATCCCGTCCACAAGGGTGAGATCCCGCCCCAGTGGATCCGGGACATCGTCTCGGGGCTGGTGCACGAGGCGGAGTCCTGGGGCTACTGCGATACCCAGGGGGTGCCCGAGGTTCGGGCTTTTCTCGCCGAACAGGTGAACCGACGGGGTGGGGTGCAGGTGACCGCTCAGGACATCATGTTCTTCAATGGCCTCGGCGACGCGATCGCGAAGGTCTACGGGTTCATGAGACGGGAGGCGCGCATCCTGGGGCCTTCGCCTGCGTACAGCACGCACTCGTCCGCGGAGGCCGCGCACTCCGGGTACAACCACGTCACCTACGAGCTGGACCCGGACACCGGCTGGATGCCGGATGTCGATGATATCCGTAACAAGGTCCGGTACAACGATTCCATCGCCGGGATCCTGCTGCTCTCGCCCGACAATCCGACCGGGGCGGTCTATCCGCGGGAGGTTCTGGAGGAGATCGCGGACATCGCCCGCCAGAACGACATCTTCATCATCGCGGACGAGATCTATGCCAACATCGTCTACAACGGTCAACCGCCGCTGCACATGAGCGAGTGGATCGGCGACGTGCCGGCGCTCGCGATGCGGGGCATCAGTAAGGAGTACCCTTGGCCAGGGGCTCGTTGCGGTTGGCTGGAGGTCCTGAACAAGAGCAAGGACCCGATTTTCGCCCAGTACGTGGACAGCCTGCTGGCGGCCAAGCGTCTCGAGGTCTCGTCGACGACGCTGCCGCAGCTCTCGATTCCGCGGGTCATGGGCGACGCGCGGTATCCGGAGCACCTGGAGCGCCGCCGCCGCATGTTCTCGGCGCGGGCCGACGAAATGATCGCCGCGTTCGATGGGTGCGGGCACGTGACGGTCAACAAGCCCGGGGGTGCGTTCTACTTCACGGTCCGGTTCCATGACGGCGTGCTCAACGGGAACCAGACGCTGCCGATCGGCGATGACGCCGTGCGACGGGAGGTCGAGCGACTGGTCCGGGACGTCGAGCCGGACAAGCGGTTCGTGTATTACCTCATGGGCGCGACGGGAATCGTGGTCGTGCCCCTCACCGGTTTCCAGAGCACGCATTACGGCTTCCGGGCGACGCTCCTCGAGACCGACGATGCCCGTCGCGCATGGGTGTTCCGTTCGTTGCGGGAGGCGATCGACACGTACGTGAAGAGTTGATCCATCGAGGGACCCCCGGGGCAAGTTGAGCCCGGACTTCCGCGTTTCCGGTAACCCAGGATGGTCGCGATTGCGACCTCCCCAGACGGAACACAACGAAGGACGGAGGTCCTCACTATGTTCGCATCGTCTCGATCGGGCACCCTCGGCGCCCTTGCGCTCACCCTGCTGGCGGATGCCCAGCATGGCCACGACCGCGTGGACCACGGGAGTGACTCCTCGGAGCGTAGGGTGCCGCTGTACCGCGACCTCGGGAGCCATCACCACCCGGTCACCACGACGTCGCCCGTGGCTCAGGCCTATTTCGACCAGGGGCTCCGGCTCCAGTACGCGTTCAACCACCCGGAGGCGGTCCGGTCGTATCGGGCGGGGCTGGAAGAAGACCCGTCGTGCGCCATGCGCTGGTGGGGGATCACGCTGGCGAGCGGCCACAACATCAATCAGTCGCTGACCGAAAAGGCGAACCGGGAAGCGTACCCGGCGGCGTCACCTCACGCCTCGGCGGCGATGGTGAGCTTGAATCCGTCGGGGTCGATGACCGTGAACGCCCGGGCACCCCAGGGCATGTCGGTTGGACCCTCGTGGAGAGACCCTCCGCGGGCTTCCACCTTCGCCGCCAGATGGTCCACATCCTGGATGGTGCTGAGGTGGAGTCTGAAACCCTGACCCTTGACCCGGTCGGCGCCCTTGTCCCCGTCGTCCAAGCTCAGAAGGAGTGTGACGGACCCCGCAACGAGTGCCGCGCCTACTCTGCGTCCCTCTTGCTCCCAGATCTCGTCCACCACGAATCCGAGCAGGTCCCGGTAGAACTTGAGGCTCTCGTCGACGTCATCGACGGTGATTGCCGGGGTCACGCGCCGGAGGCGCAGCGTTTCCGGGCTGCTTCGTGGTGCCATCTCGGGAGTCGGGTCTTGGTCTGGACTCATTTCCACCTCCATCGTTGAATCCGGCGGAACGCGAGGGACCGCTCATCTGGCCAAGATACGTCGGCGGAGTCGATCGCGCGCGTCGGGGTTCAGCGATGTCCCGTCTTCGTGGTCTTGTCGCCGTCGACATGCACCTTCTCGAGAAACACGATCATCCCGATGGCCGTGAGCAGATTCCCGAGCGCGATCCAGGCCAAGCCGAGCTCCGACAGCAACCCGGGGGCCATGGTTAGCCCAAAGAGCGCAAAACTCCCTGTGAGCAGGGCGAAGAGCACCGCCGCCAGGACGACCGGGCGCCGGGAGTCGGGGTTCAACCACCGGTAGAGCCATGACATGGCGGCCCCCGTCAGGAGGAACGTCGCGAGATGCACGACGCTGAAGTACGCGATCATGTCCAGCTGGACCTCGACCGTCGCCGATGCTGCGGCGTCGGTGAAGAGAACGGTCCCGATGAGAGAGGGCGTGAATAGCGGTTGGCGCGCCAACGCATCGACGATCAGGAAGAACAGCGCGAGAATAGAACCCCCGATGGCGCCACCGTAGAACGTCTCGTAAAGGAAGTCGGCCGTAGGCCTGGACTTCGTGGCTTCGACGCTCGGATCCGCGGTTGCGTCTGTCATGCTGGCGCTCCTGTCGAGTGATCGTCTTGAGAACATACCCTATGTGTCCGAACCCGGGTTCCTGCGTGCCCGTTCCCCTGATACCCGTCAGGCTCTCGACTCACCGACTCCCCGCAAGTGCGCGTCGGACCGCCGGGGCGACCTCTGTGCCGAGCAGCTCGATGGCACGCAGCACCTCGCGGTGCGGCAGGACACCGACCGTCAACTGGATCAGGACCCGGTCGTGGCCGAAGATCTCGTGTTGGAACAGGATCTTATCGACGATACGCTGCGGTGCGCCAACGAAGTTGGCTCCACGCAGCGTCGCTTCGGTGTCGAACTGGGAGGCCATCCACGCTCTCGTCCGATCCGCCCCATCGTGTCC
>JBBDSN010000159.1:0-6001 GCA_040904885.1 Gemmatimonadota bacterium | reverse complement strand
TCGGCGTCTGTAGAAGGTCAGTTCCGCCGCCTCAGCCCCGGTCAGATCGTGGTGGTTGTGCGCCTCTAGAATCGTGAAGATGCCGGCATTCGGTGTGTTCCGTGTCTTGGCGGATCCTGGCCGGGAGGGTGATTCGCTCGTCCAAGGTCGCGCGGCGGCACGAGGGCGTCCACAGGCCCCTCCCAAGTGGCTGCAACGTGCGGCTCCTGCGGAACCCCGGCCTTCTGCGGGAGTAAGGCAACGTCCAGAGCGCGCGATCGACTCCGCCCCAAGCGGCTCCGCATGCAAACGGGCGCTCAGCGGACTCCAAACTCACAGGACGATCGATTTATGGTCAGGACATCCTTCGTGTCGGGGGCACTCGTAGCCCTGGCGTTCCTCTCGGCGTGCTCCGCGGGAACGCAGGTGCCCGCGGAAGCGCCCCAACCCGCGGCCGCACCGGAAGAGGAAGCAGCACCCGCCGCGCCGGCGCCCACGACTCGGGAGGATCCCACGACGCTCGACGGGATCTACACGGCCGCGCAGGCGGATCGGGGGGAAGCCGTCTACGAAGAGCTGTGCTCCGAGTGCCACGAGACCGAAGACTGGACGGAGACCGCGTTCCTGGGCCGATGGGCCGACCAGTCCACCTTTCAGCTCTGGTATTACATCAACGACCGGATGCCGTACGACAATCCGTGGAGCCTCTCGCGGCAGCAGGTGACCGATGTGCTCACCTACGTTCTGCAGCTCAACGATCTTCCGACGGGACAGAGCGAGCTGGGTACGGCGGACGACGACATCGACCAGTACTGGATCGTCTGGGACCAGCGCTGACGCGCCATCGTCCGACCAGACCCCTCGGCGCGTCGTCGAAGCGCGCCGCGGCGGACAGGCCCCGGGAGCATGGCTTCGAGCCTCGCTCCCGGGGCCTTTGCGTGGGACCTACCCTGCGGGACCACCGTGGACGCCACTTCCAGACAGCGCTGCCCGGGCCTCGCGCACTGCGGCCTCGGCGGCTTCCGGCGTGGTGGCGGTGGCGGTGAGATGGCCCATTTTGCGGCCTGGACGCGCCTCCGACTTGCCGTAGAGATGGAGCCGGACGCCGGGCTTCGAGAGCGCGGCCGCCCAGTCGGGGGTGCCGTCCTTCCACAGGTCTCCCAGCAGGTTCGCCATCGCCGCGCCTCCGCAAACGCGCTCGGTCGAGCCCGGCGGGAGCATGCACACGGCTCGTACCTGGGCTTCGAACTGGCTCGTGGCGTGCGCCTCGATCGTGAGATGCCCGGAGTTGTGGGGTCGCGGCGCGATTTCATTGACCAGGAGGGATCCGTCGTCGAGCAGGAACATCTCGACGCAGGCGACTCCGACGAGCCCGAGGCCCTCGAAGACGCCGGCCGCGATCTCGTGGGCCCGGCGCACCACGGACGCATCGAAGCCGCTCGGGACGACGCTCACGTCCAGGATGTGATCGACATGGACGTTCCTCGCCGGCTCGTAGAGCGCGAGCGTCCCGTTCGCCCCCCGCGCGCCCACCACCGAGAGCTCCGCGACGAACGGAATGAAAGCTTCGTAGAGGCAGGGGGGACGACCGAGATCGAGCCACGCGCCCCCTACATCCTCGACCCGGTCGAGCTTCCGTTGTCCTTTCCCGTCGTAGCCCGACGAGGCGGACTTGAGCACGGCTGGCACGCCGACTTCGGCGGCGGCGGTGCGGAGGTCCTCTTCGGTATGGACGGCGGCGTGATGCGCGCACGGGAGTCCGAGCCGGTCGAGGAGCTCGCGCTCCCTCAGCCGGTTCTGCGTCGTCGCGAGGACGTAACCCGAGGGCCGCACGGGCGCGTGGCGGGCCGCGGTTTCGGCGGCTTCCTTGGCGACGTTCTCGAACTCGAACGTCACGACGTCCACCGCCCTGGCGAAGCGGGCCACGGCGTCGAGGTCGTCGTAGGGCGCCTGGAACGTCTCGTCGGCGACCTGGCCGGTCGGTGTGTCGTCCCCGGGAGCCAGCACGGCCACACGGTATCCCATCCGCTTCGCGGCCATCGTGAACATCCGCCCGAGCTGTCCCCCGCCGAGGACGCCGAGGGTGGATCCGGGAAGGAGCGGGCCGTCGCTCACGTCAACGCCGCCGTGACGGAAGACTCGGCCTGTTCAGCGTGGAAGTCCGCCAGCTTCTCGCGGAGTCCTTCGTCCCGGGTGGCCAGGATGCGGATGGCGAGCAGGGCGGCGTTGCGTGCGCCCGACTCACCGATGGCGAGCGTGCCCACGGGGACGCCTCCGGGCATCTGCACGATGGAGTACAGGGAGTCGAGTCCCTTGAGCTTGCGGCTTTCCACGGGTACACCGAGGACGGGGAGCAGGGACCACGCCGCGAGCATCCCCGGCAAGTGCGCTGCCCCGCCGGCACCCGCGATGACGACTTCGAGCCCGCGCCCGGCGGCGGTGGTCGCATATTCACGAAGCCGGTCCGGCGTTCGGTGGGCCGAGACGATACCGTACTCGAAGAGAACGCCGAACGTACGAAGCACGTCCGTGGTGATCTGCATCGTAGGCCAATCGGATGCGCTACCGAAGACGACGCCGACTTTGGCGCCCGCGTCGCCGTGGAGATGGGGGAAGCCCGGGCCAGCCATGGTGATGTCCTTTCTCGAGGGTCTCGATTCGAGTCGTGCGGGGCAACGCGCCGCGCGTCGCCGCTCAGATGATCCAAAAAGAATGACAGCCCGGACGCGTGGCGCATACCCCCCGAGCGCTCGCCTCGTAGCCCGAATCCACGCGGGGCGGGCCGGGTCACGCCGGTCGACCTCGCTTTGAGTAGCGATCGGAGCGACTAGCTTTGACTTCTTCCGACACTCCCGGCGTGTGTGCCGAACCGGCACGCTCGACCGCTCCCCGAGCCGGACGGCGTCGCACACGCCGGCCCTCCATCGGACCATGAACCCAGATTCCAATCCATACCGTGTCTTGAAGTTCGGGGGCAGCTCCCTCGCCGACTCCGACCGAATCCGCCGGGTCGCCGACATCGTGCGCTCCGAGCGTGACGAGGCTCGAGACACTCGCTTCGTCGTGGTCGTCTCCGCGCTGGGTGGGGTGACCGAGCGTTTGGCGGAGGCCGCTCGGTCGGCCGCGGCCGGAGACCCCGCATGCGAAGCGCTCCTCGACCGCATCGACGCGCGCCACCGTTCGGCGCTCGAAGCGGTCGTGCCTCCCGGCGAGCGCGAGGATCTGTCCCACACTGTTTCTCGCTGGACCACGGAGATCCGCGAGTTGTTGACCGGGATCGCAATGGTGCGGGAGTGCACGCCCAGGACCCTCGACCGTGTGCTCTCCCTGGGTGAGCGCGTTTCGAGCGCGCTCGTCGCGGCGGCCTTCCGGGCGTCGGGCATGGAGGCGGAAGCCGTCGACGCCCGGGATCTCCTGATCACGGACGACGCGTTCGGCCGCGCTCGCGTCGACCTGGCTCGATCCACGCCGCGAGTGCGCGGGCGTGTAGAGGCGGTGGCGGGCGTCCCGGTCCTTCCAGGCTTCATCGCCGCCACCGACACCGGCGAGACGACGACGCTCGGGCGCGGCGGCTCCGATTCCACGGCGTCGCTCGTCGGAGCCATCCTCGAGGCGGAACGGATCGAGATCTGGACCGACGTGGACGGGGTGATGAGCGCCGACCCACGACTGGTGCCGGACGCATTTTCTTTGAGTGCGCTCACGTATCAGGAGCTCCTCGAACTCTCCCACTTCGGCGCCAAGGTGGTCTACGCACCCTCGGTGCACGCTGCGAAAGCGCATGGGATTCCCCTCCTTATCCGTAACACGCTTCGTCCCGGGTTCGCGGGGACGTGGGTCGGATCGGATGAAGTCCCGGTGGATGCGAGACCGGTACGGGGCATCTCCTCCATCGCCGAGGTCGCGCTGCTGCGCCTGGAGGGTGATGGCATGGTGGGCGTGCCCGGAATCGCGGCACGTCTCTTCCAGGCGCTCGCCGCCCGAGGTGTGAGCATGATCCTGATCAGCCAGGCATCCAGCGAACACTCGATCTGTTTCGCGGTGGAGCCGGCGTCGCTGCCGGAGGCACGCCGCGCCGTCGAGGAGGAGTTCTCGCTGGAGCGTCGGGTCGGGTTGGTGGACGAGCTCGTCGTGGACGAGGACCGGGCGGTGATCGCAGCCGTCGGTGAAGGCATGCGCGACACGCCGGGCATCGCGGGCCGGCTGTTCTCCATTCTCGGCGACATGGGCGTGAACGTGCATGCGATCGCCCAGGGCTCGTCCGAGCTGAACATCTCGCTGGTCGTCGAGCGGGACGACGTCGGTCGCGCGCTCAGGGGACTCCACACCGCGTTCTTTCCCGCGCCGCGGTCGGAAGCGCGCCTCTACCTCGCGGGAGTCGGTGGCGTGGGCAAGGCACTCCTGGCCCAGCTCGACCGCGTTGCGGACCGGCTCGAAGCCGAGCGAGGTATCGCGATGCGTCTGGCCGGCGTGGCGAACTCGCGCAGGAGCCTGACCGACCTGGACGGGATCCCGTTTTCCGCCGCGGTGGACGGATTGGCGTCCGCGATCGAGCCGGCCGCCGCGCTCGCCGACGCCGCCCGCGAGGATCGCGCCGCGCTTCGCGTCTTCGTCGACTGCACCGCGGATCCGGACCTCCCCGACAGTTACGGGGCGCTCCTGGACGCTGGGGTCGCGGTCGTCGCGGCGAACAAGCGTGGCTTCTCGGGCTCCTATGAAGCCTACTGGCGCATTCGCGAGCCGCGGCCGGGCTATCCGCGCACGTTCCTCGAGACGACCGTGGGGGCGGGTCTTCCCGTGCTCTCCACGCTGGAAGATCTGAGGGCCACGGGCGACCAGGTGGTGGGCATCGAAGGCGTCCTCTCCGGCACGCTCGCGTTCCTGTTCGACGAGGTCATGGACGGGCGTCCGTTCAGCGAGGCTGTGAAGGACGCGATGGCGCGCGGCTTCACCGAGCCGGATCCGCGGGACGACCTCTCCGGGCAAGACGTGCTCCGCAAGCTCGTGATCCTGGCGCGAGAGTCGGGGTGGGGGCTCGAGCCCGACGCGGTCCGGCTCGACCCGATCCTGCCGGGGGAAGGGTGGGACGACGGATCCGTCGAAGAGTTCCTCGCTCGCTTGCCCGAAGCCGACGCCCACTTCGATGCGCTCCGCGTGCGGGCCATGGATACGGGAGGGCGGCTCTGCCATCTCGCCGCGGTGACCGAGGATTCGGCACGGGTCTGGGTGGCCGAGGTCGACGCTGCACACCCGGGCCATGGACTCCGTGGCGCGAACAACCTCGTGGCGATCCGCACGCGCAGATACCCCGACTCGATCGTCGTGCGTGGCCCCGGTGCGGGGCACGAGGTGACCGCCGCCGGCGTGTTCGGTGACTGCGTCCGGGCCACCCTGTCTCGTCCCTCGGCCCGCTGGACCCTATGGTTCGAGGAGCGGGAGCACGGACGCGTCCCCCCGGCAGGAGCGAGATGATGCGAGCACAGGGGCGAACCCCAGACGGTGCGCCGGGTCGGCGGGTCTTCGCCTGCGCCTTCGTCGTCGTGGGACTATCGGTGCTTGCGGCATGCGGCGAGTCCGAGCCGAGGAGTCTCGACACGCTCGTCGAACGCGACGGACGCTACCTCGATCCCCAGGACTTCCGTCCGTATTCGGGGCCCGTGGTCTCGACCTACCGCGACGCTCCTGACGCGGTCGAGATGTCGGCCCATCTCGAGGATGGTCGGCTGGACGGGCCCTATGAACGCTTCTACCGCGACGGATCCCTCTTCGGCCGAGGTGGGTATCGAGCCGGAGCCTGGCATGGTCCGTTCGAGTCGTTCTACCAGGACGGCAGCCTCTGGATGCGGGGACGGTACGAAGACGGCGTGCTCGACGGGCCTTACGTCGCGTACGCCGAGGACGGATCCGTCCAGGAGGAGGGCACATACGCGGCCGGGGAGCCCTGCGGCACATGGGTGCGGGACGGCGAAGTGGAGACGTATCCCGACTGTCCTTAGAAGGCTGTTGAAGAAGGCAGACGACC
>JBBDSN010000158.1:0-4021 GCA_040904885.1 Gemmatimonadota bacterium | reverse complement strand
CGGCCTTGCAGTTCCAGCGGATGGCCATGTCGTGCGCCTGATCCGCCTGGATCTTCCGGACGGCGTCGAGGACGACGAAGCCCGGCTGGACCTCGACATCATAGGCGCGGAACTCCCCTCCGTCGGCGTCGCCGCGCCAGACCTTGAACGAGACGGTCTCCATCAGCCTTGCTCCTTGATGATGTCCGCGAGCTCCTGCCGCAACGGAGGGATCGGCTCGCGCCGGATGTCGGGCTCGCCACCGCTTCCCTTCCGCACCACGAGGTTCACCTTGCCCCACTCGGGATCCTTCTCCTCGAAGTCCGTGCGCGAGTGGGCGCCTCGGCTCTCCTTGCGCTCGCGGGCAGCGAGCACGAGCAACTCGGACACCGTCATGATGTTCTTCAGGTCGATGGCCGTGTGCCATCCGGGATTGAAGTCGCGGTTCCCGCCCACGGCCACGCGGTCCACTTCGGGCTGCAGCGCCCGCAGGCCGTCGAGCGCCTCGCCGAGCAGGTCGTGATCCCGGATGATGCCGGCCTTCTCGTGCATGAGCGCCTGGACGTCCTGCATGACCCGGTACGGTCCGCGCTCGTCGGCCCCGGGATCGCGCTCGAGCGGTGCGAGCGCCTCACGCATGGCCTCGTCGACCTGGCCGCCATCGATGGTGCCGCCTCCCTTCTCTTTCGCGAACTCCGCCGCGTGCAGGCCGGCCCTCCGTCCGAAGACGAGCAGGTCGGAGAGCGAGTTTCCGCCGAGTCGGTTGGCCCCATGGAGGCCCGCCGCGCACTCCCCCGCGGCGAACAGCCCGGGCACCGACGACATCTGCGTGTCGGCGTCGACCCGGATGCCGCCCATGGCGTAATGGGTCGTGGGCCCCACCTCCATCGGCTCCTTGGTGATATCGATGCCCGCCAGCTCCATGAACTGGTGGTACATCCCCGGGAGCTTCCGCTTGATATGCGCCGGGCCGTCCGGAAACTTCTCGTCGATCCAGGCGATATCCAGGAAAACCCCGCCGTGCGGACTGCCCCTCCCCTCCTTGACCTCGCGCAGGATACACCGCGCGACGTGGTCGCGGGTGAGCAGCTCGGGCGGGCGGCGCGCCTCCTTGTCGCCCGTCACGTACCGCCACCCTTCCTCCTCGGTGTCCGCCGTCTGGTCCTTGTAGAGCGGCGGGATGTCGTCGAACATGAACCGACGTCCTTCGCTGTTCTTGAGGACGCCGCCTTCGCCGCGCACCCCCTCCGTCACGAGAATGCCCTGGACACTCGGTGGCCAGACCATACCCGTCGGGTGGAACTGCAGAAACTCCATGTCGAGCAGGTCCGCACCGGCGTGGTACGCGAGCGCGTGGCCGTCGCCCGTGTACTCCCACGAGTTGCTCGTGATCTTGTACGCCTTGCCGATGCCGCCCGTGGCCATGACCACCGCGCCGGCCCGGAACACCTTGAAGCGCCCTCGCTCGCGGTCGTAGCCGAGCGCGCCCACGACCCGGTCGCCATCCTTGAGCAGGGTGGTGACGGTCACCTCCATGTGCACGTCGATGCCCTGGTGCACCCCGTGGTCCTGCAGCGTGCGGATCATCTCGAGGCCGGTGCGGTCCCCCACGTGCGCGAGCCGCGGGTAGGCGTGTCCGCCGAAGTTGCGCTGAAGGATGCGCCCGTCCGGCGTGCGGTCCATCAGCGCGCCCCACGCCTCGAGCTCACGGACGCGATCCGGCGCCTCTCTGGCGTGCAACTCGGCCATCCGCCAGTTGTTGAGGTAACCCCCGCCACGCATGGTATCCGCAAAATGGACTTTCCAGTTGTCCCGCGTGTCGACGTTGGCCAGCGACGCGGCGATGCCGCCCTCGGCCATGACGGTGTGCGCCTTGCCGAGCAGCGACTTGCAGACGAGCCCCACACTCACGTTCTGCGACGCGGCTTCGATGGCGGCCCTGAGGCCGGCACCTCCCGCCCCAATCACCAGGACATCGTGCTCGACCGTGGTGTATTCGGCCATCAGAAGATCCTCCAGTCGGTCCAGATGCCCATGGAGCAGAGCCGCACGTACACGTCGGAGAACCCGACCCAGAAGAGGCTCAGCCACGCGAACAGCATGTGCCGCCGGTTCAGGCAGCTCACGCACGAGTAGGTCTTCTTCCGCACCGGCTTGTCGGAGATCCGGTTGAGCCGTCCGCCGACCAGGTGGCGGAGCGAGTGGCAGCCGAGCGTGTAGCTGCCGAGCAGAAAGACGTTCATGGCGAGCACGAGCGTGCCGACCCCGAGACCGAGCGTCTCCTGCCCCGTCGCCGGATCCGTGAACCAGAGCGCCTTGTAGACGTCCCAGCTCAGGATCACGAGGAAGACGAGCGCCAGGTAGAGGAAGTACCGGTGCACGTTCTGCAGGATGAGCGGGAAGTGCCGCTCGCCCAGGTAGCTCTTTCTGGGCTCACCGACCGCACAGTTCGGCGGGTCCGCCCAGAACGCCTTGTAGTAGGCGCCCCGGTAGTAGTAGCAGGTCAACCGGAATCCGCCCGGTGCCCAGAGGATCAGGAACGCCGGCGAGAACGGGAGCCAGCCCGGCCACCATCCCGGTCTGGGGCCGAACACCGAGTGCCCGGAGTCCCCGAAAAGCTCCGGGGAGTAGAACGGCGACAGGTAGTTGCCGAACGTGTAGTGGTCACCCTGGAACGCCGCCCACGTCGAGTAGACGATGAACGCGCCGAGCCCGAGGAACACCACGGTGGGCTGAAGCCACCACGCATCGCGACGCATCGTGCCGCCGAACGGCCGGCGGACAGGTAGAGCCGTCTGCTGAGATGCCATCCCGTGATCCTTCACGACGCCAAAGGCGTCGTGCCCGAGGGACGATCACACCGGAGGCGCAGGGCCTGAGCCCCATGCCAAGGGCGTCGACCGGGGTGGAGAATCGGACCCGGTCGGTCGCGATTGTACGGGAGGGCCGGTCGCGAGCGCAAGTCGCGGCGCAAGCCTTTCGCTACGACCCTCCAACCGGCACACTTCCTTCACGCTCGGCGGTCGCACGTTGGACGCGCCCTCGGGTACTCGACTGCAACCCGTGGTCTCACGGTCCAACCCGAGTCGCATGTCCGCCGAGCGAATGCCCACGTCCTCGACCCCTGAAGCCATCGAGACATACGCGCCCGACCGGTCCGGCCGACGGTGGGCGACGCGGTTCGCTAGAGCGGCCGCGGCCGTAGCGCTCGCGGTGCTCGCGACCTGGTGGCTGGATCGTTGGTCCTGGCTGTCGCTCGGCGCCCGATACGTTCCGATGGCCCCCGGCACGGCGCTCCTGGTGCTGACGCTCTCGGCTGCGGTTCTGCTGCGCGCACGCAAGCCGACGGCCGCGGCCTCGCTAGCCGCAGCAGCGCTGCTGGCGTCGACCGTCATTCTTGGCGCGGCCCTCCTCGACATCCCGCTCGACATCGAAGCCTGGCTGTCCGGCACGGACGCACGGGTCAGCGACGTGCCCGTGGGTCGGGTCTCTCTCTACACGGCCGCGCTCCTCCTGCTCCTCGCGCTCGGGCTCACATGGAAGCACGTCCGGCCCGGCAGGGCCAAAGAGGAAGTCGTGATCGCGCTCACAGTCATGGGCGCCTGCTTCGTGATCCTCCAGGGGTACGTGCTCGGAGGTCCGCTTTTCTACGGGACCGGTACGATTCCGGTCGCGGCCATGACCGCGTTGGCACTCTTCTTTCTCGGTCTCGCATTTCTGTTGCTGGTGGGCACCGCCTACTGGCCCCTACGCCTGATCTTTCCCCCGGCGGGTGATTCCGGACTGGGCTCGCGCTGGACGTTCCGCGCCACGACCCTCCTGATCTCGGCCGTCGTGGTGTCCTCGGGATACCTGTGGCACCGGGGAGAGCAGCGGCGTGCCGAAGAGCGAGCTCGAACGACCCTCGAAGCGGTGGCAGACCTGAAGGCAGATCAACTCTCCGAGTGGTACGCGGGCCATCTGTCCACGGCGCGGGCCCTTCGGTCCATTCCCGTGTCGTTGGGGAGCGCGGGGCTGTGGCTCGCCAACCTCCGGCTCGGCA
>JBBDSN010000157.1:1667-4063 GCA_040904885.1 Gemmatimonadota bacterium | reverse complement strand
GCCTCGGGCGAACCCCAGACGGGTGCCTCGACGTCCGTGCTCGCGGGGTCGAACAACACGCTGGGCGCCACGGTCCAACGGCCGTGCAGGTGCAGGGCCGCCCAGAACTCGGGGGCGCCGACGACTGCGTCCTGGGGAACCGTGCGGGTCATCGCCTCGACCGCGGCCGCGAGACGCTCCGCCCGGATCCGGTAGCCTGCGGTCGGCCATTCGGAGGCGATGCGGTGCGCGTTCGTCACGGCATAGAAGCCCGCCCACAAGCCGACAAGTCCGATCACCACCGCGGTGCCGCGACGGGTCCGCCGGGTCGAGGCCAGCGCCACCGCACCGACCGCCAGGAGGGCCACGACGAAGACGTGCAGGGGCACCACCAACCTGCGATCCAGAAACGGCCAGGCCAGGAGCAACCCGAGGTAGGCCAGGGCGGACCAGGCCAGAGGCGGGAATCGCCGTCGGGCTTCGAGCCATCCATACGTGGCCAGGGCGAGCAGGGGCAACGCGAGCAACCAGAGCACCGTCCCGTCGAGCCGCGGCAAGAGCAGGACCCCCACCCGCTCCACGACGCCGGCCGCATGGGTAGGGAAGCGCGCCAGGAAAGCTCCCGGATCGGAGAAGAATTGCTCCCGGATCCACCCGCCGTAGGGGCCGAGCAGATCCGCCAGGTCGGCCGGAATCCTCTCGCCGCGCGACCGGGCCCAGAGGCTCCATCCAATCCAACCGGCCAACCCGGGAGCCGCCACGACGGTCGCGGCACGCGCCCCCATCCGGAGCGCCATGGCCAGTCCGAACCCGACGACGAACGGAAGACCCGCCGCGCGCGTGCTGATGAGGACGAGGAGAAGGGCGCCGAGCGCGATCCGGTGCCGCTGGCCGCCCTCCTCGCGCGCCGCACCCGGCCAAAGCGCGAATGCGCCGGTGGCAAGGGCCAGGAACAGGGGTTCCGACAACACGGCAGACGAGGTCCTCAGGACGTCGCCCGAGACGAACGCGAGGCCCCCGGCCGCCAGAGCGACGCCCATGGGAAGTCCCGCGCCCACCCGGAGCGCGCGAGCGAGGAACACGGCGGCCAACGCGAGGAAGACGAGGTTGCCCAGGGTCGCGACGAGCGTGACCGTCCCGATCGCGCTCGACATGCTCCAGAGACCGGCGAGCACCATGGGGTACACCGGGGGAAACTTGACGGCCGGAGGGGCGCCGACAACGCCCTGGTACGTGAGGCCGTGCCCCTCGGCAAGAGCCTTGCCGACCATCATGTAGACACCGTCGTCGTGCCATACACCCGCCGGCATAGGGCGCCACGCGGCCAGCCCCACCGCGAGGACCGCGAGACCGAGCAGCAGGTACGGGCGCCACCCCTCGCGTTCGAGGTCCGCGGGGCCCACGTTGATTCTCAGAAGCTCTGTCCTCCGGATAAGCCGGGAATCGTCCCGCGCGCGCACGCGGTGCGGGAACGCGAGGCCGCATTGCGCCGCAATCTACGGGATCCCTTGCCCCCGGTGCACATCCCTTCAGCCGCCGAGACGTTTCTTGCCGGACGACGCCAGCTCGCAAGAGCCGATTCACCGCTTCACCTCTCTGGGACGCCCACTCGATCCGAGCTGGCCCTCGAACCTCGCTGTGCTCCTGCTGATGCCGCTGGCCGCCCTCGCGGTGGGATTCTTCGGGTCGGGTACGCCAGGGCTCGGGGGCACACCACGCGCATGGGCGGCGGCGCTCGGAGCCGGCGTGGTGCTCGGTGCCTGGGCGCTCGGACGTGAGCTCGCGCCCGACGACCAAAGGGCCGCCTTCGTAGCCATGGCGTTCGCGCTCGCCGCTTTGCTCGCCGTGCCCGGCACGAGCCTGCTGCTCCTGTTCACGACGCTCGTGATGGTGCGCCTGGTGAACCGCTCGGTGGGCCTGCCGGCGCGCAGTCTCGACGGACTCGCGTTGCTGCTCCTTACCGGATGGTCCATGGTCGCGACCGGTAGCCCGGGCGTCGGACTGGTCGGGACGGCCGCGTTCGTCGTGGATGCCGCACTGCCCGGAGGGCTTCGCCGACAATGGTGGTTCGCGGCCATGTCGCTCGCGCTGGTGGGCGTTCTGACCGGTATGGGACTGGCATCGTTCGAGCCTTCACTTGTCGTCACGATGCCCTTCCTGTTCGCCGCGATCGGGGTCGGTGCCGTCTTCGCAGATGTTCTGATCCGAACGCGGGGGGTCAGGGCCACCGGAGACGCGACGGATGCCCCTCTGTCCGTACGTCGCGTGCAGTGGGGCATGGCGATCGCCCTGGCCATGGCAGCCCAGGGACTCGCGTTGGGTGGAAGCCGCCCCGGCACGACCGCCCTTCTCTGGACATGCATCGCCGGGGTGGCGGTGTCAGGAGTCGCCCCGCCCGGCACGAAGCCGGACGGGGC
>JBBDSN010000157.1:0-1567 GCA_040904885.1 Gemmatimonadota bacterium | reverse complement strand
TCGCCGGGGTGGCGGTGTCAGGAGTCGCCCCGCCCGGCACGAAGCCGGACGGGGCGTAAGCCTCCCTCCACCCCTTCCTACGGACTGCTTCAGCTGCTCGGGAGCAGCACGCCGTCGATCACGTGGATGACCCCGTTCGAAGCGGGCACGTCCGTCAGCACCACGTTGACCGTGTTGCCGCTGCCGTCCGTGATGCTCACCGCCGATCCATCGATGTTCACGGTGAAGGTGCTGCCTTCGACCGTGGTCACGACCTGGCCGTCGGTCAGGTCACCCGACTCGACCGTCGCGCCGACCACATGGTACGTCAGCACGTCCACGAGGTCCTGCCCGCTCGGAACCGCCGCCAGGGCCGCGAAGGCCTCGTCGGTCGGCGCGAAGACGGTGAAGCCGTCCCCGCCGTTGTCGCTCCTGAGCGTGGTCACGAGGTCGGCCTCGGCCACCAGGGAGACCAGCGTCTCGAACCCGTTGAGGGTCGCGACGTCCACGATGTCGGCGTTCTCGGTGAGCACGCCGTCGATCAGGTGGATCACACCGTTCTCGGTCACGACGTCGGTCGCGATGATCTCGGCGCCGTTGACCCTCGGGGTGGCACCCGACAGGTCGAACGTCACCTCGGTGCCCTCGACGGTCGCGACGGACGCACCGTCGGCCAGGTCGGCCGCGCGCACGTCACCCGCGATCACGTGGTAGGTCAGGATCTTCTGCAGCAGCGCCTGGTTCTCCGGCGCGAGCAGAACGTCGAGCTGGTCCGTACCCAACGCTTCGAACGCCTCGTTGATCGGCGCGAAGACCGTGAACGGCCCGTCGCCCTTCAACGTGGTGACCAGATCACCCGCCGCGACCGCCGCAACCAGCGTCTGCGTCTCGGGCGTCAGGACTGCACGCTCGACGATATCCGTCGACGGTACGAGAACCTCGTCGATCAGGTGGATGACACCGTTGGTGGCCTCGATGTCGGCTGTCGTTACGGTAGCCTCGTTGACCGTGACGCTCCCGCCGGAGACCCCGATGGTGAGCGCCTCGCCCTCGAGCGTGGTCACCGTCTGGCCGTCCGATAGGTCGCCGGAGAAGGCGGCCGTTCCGGAAACGACGTGGAAGGTGAGGATGCGCGAGAGAAGCTCGGCGTTTCCGTCTTCGAGGAGGGCATCGACGATGCCGTCACCGAGATCGGCGAACGCGGAGTTGACCGGGGCGAAGACCGTGAACGGCCCGTCGCCCTGGAGCGCGCCCACGAGACCGGCGGCTTCGAGCGCCGTGGCGAGCGTGCTCACGTCCCCCGTGGAAGTCGCGATGTCGACGATATCGTCGGTGAGCCCCGGATCGACAGGGGTTACCGGGTCGTCGTCGCACGCGGTCAGCGCGAACGCCGCCGCCGGTACGAGCAAAGCCCGGACATTGGATCGAATGAAGTTCAACATGGTTCCCGTGGATGGTTGGAGAAGCACAAGTTCCGGTTCCGATGACCGGGTTCTGCGCTCTCGTTACACGGGAGATCCGGCGGGTGACTAGCAGCCCGTGGTAGAAGTCTGGTGGGCCGCGCACGAGGGTCTTGCGGATATCGTAC
>JBBDSN010000156.1:0-4084 GCA_040904885.1 Gemmatimonadota bacterium | reverse complement strand
GCCAGCGGGCGAAGATCCGGAACCAGGCGATCGGGTTCATCTTCCAGGCGTTCAACCTGATCGGCGACCTGACGGTGTACGAGAACGTGGAGTTGCCGCTGACGTACCGCGGAATGCCGGGGAGCGAGCGGAAGGAGCGGGTGCAGGCATCGCTGGAGCGCGTGGGCATGGCGCACCGGATGACGCACTACCCGAGCCAGCTGTCGGGTGGGCAGCAGCAGCGTGTGGCGGTGGCGCGCGCGATCGTGGGCAAGCCGCTCATTCTGCTGGCCGACGAGCCGACGGGTAACCTGGACTCGAAGAACGGCAACGCGGTCATGGAGCTGATGAACGAGCTGCACGCCGAGGGCGCCACGATCTGCATGGTGACGCACGATCCGCGTTACGCCGAGGTCGCCGACCGGGCCATTCACCTCTTCGACGGCCAGGTGGTCAGCGAAGACGACGTACGCCGGTCCCATGAGCTCGAGGAAGCCGGATTCGACATGCATCGGGGCGAGGCGAACGCCTGACCGTTCCCGACGACCACCGGTAGCACGCCGGGATCCCGTCCCCGTCAGGAAGCTCCCGCCGAGGGCGCGAGGCCTGACGGGGGTGCGGACAGACCCTACCTTGGTGCATCCGGACCGAACACTCCGCAACAGCGCGCGCACGAGGGTGGATGATCAGGCTCAAGAACGTCGAGAAATCGTACAAGACCGGTGCCGGCGAGACGTTCGTCCTGCGTCGGATCTCCGCCGACATCGAAACCGGTGAGTTCGTCACCATCATGGGGCCCTCGGGTGCCGGGAAATCGACGCTTCTCTCCATCATGGGCATGCTCGATGCCGATTGGGACGGCGAGTATTACCTGTTCGGGGAGCCCGTGCATGCGTTGCGCCCGCGCGCCAGGAACGAGCTCGGCAAGCGGTACGTCGGCTTCGTCTTCCAGCAATATCATCTGCTGGACGACCTCACCGTGTACGAGAACCTCGAGATCCCGCTCTCGTACCGGAACGTGAAGCGCAAGGACAGGCAGGCGATCGTCGCGGACGCTCTCGACCGATTCCAGATCGTGGGGAAGAAGGATCTCTACCCGAGCCAATTGTCCGGGGGACAACAGCAGCTTGTCGCTGTGGCGCGCGCGGTGATCGCGGAACCGGCCATCATTCTCGCGGACGAGCCGACCGGGAGCCTGCACTCGAGTCAGGGACGCATGATCATGGATCTCCTGAGGGATCTGAACCGCGAAGGGACGACCGTTATCCAGGTGACGCACAACGAGGAATACGCCCGCTACGGGAACCGGATCGTGGAGCTCAGAGACGGGTGGATCACGGACGAGTCGTGACCGCGTCCCCGAGGATCCTCGTCGCGGATGACCAGCAGGACGTGCTGGAGGCCCTCCACATGCTGCTCAAGGCCGAGGGGTTCCAGACGACGGCCGCGACGTCGCCGGCCGGTGTCGTCGCGGCCGTCGAGAGCGAAGACTTCGACCTGGTCCTGATCGACCTGAACTACACGCGGGACACGACGTCGGGGCGGGAAGGGCTCGACCTGATCACGGAGATCCGCCGCCTGGACCCGACGGTGCCGGTCGTGGTGATGACCGCGTGGGGAAGCGTTGAGGGCGCGGTCGAGGCCATGCGCCGGGGCGCCCGCGACTACATCGAGAAACCCTGGGACAACGAACGGCTACTCACCACGCTGCGGACCCATGTGGAGCTCGGGCGTGCCTTGCGGCGTAGCGAGCTCCTCGAGGGGGAGAACATCCGCCTGAAGGGCGAAGGGGCTCCTGAGCTCATCGCAACCTCCAAGGCGATGCAGCCGGTGCTCGATTGCATCGACCGGGTGGGCCCGTCCGACGCGAACGTGCTCATCGCCGGCGAGCACGGCACGGGCAAGGAAGTCGTGGCGCGTTGGCTTCACGCGGTGTCGGACCGGGCCAAGAAGCCCTTCATCGCGGTGAACGCCGGCGGATTCAGCGAGGGCGTGTTCGACAGCGAGCTGTTCGGACACGTGCGCGGCGCGTTCACGGACGCCAAGACCGACCGGGTCGGCTGCTTCGAGCTCGCCGATGGGGGCACGCTCTTTCTCGACGAGATCGCGAACGTGCCGCTCCAGCAGCAGGCGAAGCTCCTTCGTGTGCTCGAGACCCGGGAGATCCAGCGGGTCGGCTCCTCCAAGGTGCGTTCCGTCGACGTACGGGTGCTCTCGGCCACCAACGCGAACCTCGGGGAGGTCGTCGCAAGCGCTGACTTCCGTGAAGATCTTCTCTATCGCCTGAATACGGTCGAGATCCGCCTCCCGCCGCTGCGCGACCGCCGTGAAGATGTCCTGCCGCTGGCGCGGCACTTCCTGGGTAAGCAGGCCGAGCGCTACGGGCGTGCGCTCGAGGAGTTCTCGCCTTCCGCCGAGGACGCGCTCCTCGCACATACGTGGCCGGGCAACGTCCGGGAGCTACAGCACTCCGTGGAGCGCTCGGTATTGATGGCGCGGGGATCACGAATCGAGGCGTCCGACCTCGGGCTGCGGCGTCGCGAGGAGGGTGGGGGACCCATGGACGACCTCACGCTCGACGAAGCGGAGCGGTTGCTCATCGAGAAGGCGCTCGAACGACACCAGGGCAACGTGAGCCGGGCCGCCGAGGCGCTCGGCCTGAGCCGAAGCGCGCTCTACCGCCGGCTGCAGCGTCACGAGATCGACGCGAGCTAGCGCGAGCCCGTGAACGTCCTCTGGAAGCGAATCGGGCACGACACGCGCCTCGTTCTCGTCTCGCTCCTGGCCGGTCTTCCCGGTGTGGCGATGGCGCTGGTCCTCCTGTGGTTCGGCGACTACTCGGGGCAGGTGCAGTGGAGCCTGACGCTCGTGCTGCTCGGTGCCTGGTTCGGCGTGACCCTTGCCCTCAGGGAGCAGATCGTCCGGCCGCTCGGGACGCTCGCGAACATGCTCGCGGCGCTGCGGGAGGGCGACTTCTCCATTCGGGCCAGGGTGGTCGACGCCACGGACCCGCTGTCCCTCGTCTTCCACGAGGTGAACGCGCTCGAGGAGACCCTGCGCAATCAGCGCCTCGGGGCGGTCGAGGCGACCGAGACCCTCCGGAAGGTGCTCGAGGAGATCGATGTCGCGGTTTTCGCCTTCGATCCCGAGGGCACACTCCGCATCGTGAACAGGGCCGGCGAACGGCTCCTCGGTCAATCGGCGGCCAGGCTCATCGGGCGGGCCGCCGCCGATCTCCGGCTCGCCGACACCCTAGAGGGGATCGCGCCCCGCACGCTCGAGGTGTCGTTCCCGGGTGGGACCGGGCGGTGGGAGCTTCGCCGAAGCGTCGTCCGGCAGGAAGGATCCCGTTTCCAACTCATCGCGCTCTCCGATCTGAGCCGTGCCCTGCGCGAGGAGGAGCGGCAGGCCTGGAAGCGCATCATCCGTGTGCTCTCGCACGAGATCAACAACTCCCTGACCCCCATCAAATCGATCTCGGGCAGCCTCCAGGCCCTGCTGTCCCGGAGCGAGATTCCCGGAGAGTTCGGCGAGGACGCGGAACGGGGCTTGTCGATCATCTCCAGCCGGGCCGAATCGCTCGGGCGGTTCATGGCGTCCTATGCGCGTCTGGCTCGGCTTCCCAAGCCAGAGCTCATGCCCGTCGACGTACGGGCCTTGGCGCAGGGGGTCGCGGATTTCGAGACGCGGCTCACCGTCGAGGTTTTGGCCGGACCCGCAGTCACCATCCAGGCGGACCCCGACCAGCTGGAGCAGGCACTCATCAACCTCGTCCGCAACGCCGTGGATGCGACCCTCGAGAGTGGCAGAGTGCGGGTCTCCATTCGGTGGCTCAGCCGCAACGGGAAGCTCCACATCGTGGTCGAAGATGAAGGCCCCGGACTCGCCGACACCGGCAACCTCTTCGTCCCGTTCTACACCACGAAGCCGGGTGGCTCGGGCATCGGGCTGGTCCTGTCCCGCCAGATCGTCGAAGCGCACGGCGGCACGTTGGAGCTCGAGGGGCGTGGGGAGCAAAAGGGCGCGCGGGCCCGCTTGCTTCTGCCGCTCGAACCGGCGGGGTAGCTCGGACGTGGGCCTCGCAACCCTTCCGCCCGACCCTGTG
>JBBDSN010000155.1:0-24821 GCA_040904885.1 Gemmatimonadota bacterium | reverse complement strand
TAAGTACGACGCTTGAAGAAGTGGGGCGGGCCACATTAGCGCCACGACCCCACACCCTGGGCTCCCGCCGGGAGAGTTATTAACTTTCCAGGCTCTTTGAACGTTCCCAACCCAACGACAATGCCAACGTACGAGTACCGGTGCCCCAAGGGGCATGGCTTCGAGGTCTTCCAGCGCATGTCGGACGATCCGGTCGCCGAGTGTCCCGAATGCGGGGCCAAGGCGGAGCGGCTGATCTCCGGGGGCGCAGGCTTCCTCTTCAAGGGCGAGGGTTTCTACATCACCAACCATCGCTCGGACGACTACAAGAAGAAAGCTTCCAAAGAGGCCCCGTCCTCGGACGGCGGCAGTACCGGTGGTGAAGGGAGCGGCGGAGCCGCGGGGGGTGACAAGAACCCCGCCGCGAGCCCGGCGAAGCCCAAGTCGGACGACTGAGGGTGCCTCAGGACGCGATTCGGAGCGCGCTCCGGGTGGTGATCGCCGAGCTGGGTGCGGAGGCCGACGACATCCAACTCGAGCGGCCTCGCGACCCGTCTCACGGGGACGTCGCCAGCAACGTGGCGATGACGCTCGCGGGAAAACTGCGCAGGGCACCGCGCGAGATCGCCCAGGACATCGCAGACCGGTTGGATCTCACGGCTGCCGGTGTCGAGACCGTGGAAGTGGCGGGACCAGGCTTCCTGAACTTCCGGCTCTCTACTGGCGTGGTGGCTTCGGTCGTCGGGGACATCCTGAGGGCGGGCGCGTCGTACGGCCGCTCGGACGTCGGCGACGGACAAGCCGTCATGATCGAGTTCGTGTCCGCGAACCCGACCGGCCCCCTCCACCTGGGTCACGGTCGTCAGGCCGCCCTCGGCGATACGATCGCGTCGCTTCTCGACTGGACCGGTCACCAGGTCCACCGCGAGTTCTACTACAACGACAGCGGGCGCCAGATGGAGCTGCTCGCGCTGAGTGTGCGCGCTCGCTACCGAGAGGAGCTTGGCCGTGAAGAGGCCCTTCCCGAAGGTGGGTATCAGGGTGCCTATATCCGGGACATCGCCCAGGCGTTCATCGAGGAGTTCGGCGATCGCTACCGGGACGACGAGTCGGACGAGGCCCTCGACGTCGTGCGGCACTTTGCCGTAGCCATGCTCCGCGACGAGCAGGACCGCGACCTGCACGACTTCCGGGTGCACTTTGACGAGTACTTCCTCGAGTCCTCTTTATACGACCGCGGCCTCGTGGACCAGACGGTGGACCGACTGCGAGAGACCGGATTCGTCTATGAGCACGAAGGCGCCACGTGGCTCAGGACCACCGAATTCGGCGACCAGAAGGACCGCGTCATGATCCGCGGGAACGGCATGCCCACGTATTTCCTGCCGGACGTCGCGTACCACATGAACAAGTGGAAACGGGGCTTCCACAGGGTCGTCAACGTGCAGGGCGCCGACCACCATGGTACGGTGGCGCGGGTGCGTGCCGGGCTCCAGGCGCTCGGACTTCCGGAAGGATATCCCGAGTACGTGCTGCACCAGATGGTGCGGGTCGAGCGGGACGGCCAGGAGGTCAAATTCTCCAAGCGCGCCGGCTCGTACACGACGCTCCGAGAACTCTTCGAAGAAGTGGGTGTGGACGTGACCCGGTACTTCTTCCAGATGAGGAAGCCGGACGCCCATCTCCTGTTCGATCTGGATATCGCGCTGGACCAGTCCGACAAGAACCCGGTCTACAAGATCCAGTATGCGCACGCCCGCATGTGCTCCATTTTCGCTCGTGCGGAGATCGAGCCTGAGAGCGTGCGGGGGGATGATGTGGCGCTCGATCTGCTCGTGGCGGACACGGAACGGGATCTCCTCAAGCGTCTCGGGGAACTCGGAGACGCGATCCAGCGGGCGGCCGAGCACAGCTTACCACACGTCCTGTGTGATTATCTGGAACAGACGGCTGGGATGGCGAACTCCTGGTACCACGCGGGAAATCCGACGAGGAATCCCGAGCTCGCGGTCCTCGTCGACGACCCGGCGCTGCGCGCCGCCCGCCTCGCGCTGGCACGTGCCGTCCAGATCGTGCTTCGTAACGGACTCACTGTGTTGGGCATCGATGCCCCCACCCGCATGGTCCGTGACGCGATGGAAGCACTCGAGTAGGATGCGGGTGACACGGCTGACAAGCCGAATCTTGACTCAGGAAGAAAGGTAGTTGTTCAATATGTCGATTCTATGTGTAGGTAGCGTGGCTCTCGATTCGGTCGAGACCCCTTTTGGAAAGGCGGACCGGGTCATCGGTGGCTCAGGCGTTTATTTCGCCGCCGCCGCGACGCTCTTCAATCCGGTCCAGTTGGTCGGTGTGGTGGGGGACGACTATCCCATGGGTGAGCTCGACTTCCTGGCCCGGCGGGGCGCCGACTTGAGCGGCATCCAGAAGGTCGAAGGGGAGAGCTTCTTCTGGGCCGGCAAGTACCACTTCGACCTGAACTCCCGGGATACGCTCGAGACGCGTCTCGGCGTGTTCGCGGACTTCCAGCCCCAGATTCCCGAGGCGTTCCGTGAGTCCCGGCACGTCTTCCTGGGCAACATCGATCCGAAGCTGCAGCACGACGTGCTCGACCAGGTGAGCAACCCGGAGATCGTCGCGTGCGACACGATGAACTTCTGGATCGACGGCGCCCGGGACTCTCTCGTGTCGCTGCTCGAGCGGGTGCGGATCCTGATCGTCAACGACGAAGAGATCCGGCAGCTCGCGGACGAGCCGAACCTTCTCAAAGCCGCGCGTTGGGTGCAGGAGCGGGGCCCCGAGTACGTGGTCGTGAAGAAGGGTGAGCATGGGGCGATGCTGTTCGGCGACGAGTGGCTCTTCTTCGTGCCAGGATACCCGCTCGAAGAGGTCTTCGACCCGACGGGCGCGGGCGACTCGTTCGCCGGCGGCTTCATGGGCTATCTCGGGCAGGCCGGCAGCCTCGATCCGGAAGACCTCCGTCGGGCCATGGTCTACGGCTCGGCGCTCGGGTCCTTCGCGGTGGAGAGCTTCTCGGTGAACCGCCTGGTGGACTTGACCGTGGAAGATGTGCGCCAGCGCGTTGACGAGTTCCGTGAGATCACGGCGTTCGAGACCCGGGTGGAGGCCATCTAGTGTCCGAAGGGCTGAGCTACCGAGATGCGGGTGTCGATCTGGATGCGGCGGAGCGCACGAAGGACCGCCTGAAAGCTCTGGTCGCCTCGACCCGGGACCGCTTCACGCTTTCGGAGCTGGGTGCGTTCGGCGGGCTCTACCGGGTGCCGGGCGACGTTCCGGAGCCGGTGCTGGTGTCCAGCGCCGATGGGGTCGGAACGAAGCTCAAGGTCGCGTTCCAGGCCGGCCGTCACGATACGGTCGGGCAGTGTCTCGTGAACCATTGCGTGAACGACATCCTCGTCCAGGGCGCCCGGCCGCTCTTCTTTCTCGACTATCTGGCCACGGGCGAGATGGACGAGGCCGTCGTGCACGACGTGGTGCAGGGGGTGGCGGTGGCGTGCAAGGAGAACAGTTGCGCGCTGCTCGGAGGCGAGACGGCACAGATGCCCGACTTCTACGCCACCGATGAATATGACCTCGCCGGGTTCATCGTCGGGATCGTCGGGCAGGGACAGATCTTGGACGGATCCCGGATTCGGGAGGGTGACGTCCTGGTGGGACTCGACTCGACCGGGCTGCACACGAACGGGTACACGCTGGCCCGCCGCATCGTGTTCGAAGTGATGGGACTGGGTGTGGACGACGAGCTTCCCGGCACGGGGCACTCGGTGGCGGAGGAGCTCCTGGCCGTCCACCGCAGCTACCTGCCTCTCCTCTCGCCTCTGCTGGACGCGGGGCTCGTTCGTGGCCTGGCGCACATCACGGGCGGAGGCATTCCCGGAAATCTTCCACGGGTGCTGCCGCAAGGTCTGGGCGCGTCGGTCGCGCGAGACGCGTGGGAGATCCCCCCGGTGTTTCGCATCTTGCAGGATGCCGGAAACGTCGCCCGCGACGAGATGGACCGGGTGTTCAACATGGGGATCGGCATGATCGCCGTGACGCGACCCGAGGATGCCGACGCGGTCGTCGAAGCGGCTACGACGTCCGGCATCGGAGCCCGGGAGATCGGGTCCATCGTGGATGGGGCCGGGGTCCGCTACCGATGATCCGAGCCAGGGGGAGCGTGCGCCGCCTCGCGGTGAGCACGCTCCTGGGCGCGGCCGCGTTCGTCCCTGCGAGCGCGGACGCCCAGAGCCCCGGGCAGCTCACGAGTCGTTGCGTCGAGCGCGGTGGCGATCTCGATCGGTGCACCGATGTGGCGGTCGCCGCGCGTGCGTTGACGGGGCAGACGAGCCTGCTCGCGGGGTGGGGCTCCGACGTTCCCGGCTCCGCCTCCACCCTGGGACGTAAGATCGGCAATCGTCCCCGGTTCTCGTCATCGTTTCGGGCGGGCGTGGTGTCCGTGGGGCTGCCCGACGTCTTCGACCAGGGCACCGGACGCGCAACGGACGTCTCGTTCGTCGTTCCATCGATGCAGCTCGGGCTGACGGCGGGTCTTCTCGACGGCTTCTCACCCATGCCGACCGTCGGTGGGATGCTCTCGCTCGACGTGTTCGGTTCCGTCGGCATCACCATGCCGCCTTCCTCCGAGGGCTTTCGAGGCAACAGCACGGCGGTCGCGATCGGCGCACGCGTGGGGGTCCTGCGGGAGTCGTTCACGCTCCCCGGTGTCAGCGCATCCGTCTCCCATCGTCTGCTGGGTGCGGTCCGGCTCGGGGACACCGGGCTCGGGGACCCTGCGCGTATCGAAGTCGATCCTGGCGTGACCTCGATCCGGGCCACGATCGGCAAGGACCTCTTCGGTGTCGGGGTGCTGGCCGGTGTCGGTTGGGACCACGCGAGCGCTGAGACCATGCTCGAGGTTCAGGACACGGGCGCGGATGTGGTGCGCGTCGAGGGCCCGCTCGATGCGCGGCGGACGATTTACTTCGGTGGGGCGTCCTTCAACCTTCTGCTCCTCCAGCTTTCCGTGGAGGGCGGCTGGGCCGGCGGATACCCGGGCGTGCCAGGCGACCTGGGGTCGACCTTCGATCCGGAGACGGGCTCACCGTTCGGCAGCCTCGCGCTCCGCTTCACGCCCTGATATGGCATCCGTGGCGCCGGACCTGTCTCCGCAGGAGCTCACGTACCTCGACCGTGCCCGCACGCTGGCACGGAACGGATGGGGGCACGTGCATCCCAATCCCTTGGTGGGTTGTGTGCTGGTCCGCGACGGCGTCGTCGTCGGAGAAGGCTTCCATGCGCGCTTCGGTGGCCCGCACGCCGAGATCGCCGCGTTGGAGGAGGCCCGCAGCGCCGCGGAAGGCGCCACCGCCTACGTGAGCCTCGAGCCGTGCCATCACCATGGGAAGACGCCGCCGTGCTCCGAGGCCCTTCTCGAGGCTGGCATCCGACGTCTGGTCTACGGGGCGGCAGAGCCGGGGCGGGAAGCAGGTGGGGGCGCCGAGGCGCTGAGACGCGAAGGGGTGGAGGTCATGGGCCCGGTGTGGAGCGAGGTCGAGGCCCAGCGCGAGAACCCCGCCTTCTTCCACAACGCGCGCCATGGAACGCCGTTCGTCACCCTGAAGCTCGCGATGTCCCTCGATGCCCGGATCGCGGCCGCGCCCGGACGGCGCACACGCATCACAGGGCCGGAAGCCGACAGGGAAGTGCATCGGCTCAGGGCTGGCTTCGATGCGGTCATGGTCGGGGCCGGGACGGTGCGTGCGGACGATCCGAGGCTCACCGTGCGCCTCGTCGCGAGGGGCGAGCGCCCTTCGCGGCGCGTCGTGCTCGATCCGAACGCGTCCACACCGTCCGAGGCCGCGCTCTTCCGGGAGAGCGACGATCTGATCCCCGTGCACCTGTTCACCCGCGAGGACGCCGACGAGGCGGAGATCGAACGGCTCGAGGCACGGGGCGCCCACGTACACCCGGTGCGCAGCGATCCGGAGGGCCGACTCGAGCTGACGCACGTCGCTGAAGTCCTGTGGGAGATCGGGGTACGTTCGATCTTTTGCGAAGGAGGTCGGCGGCTCGCGAACCGGCTGCTCGTGGAGGAACGGGTGCATCGGCTCCTCCTGTTCGTCGCACCGACGACCCTGGGCGCCGGTGGCCTGCCGGCGTTCGGCGACGACGCCGACGGTCTCGATTGGAGCCGGTTCGAGCCGCTGCCACCGGCCGGTTACGGGCGGGACGCGCTGCTGACCTTCGACCGGATGGAAGCGTAGATGTTCACCGGCATCGTGGAACGCATCGGGACGATCCGGAGGTTCGTCGATGGGAGCACGACCCGTCGGTTCGCCATCGCGTGCGGCGACCTCGCGGCCGGGTTGTCGCTCGGCGATTCGGTCGCGGTGGACGGCGCCTGCTTCACGGTTGCGGACCTCCGGGAGGATGCGTTTCTGGTGGATGTCATCGGGACGAGTCTGGACCGGACCCTCGCGGCCCGGTACGCGGAAGGCACTCCCGTGAACCTGGAACGAGCCCTCCAAATGACTGGACGGGTCGATGGCCATATGGTTCAGGGTCATGTAGATGGCATCGGCCACCTAATCAAAATTATAGAAGATGGTGAGTTCTGGCGTCTGGAGTTCGAGCTTCCCGCCGAAGTCGCCGACCTCACCGTCCCGCGGGGCTCGATCGCGTTGAATGGGGTAAGCCTCACCGTGGCCGAGATGCCGGAGCCGACGGTCTGCGCCGTCGGCCTGATCCCGTTTACTTATGAGCACACGAATCTGGGTGCGCTCCAACCTGGGGCCCCCGTGAACGTGGAGGGGGACCTGATCGGAAAATACGTGGGTAAGATCCTCGCCTCGAGAGCACAGGGAACGACCGAATGAGCGGTGAAAAGAAGTTCGACAGCGTCGAAGAGGCGATCGAGGAGATCCGCCGGGGACGCATGGTCATCGTGGCCGACGACGAGAGCCGTGAGAACGAGGGGGACCTGGTCATGGCCGCCGCGGCCATCACCCCGGACCATGTGAACTTCATGGCGAAGCACGGACGGGGGCTCATCTGTGTGACGCTCACCTCGGAACGTGCCGACGAGCTCGATCTACCGCTCATGACGGACCGGAACACCGACCCGCAGGGCACGGCCTTCACGGTGTCGGTCGACGCCCACGTGAAGTTCGGTGTGACCACCGGCATCAGCGCGCACGACCGGGCCAAGACCATCGAGGTCCTCACCGATCCCGAGTCGCAACCCGCGGACCTCCGGCGGCCTGGGCACATCTTCCCGCTCCGCGCCAAGTCGGGCGGCGTGTTGCGGCGGGTCGGCCAGACCGAGGCCGCGGTGGACCTCGCCGAGCTCGCGGGATTCCCGCCCGTGGGTGTCATCTGCGAGATCCTGAACACCGACGGGACCATGGCCCGCCGTCCAGAGCTCCACGAGTTCGCGGAGGAGCATGGCCTGAAGTTCATCACCGTGGCGCAGTTGGTGGCCTACCGGCTCACCAAGACGCGTCTGGTCACGCGGGTCGCCGAGGCGGATCTCCCGACACGGCACGGGAATTTCCGGGTGATCGCCTACCGGAGCGCGCTCGACGGCGGTGAGCACGTCGCCCTCGTGAAGGGAGAGCCGCGGGGGAAGAGCAACGTTCTCGTGCGCATGCACTCCGAGTGCATGACGGGAGACGTGTTCGGCTCGCTCCGTTGCGACTGCGGTGAACAGTTGCAGGCGGCGCTCGACCGGATCGCGCTCGAAGAGGAGGGCGCGGTGGTGTATCTCCGTCAGGAAGGACGGGGTATCGGCCTGGGGAACAAGCTCAAGGCCTACGATCTCCAAGACGGCGGGCTCGACACGGTCGAGGCCAACGAGCGCCTCGGTTTCAAGCCGGACCTCCGCGACTATGGCATCGGCGCGCAGATCCTTCTCGACCTCGGCATCAAGTCGCTGCGCCTCCTCACCAACAATCCCCGCAAAATCGTGGGCCTGGACGGCTACGATCTCGAGATCACCGGTCGCGAGTCGCTCCAGGTGGAGCCCGGTGTGCACAACGAACGGTACCTCGAGACCAAGCGCTCCAAGCTCGGGCATCTCCTATGAGCTCCAAAGGATCCCCAGTGGACGCCTACCGAGGCACGCTCGACGCCTCTGGCCTCCGGATCGCGATCGTCGTCTCGCGATTCAACGCCGACGTGACCGACCGGCTTCTGGCCGGAGCCAGGGCCGCGCTGGAGGAATACGGCGCAAGCCCTTCCGAGATCGACGTCTTTTCCGTTCCCGGCGCATGGGAGCTTCCGCAGACCGCGGCCCGCGTGCTCGAAGCAGGGAGGCACGACGCCGTCGTGACGCTCGGCTGCGTGATCCGGGGGGAGACCCCCCACTTCGACTACGTGTGCTCGCACGCGTCCCTTGGACTCGGACAGGTCGCCCTGTCTTCGGAGGTGCCGGTCGTGTTCGGCGTTCTCACGACCGACGATCTGCCCCAGGCGATGGCCAGAGCCGGAGACGGAGCGGACAACAAGGGGTTCGAGGCCGTGACGACCGCCGTCGAGATGATTGGCGTCTTCCATCGTGTGGCGGGCCGATGAACGGCACCGCGGGACTCGATCGTCGGGAACGCATCGACCGGACCCGGGCGCGGGCCTGGACCCTGCAGATCCATTACCGCTGGGAGGCGGGGGGTAAGGAGGGGCCGCTTCGTGACACCCTCGTCGAGACCATGTCGACCCGTCGTATCGCCCCACGGCGCGTGCCGTACGTCCGGACGTTGGTCTCGACGCTCGACGCGCACCTGCCGGAGATCGACCGGGCGCTTCAGCGCGCGCTCTCGAACTGGCGCCTGGACCGGCTCGCCGCCATCGACCGGGCGGTGCTGAGGATCGGCGCGGCGGAGCTTCTCCACGGAGAGGACATCCCGCCGAAGGTCGCCATTCAGGAAGCCATCCGCCTCGCGGAGGCCTACGGCGGTGACGAGTCACCGCGGTTCGTGAACGGCGTGCTCGACGCACTCTACAAGCAGCGGCCCGGCCGCCAAGAAGCGGGGCGGGGACCGGAGTCCGCGGGGTGATCTGGGCGGGGAGCCACGCTTGAGTCGCGACCAGGCGGAAGGCGCTTCCCGCTCCCTGCGCATCCTGGTGGTGAACTGGCTCGACCGCGAAAATCCGCGCTCGGGCGGTGCCGAGACCCACCTTCACGAGACGTTCGGCCGGCTGGCCCGGCGCGGCCACGCCGTGACGGCGCTCGTCTCCGGCTGGCCCGGCTGCGCCCCCCGCGCCACGCTCGACGGCATCGATGTCCACCGGACGGGCAGTCGCTACACCTTCTCCTGGGATGGTCCCCGCTACTTCCAGCGTGCGTTGACCGGCCAGGACTACGACGTCGTCGTGGAAGACCTCAACAAGGTACCGGTCTTCACCCCCCGATGGAGCGAGGTCCCGACCGTCTTGCTCGTCCACCACCTGTTCGGACCAGCGGCGTTCGCGGCCGCGCCGTTCCCCGTGGCGCTCACGACCTGGTTGCTCGAGCGGACGGTACCGCGCGCCTACCATGGCGTACCGGTGGTCGCAGTTTCCGAGAGCACCCGGGAGGATCTGATCGCCCGAGGTCTCGAGGCCTCGCGTATCGTGGTCGTGCCCAACGGGATCGACGTGGCTCGGTTCCACCCGGGTACGCCCGACGATCATTACGAGACGCCGACCCTGGTCTTCGTAGGCCGACTCAACCGCTACAAGCGGGTCGACCTCGTGCTGGAAGCCGTCCGGCGGCTGGCGGCCCGTGGACTCGACGTGCGCTTTCTGGTCGCCGGGGCGGGGCGGGAGCGCCCGGCGCTCGAGGCGCTCGCACACCGCATCGGGATCGCCGAGCGCGTCAGCTTCCTCGGCTTCGTTTCAGAGGATCGGAAGGTGGAGATCCTGCGCCGTTCGTGGGTGCATGTGCTCACGTCCGTCAAGGAGGGTTGGGGCATTACCAACATCGAGGCCGCGGCCTGCGGGACTCCTACGGTGGCCAGTGACGCCCCCGGCCTCCGCGAGTCGGTCGTGGACGGCCAGACCGGAGTGCTCGTGCCGCACGGCGACGTCGAGGCATTGACGTCCGCGGTGGCGTCGCTGCTGACCGATCCGGCCACCCGTGCCGCCATGGGTGAACGGGCCCGGCGCTTCGCGGAAGGTTTCACGTGGGACGTCACCGCGGACGGGATCGAACAGACGCTCCACCGGGTGGTCGCCCACGCTGGGGTCGGCTAGCTTTCATCATGGCAGTGCCTTCATCCTCCCAAGATGGGGAAGCACCTTGAGAATCCAGATCACCGCACGTCATTGCGACGTTCCCGACGACGTCCTCGAGCGCGCTCGCGAGCAAGTGGGGGCGCTTTCCAAGTTCAACCCCCGAGCGACGTCCGCAGATGTCGTGTTCGACGAAGAGAAGGTGAGTCGCAAGGTCGAGGTCATCGTGCATGCGGACAGTTCACCCCTCGTCGTCGCGCATGGCGAGGCCCGGGAGTTCAGGGCGGCCGTCGACCAGGTCGTGGACCGGGTCGGGCGCATGCTTCGTGAGCAACGCAAGCGGGAGCGGGAGCACCAGGCGCCGCCGCTCCAGGACCGAGTCGCGAAGGACTGACCTCTCGTGACGACCGAGGCTGAAGCCCTGGAGCCCAAGCGGATCTCCGTTCGTGAGGTGCTCGACGTCAAACGCGAAACGCTCGGGCTCGAGTTGATGAACGCCGAAGTGTCCCTGGACGGAACCACGGACGACGCGGACATCACCTCCCCCGGGCTCGCCTTGGCGGGCCACGTGGCCCGCGTGCCCGACGGCCGATTCTGGGTGTTCGGCGAGACCGAGATGACGTACATCGCCGCGCTGGACGAGGCGGAGGCGAGACAGCGTTTGACGCGGTTCTTTTCCTTCGATATTCCGGCGGTCTTCGTCACCAAGGGCCAGGAGATTCCGGGCTACTTCGTCGAGCTCGCGAGCGCCCGCTCCATCCCCGTCCTGCGCTCGATGGAGTCCACGAAGAACTTCTACCGCCGGCTCAAGCCGTTTCTGGAGATGGCCCTGGCACCCGCCACGGCGCTGCATGGCTCGTTGGCCGACGTCTACGGAGTGGGCCTGCTGTTCATTGGAGAGAGCGGCGTCGGCAAGAGCGAGTGCGTGCTCGACCTCGTCGAGCGCGGCCATCGCCTCGTCGCGGACGACCTGGTCCTCGTTCGCCGGACGGGCAACGACGTGCTGATGGGGCGCGGCCACGATCTGCAGCGTCATCACATGGAGATCCGAGGTGTGGGCATCATCGACATCTCGGCGCTGTTCGGTGTGACGGCCATCCGCCAACAGAAGCGCATCGAGGTCGTGGTCCATCTGGAGATGTGGGACCAGAACGGACACTACTCACGGACCGGACTCGACGGCACGACGCACGAGATCCTGGGCGTGCAGATCCCCAAGGTGACCGTGCCCTTGAACCCCGGGAAGAACATCACGGTGATCTCGGAGGTGGTCGCGATGAATCATCTCCTCACATACTCCGGTATCAATCCAGCCGAAGCCTTCGACAAACGCTTGAAGCAGTACCTGGAGCAGGACTATGAGTGACGCGGCAGGTCCGATGGGCGTGGTCATCGCGCACGGTGACATGGCCGACGGCCTGGTCGGTGCGGTTCGCCGGATCGCGGGAACGAGCGCCGACGCGCTGGTGGCGCTGTCGAACCAAGAGAAATCGCCAGACGAGCTCAGGGCGGAGATCGGCGAGCTGGCGGCTGGCGGATCGGCGATCGTGTTCGTCGATCTTCAGGCGGGGAGTTGCTGCACCGCCGCCCTGGCGTCCTGCAGCGCCTGTGCCGACCGGGTCGTGATCACCGGGGTGAACCTCCCGATACTGCTCGACTTCGTGTTCAATCGCACGCTGCCCTTCGACGAGCTCGTGGAGCGTGTCGTCGAACGGGGTCGTGACTCGATCAAGCCCGTGCGCGTGACCGTACCCGGAGTACGCTGAACCTTGTCGATCGTGCTCTTCCGGGTCGACGAACGCCTCATCCACGGACAGGTCGTCATCGGCTGGGGCCACGAGCTCCGTCCAGACCGGTACCTGGTGGTCGACGATGGGCTCGCCGAGAGCGCGTGGGAGCAGGAACTCTATCGCTTGGGGGCCGATGGGGCCGAAGTGGATTTCCTGCCCTCCTCCGTAGCGGTCGGCAAGCTCGCTTCGTATCAGGGAGCCGCGCCCCGCACCATCGTCCTCACGCGCGACGTCGCGACCATGCGGGAGCTCGCCGAGGGCGGGGAGATGAGGGGGCGGACGGTCAACTTCGGGGGGATCCATCATGGGCCGGAGCGCGAAAAAGTGCTGAATTACCTCCATCTGGCTCCGGCCGAGGTGGACGACATACGCCGGATCCTGAGAGCAGGAGTGCGCGTCCAGGCCCGCGACCTCCCGGATGCGCCGCGCGTCGACCTCGCCGAGGAGCTCGGACTCACGTGAGCGGCCCATGAGCTTGCTCGGTTTGTCCGCATTGGGCGGAGCGATCGGCCTCGACGGCACTTCCGTGGGCCAGTTCATGGTGTCCCGTCCGTTGGTGGCCGGACTCCTGACCGGCTGGGCCGTCGGAGATCCCATGCTCGGCATGGCGATTGGCATGGTCCTGGAGCTCTATCTCCTGGTCTCGTTCCCGACCGGGGGATCCCGCTTCCCGGAAGGGGCCACGGCGACGGTCGTCGCAGTCGGCTCGTGCGCGGGCGTGGAGGGGGGCGGAGCGCTCGCGCTGGCGGTCGCCGTGGGACTCGTTTGGGGCCACGTCGGGGGGCTTTCCATCACCTGGCTGCGACGCTTGAACGGGCGCCTCGTCCCGGGCGAAGAAGGTCCTCGACCGAGTGTCACGGACATCGTTCTGCTACATGTCTGCACGATAGGCCTGGACTTCCTGCGAGGCGCGGCGGTCGTGTTCGGAGGTCTTCTCGTCGGGCGCACCGTCGTGGGACAGATGGCGCCGTTCTGGCCCCTCGGCCCCGGTGGGTCGGTCGGTCTGGTCCTCATCGGCGGTGCCGTGTCGCTCGGTATCCTGCTTCGGGATTTCGGAGGATTTCGACAGAACCGTCTCCGACTGGCTGTCGGGCTCGGCCTCGGTCTCCTGGGAGCACAGCTCCTGTGAGCCGGTCGCACAGGTCACGGTCCGCGTTCGCCACGTTTCTCCGCTCGTTCCTGATCCAGAGTTCCTGGAACTACCGCACCATGATCGGAACGGGTTTCGGGCTCGCCATGCTTCCGGGACTACGGCGGATCTTCAGCGGCCGCCCCGAGGAATTCGAGGCGGCGGTCGAGCGGCACGTGGAGCACTTCAACGCCCATCCGTATCTGGCGAGTGTGGCGCTCGGGGCTTCGCTCCGGTTGGAGGCCGATGGGGTCACGCCGGAGACCGTACGCCGCTTCAAGACCGCGGTTCGGGGTCCTCTCGGAGGTCTCGGCGACGCCCTCGTGTGGGCCACGTGGCTCCCGGTCGTATCGATGATCGCGGTTGCCAGCTACTGGCTGGGTCTTCCGGGCCCCTGGGCGGCGGCGCTCTTCCTCATGCTGTACAATACGGGGCACATCGGTTTGCGTATCTGGGGATTCTGGGCGGGCCTCGAGGCGGGTCGGGACGTGGCCGGAAAGCTCGCCGCCGCACGCTTCTCGGCATGGACCATGCGGTTACGGTCCTGGGGCGTCGTGGTGCTCGGCATCCTCGCGGGAGCGGTACTCGGTGGCGAGGGCGGTCTCGGCGACGCCGGGAGCGTATGGGCGGCGTTGGCGGCCGCGGGTTTTCTGCTCGGGCTCCTCGTCGGGCACCACGTATGGAGGCCTGCTGCGGTCGCGGTCGTCGCGGCGATCGCACTTCTAGCGACATGGGGATCGATTCGATGACGGAACATGAACGCGTCGAGCGCGACGTCGAGATCGTGAACCGGGCGGGCATGCACGCCCGGCCGGCGGCGGAGTTCGTGAAGCTGGCCGGACGCTTCCGGTCGGAGATCACGGTCGCCAAGGACGGCTTGGCGGTGAACGCGAAGAGCATCATGGGCGTGTTGATGCTCGCCGCGGAGCGGGGGAGCCAGCTTCGCGTCTCTGCCCGGGGCGACGACGCCGAAGATGCCGTCCGTGCGCTCGCCGACCTGGTGAGCGCCGGCTTCGACGAGATCGAGGCATAGGGGCGTGTCCATCACCATCGACGGATCCCCCGCATCCGAAGGGATCGCGGAAGGCTCGGTCTTCCTCCTTGATTGGGGCGTTCCGGTCGTGCCGCACGAGACCGTCCGAGAGGAGGACGCCGAGGGTGAGGTCGAGCGCTTCCATGAGGCATGTGCCTGGGCGGCGGAGCGGCTCGACGAGATGCAGCGTAGGACCGAGGAGCGCCTGGGAACGGTCGAAGCTCGCATTTTCGAGCCCCAGATCCTCATGCTGGGGGACTCGGAGGTCGTCGACGGGACGCTCCGTTACATCCGTGAAAACCGCCTCACCGCGCAGCGGGCGTTCGAGTGGCGCATGCTCGAGCTTCAGGCCATGTGGAGCCGGACCCGCAATCCCATGGTGCTCGATCGCCTGAATGACCTGGAAGACCTCATGATCCGGGTCCTGCGCAGGCTTCTTGGAGACCACGACCCCACCGACCTTCCCACCCATGGGAAGGGCGTGGTGTTGGTTGCGCCGAACCTGACGCCGAGTCTCGTGGTGCATTTCGATCCCGAGAGCGTATGCGCGATCGCGACGGACCACGGGACACGAACGGGCCATTGGGCGATCCTCGCGCGGTCCCTTCAGATTCCGGCGGTGGTGGGCCTCGGCACGGTTTCCAGGTCGGCGCGAGAAGGGCAGACAGCCATTGTCGACGGCCGTATCGGCCGGGTCGTGTTGGACCCGACCACCGACGAGCGCACGCGCTTCGTCAAGCGCCAGCGGCGCCTGACCGACTGGGAAGAGGAGATGGCGGTCATCGCCTCGCTGGAGTCCGTGACCACGGACGGTCAGTACGTCGAGCTGAGGGCGAATCTGGATCTCCCGTCCGAAGCCGCGCAGGCCTCCGCGCATGGTGCCGTGGGCGTGGGGCTCTTTCGCACGGAGTTCCTCGTGGTCGGTCGGAGCGCGATGCCGGCCGAGGAGGAGCAATACGAGGCATACCGGGCGGTGGCGGAGGCCTTTCCCAAAGGGGCAGTGTACATCCGCACCTTCGATCTGGGGGGCGACAAGTTCCCCATGTTCCTCAACATGCCGGCCGAAGAGAACCCCTTCCTGGGCTGGCGTGCCATCCGGGTCTGCCTCGACGAGCCCGAGCTCTTCCGCACCCAGCTCCGAGCGCTCCTGAGGGCGACCGCCCACGGCGACGTGCGCATGATGCTTCCGTTGGTGAACGATGTCGACGAGGTACGGCGGGTTCGGGAGCTATTGGAGGAAGAAGAGGAGCATCTGAGCGAACAGGGGATCCCCTACAATTCCGGATACAAGCTGGGGGTCATGATCGAGACGCCGGCGGCCGCGCTCGATGCCGTCGAGCTCGCCCGCCACTGCGATTTCTTTTCGATCGGAACCAACGACCTCGTGCAGTACACACTCGCCGTGGACCGTACGAATACTCGTCTCAGCCATCTCTACAATCCATTCCATCCGGCGGTCGTGCGCTTGCTCCATCAGGTCGCTCGCGTGAGCCGTGCCGCGGGTATCGAGGTCAGCGTGTGCGGTGAGCTTGCCTCGAACCCGCTTGGCGCCTTCCTTCTGCTCGGGCTCGACATCACGACTTTATCGATGGCGTGGCCTTCGCTTCCCGAGATCAAGAAGTTCATCCGGGACATCCGGATCGAAGATGCGCGTACCGCCGCCCGCAAGGCGCTCGCCGCCCCGTCCAGCAAGGATGTGACGGATTGTCTGGTGGCCGGTGTCGGTGATTCGGTCGACCTCAAGGTGTTCGCGGGGCGTTGGAGCTTGTCGGTACCCGACTGATCCAATAGCCTACAAGGCTAGAAAGTCATCGAACTGCAGCCGTTTCCCGGGAAGGGGTATTTTGAAGAACCTGTTTACGTCCGAGTCCGTCACCGAAGGGCATCCGGACAAGATCGCCGATCAGATTTCCGACGCCGTCCTCGATCACCTCCTGGTCAAAGACCCGAACTCGAGGGTCGCCTGTGAGACCCTCGTGACCACCGGGCTCGCGCTCGTGGCGGGTGAGGTCTCGACGGAGGTGTACGTGCACCTCCCGGACATCGTCCGCGGGACGTTGCAGCGGATCGGGTACACCAACGCCCAGCTCGGGATCGACGCCATGACGTGCGCCGTGCTGACGAATCTCGACCAGCAGTCGCCGGACATCGCCATGGGCGTGGATCCGGGCGGGGCGGGGGACCAGGGCATGATGTTCGGATTCGCCTGCGACGAGACGCCCGAGCTCATGCCGGCGACCATCCAGTTCGCCCATCAGATCACCAAGCGGCTCGCCCATGTGCGGCGCGAGGGGGAGATCCCGTGGGTGCGCCCCGACGGAAAGGCGCAGGTCACCGTCGAGTACGACGGCGACACGCCTGTGCGGGTCCATACCGTGGTCGTGAGCACCCAGCACGACCCCGACGTACGGCAGGGGGACATCACGGAGGCCATCACCAACAAGGTGATCAAGCCGGTCCTGCCCTCGGAGATGTTCGATGTGGACGACTGCATTCTCCACATCAATCCTACCGGGCGGTTCGTCATCGGCGGTCCGCACGGCGACGCCGGCCTCACCGGTCGCAAGATCATCGTCGACACCTATGGTGGCGTCGGCCGCCACGGCGGTGGCGCCTTCTCGGGCAAGGACGCGACCAAGGTGGATCGCTCCGCCGCCTATGCGGCGCGTTGGGCCGCCAAGAACGTCGTCGCCGCAGGATTGGCGCGGCGCTGTGAGATCCAACTTGCCTACGCGATCGGCGTCGCGGAGCCCGTGTCGGTCCGTGTGCTGACGTTCGGAACTAGCGAGGTTCCGGAGACCGAGATCGCGGACGCGATCGAGAAGGTCTTCGACTTCCGGCCCGGGAAGATCATCGAAACCCTGGGCCTCGGGAATCCGATCTTCACGGCCACGGCCGCGTACGGTCACTTCGGACGTGAGCCCGAGATGCGGCTTCCGTCCGCCGGGGGAGACAAGGCCGTTCAGTTCTTCCCTTGGGAGCTCACGAATCGGGTCGACGACCTGAAGACGGCGCTCGGCGGCTGAGCACTCGCGAGAGCGTCGTGATACGTCGAAGCACCGTCCGGGTGAGAGAACCCGGGCGGTGCTTCGGAGTATTGGGGAGTGCGACCGGGGCCACACGGCCTCGATTCCATGACTCCGGTGTGGAGGCTTTCCCCGCGTGTTGGTAGAGGTCAGAGTTCAGAGTTTGGCGCTCGACCGATCCTCGAACACTCCCGTCGTGATCTTGGAGGAGTTGGCCGGGGAGCGTGTATTGCCCATCTGGATCGGCCCCGGGGAGGCGAGTGCGATCGCCATGCAACTCGCGGATATGGAGTTCGTCCGTCCACTCACGCACGACCTTCTGTGCTCGGTCATGAAGGGGCTCGGAGGGACGCTCGAGAAGGTCATCATCACGCGGGTGGAGAAGAGCACCTACTACGCCGAGCTGATCGTCCGGAGGAACGGTGAGGTCTTCTCCCTGGATGCGCGGCCGTCCGACTCGATCGCGGTTGCGCTGCGGGTGGACGCACGAATCTTCGCCCAGGACGACCTGCTCGAGTCGGCATCCATCGAAGTCGCCGACGAAGAGGCCGTCGCCGACCTTCCGTTCGACGTCCACGAACAGGTGGTCGAGCCCGAGTCGATGGGACCCGACGAGCTCAAGGAACACCTCCGCAAGCTGAATCCTGAGGACTTCGGGCGGTTCACCCCGTAACCGGACCTACCACAGACATCCGCCCCCTCGGGGCACCCATCGGAGCTTTGCCGTGCGCTCGATCCGGTCATGCTGCGTCGTCCTCGGCGCGTTCGCACTCCTCGTCGCCCCCTTCCGAGCCGATGCGCAGCAAGCGGGCGAGCCGGTGCTGCGCGGCCAGGTACTCGTAGGTGACACGGCATTGACGTCCGGGACCGTCGTGCTTCACGAGGTGACCAGCAGCGACCAGGGTGAGGTCGACTCCGTGACCGTCGCAGGGGACGGGACCTTCACATTCCGCCTGCCCTCGATGCCGAGCAGGGTCGAGGACCGCTTCTATTTCGCTTCTCTCCGGCACGCCGGGATCCTCTACTTCGGGACGGCGCTGGCGGATTCTATGCAGCTCGACTCGATCTACGAGATCCAGGCGTACGACACCCTGATGGCGCCGGAGGGCGGCCACGACCTCGCCCTTCAGGCCCGCAACATCTTCTTCGAGCCCAACGGCGAGGAATGGCGGGTGACGGACATTTTTCAGCTCCGCAACGACGAAGGCCGTACGCTCGTGGCCCCCGAGGGCGGATACGTCTGGCGGTATCCCCTGCTCGAAGGCGCGAGGCAGTTCAGCTCGGGACAGGGCGACTTCTCGCTCGAGGGAACCGTATTCGACGAAGGTGCGGTGTCCGTGCGAGCGGCGATCGCTCCGGGCGAGCGCGTGTTCGTCTTCCGCTACACGGTCGACGATCCGTTCGGACCCGTTCCGACGCCGGGACGTACGGAGGCGATGGATCTCCTCGTGCGGGAACCCTCCCCGCGGGTCGGCGTCGAAGGGCTCGAGCTCGTGGGGCGCGTCGAGGTCGAAGCCGGCTCGACCTACCGGCGGTACTCGGGGGTGGATGTGGGTCCCGGACAGGTGCTCGTGGTCGAGAGCGAACAGGCAGGGGATCTGCCGGTGGAATGGATCACGGTGCTGGTCGGTCTCGCTCTGGCGCTCGCAGCGGTCTTCGTCCTCCGGAGCCGTGACGGGCTCGCCACCGCCGGCGGGCCGGAAATCGGTGAGGGGCCGACGGCTGCCCAGAGCCGCCAAGCCCTTCTCGTGGAGGTGGCCCGGCTGGATGAGGCGTTCGAGTCGAACTCGACCCCGTCCGACCAAGAGCGGGCCGCCTATGAGGCTCGGAGGGACGAGCTTCTCCGGCGGTTGAGGTCGGGATCCTGACGTGGCGCCCCTCACCACCCGAGCGGTGCTCCTCCGGGCGTTCGACTACGGCGATACGAGCCGCATTCTCCGATTCTACACGTTGGATCATGGGCTGTTGAGCGTGGTGGCGCGCGGGGTGCGTGGACGTAGTGGGAAGGGTGGCTCTCCCGTGACGAGCTTCTCATCGGGAGATCTGGTGGCCTACGTGAAACCTCAGGCGGACCTGCACACCATGCAGGATTTTTCGGGGGAGAAGTCCCGGGGGGGGATCCCGCTCGACATCCTTCGTTTCGCGGGGGCTGCGTGTCTCGCCGAGCTCGTGCTGTCCCATGCCGAGCAGGAGCCCCACCCGATGCTCTTCGAGACGCTCGAGCTCGAGTTGGACCGGCTCGAGGCGGTTCCCGCGCCGGAGCTGCCGCACGTGATCCTGTCCGCGCTCTGGCGGCTGACGAGCGCTTTCGGCTTTACCCCGCAGCTCCACGTATGCGTGCTGTGCGGACGCTCTCTGGACGGAGGGGCGCTGGCGCGCTTCGACTTCGATGCCGGGGGGCTCCGGTGCGAGGCATGTGGCGAGGGCGCGGTCGGTCCACGTGTGGGGCCACGGGCACGAGGCCAGTTGATGGCGCTGCTGGAAGGGAGCGAGCCGGAAGGGTTCGCCCACCCACGTCGGCACCTCGGGCTGCTCTCGGACTTCATAGCGCACCATGTGGTGTCCAAGCCGCTCAAGACGCTTGTCTTCCTCGCGAACCGGCTGCCGCCGGACCTGGAGACCGCGCAGTGAAGCCCGAGCGCTTCATTCTCGGGACCGCCGGGCACATCGACCACGGGAAGACATCGCTCGTCCGGGCGTTGACCGGGGTCGACACCGACCGGCTCAAGGAGGAAAAGGCTCGTGGGATCACCATCGAGCTCGGGTTCGCCGAGCTTTCCCGAGAAGGGCTTCCCCGGTTGGGCGTGGTCGACGTGCCGGGCCACGAGGCCTTCGTTCGGGCGATGCTCGCGGGGGCGGCCGGGATGGACATCGTGCTCCTGGTGGTCGCGGCCGACGAGGGGGTGATGCCGCAGACGCGGGAGCATCTCGGTATCGTCCGGCTCCTCGGGGTGCCGAGACTGGTGGTGGCCTATACGAAGTGCGATCTCGTAGAGCCCGAATGGCTCGAGCTGGTCGAGGCCGACGTCGACGACCTGCTCACCGGGACGCCCTACGAGGACGCGCCCCGGGTGCCGACCTCGACGGTCTCCGGGTCCGGTGTCGACGCCCTGGTGGAACGCCTGGCCGCGGCGGCGGCGCTCGTGCCGGGGCGGGATCCGGACGATCTCGTCAGGCTTCCGCTCGACCGCGTCTTCACCATCCAGGGAACGGGGACCGTGGTGACGGGCACGCTCTGGAGCGGCACGCTCGGATCGGGCGACCGCGTGCGCATCCTTCCGGACGACCTCGACGCGCGGGTACGGGGCCTCGAGGTGCACGGAAGCCCGGCGGACGCCGCGCACGCGGGTGAGCGCACCGCCGTCGCGCTCGCCGGGGGCGGCGCGGACCGGGACGTCGTCGAAAGGGGCGCCACGCTCGTGACGTCGCCCGCCTGGGACCCGACCTGGATGGTGACCACCCGCGTTCAGGTGCTGGGCGACTCGGAGTGGAGCGTCGTCCACAACCAGAGGGTTCATGTGCACCACGGCACCGCGCAGGTGCTGGCGCGCTGCGCGCTCTTGTCGGCCGACGAGTTGGGACCCGGGGACAGCGGATGGGTTCAGCTGCGCCTGGAGGAGCCGCTCGTGGTGCGGGGGCGGGACCGGCTGGTGCTCCGGTCCTACTCACCGGTCACCACCATCGCCGGGGGAACCGTGGCGGAGTCGCACCCGCCGAAACGCAATCGCCTGGACCAGGAGACGGCGATGCTTCTCGAGCAGGCTACGGACGGTCCGGATCCGGAAGCAGTTTCGGCGTTGCTCCAACTCGCCGGCTGGGCGGGGCTCGACGTCGCGGACGTCCCGGTGCGCTCCGGCCTTTCTCCCTCCCGTGTCGACGGGGCTTTGCGTGGCCTCGGAGCGAAGGGAGTGCGGGTCAGCGGGGGGCGCGCCTTCGCGGCCGATATCTGGTCCCGGGCGCGGGCTGTCGTGCTCGACGCCGTGGCACGGGAGCACGAGCGGGATCCGCTCAGAGCGACCGTGCCGCTGGCCGCGATTCGCACCGCGATACCGGACTGGGCACCCGGAGGCCTCGCCGACTCGGTCATCACGGAACTGAGCGCCGAAGGCGCGCTGTCGGCCGAGCGTGGAGGTGTGCGCCTTCCGGATCATACGCCGAGCCTGACACCCGATCAGGAAGGCGCATCGGCCATGCTCCGGGAGTTGGTCGCGGAGGGTGGGCTTGCGCCCCCGTTCGTCGACGAGTTACCCGAGCCGCTCGCGAGCCGACCTGATCTCTGGTCCCTTCTCCACTGGCTGGAAGCCCAGGGGGCGCTCGAGCAGGTGGCCGACAACCTCTATGTCTCCAGCGATCACATCCGGTCCGCGGAGGTCCGCGTTCGAGACGTGCTCGGCGGCCGGACCGGTCTTGGACCGGCGGATTTCCGGGATGCACTCGATGTCACGAGGAAGCATCTCATTCCGCTCCTGAACTTCTTCGACACCCGCGGGACGACCGTGCGTCTCGACGACGGACGGACGGTCCCGAACGACTGAGCGGCGTCGAGGCGGGAGGCGTCTCGAGCACCGAGGCAACGGAAAGAGCGTCCGTGGCGTCTCAACGAGTGACGATTCCGCTTGACCGTGCCTCTCGGGGTGGGGTAGTATGAAAAGATGGACGGCGCGCGGCGCCTGCAGGGTTCACCGAATGGAGCGCGATTGACGCTTAGCTACCGCACATGAGTTGTGCCGAGGTCCAGATGGGACGCACGATCGGCGTCTTGTCCGTCCTCCTTCTCTCGTTCGTCACGGCCGATACCCTTTCCGCACAGGACGGGGCCCGACCCCCGACGGGCGAGCCGGCGAACGGATTCCAGCTCGAACAGAACTATCCCAACCCGTTCAACCCCGAGACGACCATTCCCTTCACGTTGAGTGAGGATCTGTTCGTCGGAGGGCGTCCTCCCGTCGTAACGGTACGCATCTTCAATCTGCTCCAGCAGCTGGTCGCGTACCCTACCGCGCTTGGACATCCTTCGGGCGAGGGACAGGATCTCCGTGAACTCGAGTACACGATTCCAGGCCGCTACGAGGCCTACTGGGACGGCACGGACCTATCCGGACGCCAGGTCGCGTCGGGGATCTACTTCATGCAGCTGACCGTCAACGGGCGGAGCGAGACGCGGAAGATGTACGTCCTGAAGTGACCCGGTAGCGTCGTCTCAGGACAGGATGTAAATGAAGCGTCCGCAGGTCTCGCAGCTCTGGACTTCGGCGTTCGGGTCCTGCTCTCCGGCGGTCGCTGCCGGGATCGACACGTAGCACCCGAAGCACGTCCCGCCGATGACCGGCACCACGGGCCGGTCGACGCGGTCGGAGATCGCCTGGAAGCGGGCCCGAATGTTGGGCTTCAAGTCGGCGATCAGCTCGGCGGCCTTCTCACGGAGCGTGGTCGCGGCCGCGTCCGGGTCCATTCCGAAATGCGACTGCTCCAGCTCACCGAGTTCGCCGCTTTCGATTTCCCTCGTTTTCGACGTGAGATCCTGAATCTCCAGTAGGAGCACGAGTTGTTCGTTCATCGAGACTTCTCGTCGAGAAGGTCGAGGAACTCCTGGGGGTCTTCGAGCCCGAGGAGCAGGTCCGGTACTTCGGGATCCTTCGCGAACTGCGCGATCTTACCGAGCACTGGAAGGTACTGGTTGGAAACCTCGAGAGGTGGAGCCACGATCAGGAAGAAGTTGTAGACCGGAGCGCCGTCGATGGCGTTGAAATCGATGCCATCGGGCTTGCGTCCGTAGGCGAGGCGGAGCCGGTTGGCCACCAGGGATCGGCAGTGCGGGATGGCGATGCCTTTCCCGATTCCCGTCGATCCCAGGTTCTCCCGGCGCTTGACGGTTTTGAAGAGAATGGCCTCGGACTTTTCGTCCAGGCCGAGGAGGGAGATCAACTCCTTCAGGAGATCGTCTTTCGTCTCCGATTGGAGTTGGAGCTTCACGGCGTCGACCGTGAACAGCTCTCTGAGCCGCATATATGTCCTCCGAACCTCGTTCGGGTGCGTGTTCGTTGACCGTTACGAGAATAGGGGATCCGCCGCGATGAGTCGATCCCCTGCGAGGGCTCGGACTTCACCGGAAAGGGGCGGGAGGGTAGCTTCGAAGCATGTCCGCGAATGTGTTCGAGCTCTTGCGCGGGGGTGGAACGCCCCTCTACCTCGCTCCGCAGGCCGGGGTGAGCGAATCTCCGTTCCGCCGTTTGTGCCGGCGGTTCGGGGCGGATGTCGTGGTTACCGAGTTCGTGAGCGCGGCCGGCATCGTCATGGACTCGCCCCGCTCGAAGGACTATCTGCGCTTCGACGCCGAGGAGCACCCGATCGGGGTCCAGATCTTCGGGGCCGATCCCGTGATGATGGCGGACGCGGCGGCGCTCGTGGCCGACGTCTACGGACCGGACTTCATCGACATCAACTTCGGATGCCCGGTGAAGAAGGTCGTCAAGCGGAACGGTGGGTCGGGCTGTCTCAGGGATCTCGATCTGGTCGACCGGATCGTGCGGGCGGTCGACGACGCCACCTCGTTGCCGACCACCGTCAAGATCCGGTCCGGCTTCGACGAGCCGAGCCGCGATCCCGTGGGCATCGCGCTGCGCTGTCAGGACGCCGGAGCGCGGGCGCTCTGTCTCCATCCGCGCACCCGGACGGACATGTATTCCGGGCAGGCCCGCTGGTCGGAGATCCGCGACGTGGTCGAAGCGCTCGAGATCCCCGTGATCGGGAACGGAGACATCGTGGCGGGGGTGGATGCCCGCCGCATGCGCGACGAGACCGGATGCGCCGGGATCATGATCGCGCGCGGGTCGCACGGTGATCCGTGGATCTTCACCCAGGCGCGGGCGGCGCTCGACGGACGTCCGGTGCCGCCGGATCCCGATGTGACGGAGCGGTTCGAGATCTGTCTGGAGCATGCCCGGAACGCCATCGAGTTCGAGCGCAATCCCGAGCGCGCGATCATCGACTTCAGGAAGCACCTCGGTTGGTATACCAAGGGCCTCCCCGATGGCCGCAAGCTGCGCACCGAGCTGTTCCACAGCGAGTCGCTCGAGCAGGTCGAGGAGATGCTTCGGGCCTACCTGGCGCAGCATCGTGAGGTGGCGCTGGTCTGATTGGCTGACCTCGCCCGCCCGGTCGGGTGCGCGCCGGGAGCGGGACGGTGGACCTCATCGGGTGGTTTCGTGTATGATGTTGCGTAGACGGTTGTTTGACAGAAACACCCTCCGGTCGGTGCTGCCGACCGCGAGACACGGGGGCGTCACGGCTTCGACGTGTTTGGTGAAGGTGGAGTTGCGTGTCGAGGTCCCGGACCTCGTTAATCCTCGGGAAAATTCTCAACTGCCAACAACAACCTGGCACTGGCCGCGTAAGTAACCCTTACGTAGTCCGTCTCTTGGATCGCCCGCCCGAGGCGTTCCCTGAGGCGACGATAAATCGGGCTGGTCTTTCGGCTGCGCCGCCGAGCAGAAAGACGAGATTCAAGGTGGCTGGCTGCGGGTCGAACTGATCGCTGGTTCGCCGCGGCGAGATTCTCAGCGTTCTACGCACGTAGGAACTCTACTGAATTCATTCGCGGACGCGGGTTTGAGCCGAGCGGCGGCTTGGGTGGTGCGCGATGCGCCCTGCGCCTT
>JBBDSN010000154.1:0-4212 GCA_040904885.1 Gemmatimonadota bacterium | reverse complement strand
GGCATCCGCAAGGTCCCGATGCCGTCGATGGTGGCTTCGATGACTTCGCCGGCCTGAAGGAAGCGCTGCTCGCCGCGCACGGCCGTGCCCATGCCGGTTCCGCCCGACGTGCCGTTGTTGATGACGTCCCCCGGGTACAGCGTGATGATGGACGAGCCATACTCGATGAGCTCCCACAGCGAGTGGATCATGTCGCCCGCCGTCCCTTCCTGCATGCGCTCGTCGCCCACGCTCAGCGTCTGCCGGAGGATCTCCATCGGGTTGCCGTAGAACTCCTTGGGAACGATCCAGGGCCCCTGCGGCGCGAACGTGTCATGCCCCTTCCCCACGAACCAGTCGGACTGGAGCGGATTACCGCCGGGTGGCCGGCCGCCGCGGTCCGAGATATCGAGCGAGACCAGGTATCCGAACACGTGCGCCTCGGCGTCATTCGCCGAGATGTATTTGCCGCTGCGTCCGATGACCGCTCCGAGCTCCACCTCCCAGTCGATCCGGTCGCGGCCGTAGGGCAGGACGATCGGCTCGCCGTTTCCGACGACGGCGCCCCGGCTCGGCTTCAGGAAGAGATAGGGCACGCCGCGGTTCTCCCTGCGCTCCCGGAGGGCCGCTGCACGCTCTTCTTCCGTGCCGGTCTCGTCCACGTGCGTGTAGAAGTTGACCGCGGCGTTGAGGATCTTGCCGGGATACATGATCGGTGGAAGCGTCCGGATCTCGTCCAACTCATGCACGTACTCCGGTCGGCTCGCGCCAAGCGCATCGTTTGCCACGAGGTGGTTCACGAGCTCGTAGAGACGCGCCTTCATGCCGTACTCGTAACGCGCGATCAGGTCGAGCATGTCCTCGGGAAGCGGGATCCCGGGATAGGCCCGATCCCTTTCGAGGTCGCGGTTGGCGCGCTCGAGCTCGACCACGTACCGGTCGCGCAGCACGATTCCGACCTGGGCCTGCCCGTCGATCTCGAAGGTCCCGACCTTGAACGGCTCGGCGACGTCGGGGACCTGAGCCTTCGACGCCGCAGGACCGACGAGGGTCAATGCCAGAGTGAGCACCAGGGGATAGCGCATGGTCGCACCTCGCTGAGCCGTGGGATCCGCTACACGGCCTCAGTCTCGGGGGCGTGTGGGCCTGATGTCAAACGAACGGTCAATGTCAGTACGCGGCCAGATAGCGCGCCGCCGTGATCACGTCCTCCACCTGTGGCAGGAAATAGTCTTCGAGGGTCGACGCATACGGGATCGGCGAATCGATCGCCGTCACGCGTGCGATGGGGGCGTCCAACCACTCGAAGGCCCGTTCGTTCACGCGCATGGAGATCTCACCGGCGATTCCTCCGGTCCGGGTGTCCTCGTGGACGACGAGGAGGCGGTTGGTCCGTTGCAGGCTCTCCGCGATGGCGTCGACGTCGAGGGGCAGTAAGGTCCGGAGGTCGAGGATCTCCACGTCGAGGCCGTCCTCCACGTCGAGACGCTCAGCCGCGTCGGTGCACAGATGGACCATCCGTCCGTAGCTCACGATCGTCAGGTCGCTGCCGGCGCGTACCGTTCGGGCCTTCCCGATCGGGATGTCGTAATCCTCCCGAGGCAGCACCTCCCTCAGCTTCGGATTCCGGTAGAGGAGCTTGTGCTCCTCGAAGATGACCGGGTTGTCATCGCGAATGGCGGCCTTGACGAGCCCTTTCGCGTCCCGCGGCGTCGACGGGTAGACGATCTTGAGGCCCGGTGTGTGGAAGAACGCCATCTCCACGCTCTGCGCGTGGAACGCTCCGCTCCGCCCGCCCGCCCCGACGGGCCCTCGGATGACCACGGGCATGGGACCCGCACCCCGCCACAGGGACGTCGCGAGGTAGTTCGTGACCACGCTGTACGCCGAGGAGATGAAGTCCATGAACTGCATCTCGACCACGGGCCTGAGGCCCATGTGCGCCGCCCCCGCGGCCGCGCCCGTGAAGCCCGACTCGCTGATCGGCGTGTCGAACACCCGGCCGGGGCCGAAGTAGCCCTGGAAGCCCGACGTCAGCTTGAACGCGCCGCCGTACACACCCACGTCCTCACCCAGCAGCACGACGCGCTCGTCCCGTTCCATCTCCTCGAACAGACCCTCGGCGATGGCGTCGAGGAAGCCCACGGGCTCGCCCCGCTCCGTCTTCGTGACGTGACCCGGCCGGCCCTTCGTCCGGGCGTGGTGGGTGCTCACGATCGGGCGGTCCTCACAGCGCGTGGGGGTCGGGGTTGCGGAATCGCGTCCACGGATGGGGCAGGTCGATGTCGGTGTAGATGTGGTCGACCGCCGTCGAACCCTCGGGCAGAGGCTCGGCGAGGGCCTGCTCCGCGGCCTCCTCGGACTCCAGGTGGGCCCGCCGCTCGAGCTCCAGGAGCTCCTCCGGCGTCGCCCAGCCTTCCCCAAGGAGCCGATCACGGAATCGGTCGATCGGATCGCGTGCCTCCCAGTACGCCAGCTGCTCGGGCGGGACGTAGTCCTGGGCATCGTGCTGCGCGTGGCCTCGTCGCCGGAACGTCACGACCTCCAGCAGGCTGGCGCCCTCCCCCGCCCGCGCCCGGGCGACCGCCCGCGCCGCGGCTTCGTAGCACGCCACCACGTCGTTCCCGTCGACCTGCTCGCCGGGGATCCCGTATCCCACGGCCTTGTCCGCAAGACGCTTCACTCGTGTTTGCTTGTCGGTCGGCGTCGAGAACGCGTAGCCGTTGGCCTCCAGCACCATGACCATCGGGCACTCCTGGACGGCGGCGAAGTTGAGGCCTTCGTGGAACTCTCCGGTGGAGGATCCGCCGTCCCCGAGGTACGCCATGCCGACCCGGCCCTCGCCCTTCAGACGAAACGCCCAGGTGATCCCGGCCATGACCTCGACCATCGTGCCCAGGTGGGAGATCGGTCCGACGAGGCCTCGAGGAAAATCGGTGAAGTGGACCCCGGTCTCGCGGCCCCCGGACAGGCTGGTCTCCCGGGCCAGATAATGCCTCAAGTAGTCGATCGGCTCACCGCCGTGCGTGAAGATCGCGCCCGTGTCTCGAATCAGATACGTCATGACGTCGCCGGTGCCGTCGGTGCTGGCGCGCAATGCGTAGGCCGTCCCGACCGCCGCGCCCTCCTGCCCCAGCGACCGATAAACACCCCCGTTCACGTGACCCTGACGGGAGAGAATCTCCAGCCGTTCCTCGGTTGCCCGGGCCAGGAGCATCAGATAATGCATCTTCAGGAGATCCGGCTCGGTGAGCCCGGCGACCCGAGGTTGACGGGAAGGATGGGTAGCGGCCATGGCGGTCACGGCTGGAAGGGTTCGTCCCGGAGGGAGCCCGAGAGCGCCACCATAACCGCCGTCCGCGCTCCGGGGCAACGTTATCCGGCACGTTCAACCGCGCCGCGCCTCGCTCACGTTGAAGCGATAGCCCCACCAGATCAGCACGAGCCCCGCGAGCTCGGTGACGTAGAGGACCTCCGTGGCGCCCATGCGTGCCGCCGTGCCTCCGATCGCCGGCAGAAGCGCGCCGAAAGCGATCAGGACGTTGCCCAGGAAGCGGTGCCGCTCCCTCGGGTCCCCCCGGTAGTGCAGGGCCGAGACCGCGGCTCCCCCGACGAGGAGCACGACCGCATAGCTATTGATGAAGGGACTGAACATACGAGCTCCCGGCCACGCCAACGCCGCCCCCGTGAGCCGATAGGGCTCGACCGCCGTCAGGTCGATCGGGGACTGGAGGACCACGCCCGCCGCCACCGCGACGACCAGTCCGAGCACCGCGGTAAGGGCGTGGGCGACCCGACGCGGGAGCATCAGGTAGGCGGTTCCCTGGGCGAGCGGTGCGGCTCCGAGCAATGCGCCGCTGACGTACCACGCGCGAAACACCGCCTCATGCCATCCGAAGAGGGTGGTGATCGATTCGGTCAAGGTGCCGAGCCCGTAGACGCCGATCCCCAGTCCCCACCAGAACAGATGTGGGGCCGGCCGCTTCCTCCTCCAGCGAGCGAGGACGGACGGTGCGAAGACGGCTGCGACCAGGGTGGTCGCTACGGGCAAGTAGTGGACGAGTGTGGGCACGAGGTGGCGGCCAGAGATGACATCCGCGGAGACGACGAAGCCCCGGCGACCATGACGGCCTCCGGGGCTTACGCTCTACACACTGGGGCGGGAGGGTTCGAACCTCCAACCTCCTGGTTAACAGCCAGGCGCTCTGCCGGTTGAGCTACACCCCAAACGAT
>JBBDSN010000153.1:13543-25809 GCA_040904885.1 Gemmatimonadota bacterium | reverse complement strand
GGGGGCGCACGCGCCGACATGGTGGCGATCGTCTTCATCGGGGTCGCGCTGCTCGCTTCGTGGGCGCCGGCGCGCGAAGCGACGCGTGTCGATCCCCGGGAGGCGTTGCCGGCCGAGTAGTCCCGGCCCCGGCGCCCGCACGACGGCTTCTCACCGCTCGTACTAACACGGTAGTTGACACGTCCGCTCGCGGTCCGTACGTTTCTAACTAGAAACATAGTAGCACCGACTCCAGGAGGTTGCCATGGATGTCCGCTTCACGGCCCGCGAACTCGACGTCGTCAACGTGCTCTGGGATCGAGGCCCTTCGACGGTCGCCGAGGTTCGAGACGCCCTCGAGGACGATCTTGCCTACACGACCGTCTTGACCGTGCTTCGCGTGCTCGAGGACAAGGGGCATGTGGCGCACGAGACCGAGGGGCGGGCCCACCGATACCGGGCGCTCGTCGAGCGTGAGGTGGCGGCGAGCAGCGCGCTACGGAGGGTGAGGGAGAACCTGTTCTCCGGCTCGTCCGAGCTGCTGTTGACCCGGCTCGTGGAAGATGTGCCGCTCTCGGATGACGAGCTCCGCAGGATGCGCGACGTACTGGCACGCCGACTCGGCGAGGAGGAGACGAAATGATTCTTTCGGTGATGGCTTTCCTGGTTGTGGTGAGCGCTTTCGCCGCTGGAGCCGCGTGGCTCGCCGATCGGGGGCTTCAGGGCCTCGGTCTACCGGGTCGTTTCGTCTGGGCGGGCGCGCTGGCTCTGGGTCCGGCTTTGTTGGCCATCGGTGCCCTGCCGGCCGTCAACTCCGTGGCCGGGGGCGCCGCGGCTTCCCTCCCCCTTGGCGTGATCGACGTTCCCGGGCTGGTGGTCGGCGGGGCGGACACGGGGTCGGGTGTCGTGATCGCGCTCGCGGCCGGTTTTTGGATCGCGTCGACGTTGGTCTTCGCTCTGATGCTTGTCCGCGCGCGCGTCCTCCTGGGCCGTGACGCGTCGCAGTGGAAGCCCGAGCGCGTGCTCGGCCGGGACGTGCTGGTCGCCGGATCTCTCGGACCGGCCGTGGCGGGGACATTGCGTCCCCGGATCGTCCTTCCGGGCTGGGTGCTGGCCCTCCCCGAGCGCCAGCTCAGGATGGTCCTGATGCACGAGGAGGAGCATCTGCGCGCCGGCGATGCACGCCTGCTCGGCGCGGCCCTCGCCGTTGTCGCGGCCACCGCGTGGAATCCGGTGAGCTGGTGGCTCTTCCGCCGTCTGCGCACGGCCATCGAGATCGACTGCGACCGGCGCGTGCTCCGCAGGAAAGCGGATCCCATGGGATACGGTGAGAGCCTGCTTGCCGTGGCGGCCCGTGCGTCGCGTCCTTCGCTCGCCCTCGCCGCCTTCACCGAATCTCCGCATGCCCTGGAACGGAGGATCGTGGCCATGACCGCCCGTGCCACCCGGAGGACGCGGGTGACCGGTGCGTTGCTGGTGGCCGCGGCCGTGGTGCTCGGCGTCCAGGCGTGTGGGGTCGACAGCCCGGTGTCCTACGGGGCCGGTGAAGCCGAGGATCCCAACATCTCGGACGTCCCTGCGGAGATCGCGGCGGAGCCGACCTTCACGCCTTTCACCGTCGCGCCGGAGATCGTCAACCGCGAGGAGGTGATCCGCGCCATGGCCTCCCGCTATCCACCCTTGCTCCGTGAGGCGGGCGTCGAGGGCACCGTCCGGGTCTACTTCCTGATCTCCGCGACGGGTCGAGTGGCCGAAGTCCGGCTCGACCAGAGCAGCGGACACGAGGCGCTCGATGAGGCGGCCCTGGCGGTCGCGGCCGTCTACCGGTTCGCGCCGGCTCTGAATCGCGAGGAGCCCGTTCCGGTGTGGGTGTCGTTCCCGATCACCTTCCAGGCGGGTCGCTGACGCCCGAAGCCTCCAGGTGAGGCATTGCGCGTGCACCGGCGTTCGAAATCCTTGGCACGAGCCATGTCACGGTGTGAGCTTGGAAGAGCATCCACTCGTGACGGGAGTTTTCGTGAACCTCGCTTCGATTCGATACTTCGGACCGTTCATCCGAGGCGTCGGCGCGCTTCGGCGCTCGCGCGCCGCCGCCTGCGTCGCGCTCGTGCTCGTCGTCGGCCTCGGTGCGTGTGACGAAGCCGACGTCCCGTCCGCAACCATCGGGGCACGGCTCCCGATCACCCTCGAGCTCGTGGCGGATGGGCTGGACGCACCCGTGTTCGTGACCACCGCGCCGGGAGACGACCGGCGGCTCTTCGTGGTCGAGCAGGGCGGTCTCGTACGTGTCGTCAGGGACGGCCAGCTCCTGTCCGAGCCCTTTCTCGATCTGACCACGCTCGTGTCGTTCTCGGGCGAGCAGGGTCTGCTCGGACTGGCCTTCCACCCGCTATACGGGTTCAACGGTTGGTTCTTCGTGAACTATACCGACACGAACGGGGATACCCGCATCGTACGGTTCAGCGTTTCCTCCGACCCGGACCGTGCCGATCCGGACTCCGGTCTCGAGATCCTGTTCGTATCGCAGCCCTTTTCCAACCACAACGGCGGCATGCTGGCGTTCGGCCCCGACGATGGTTGGCTCTATATCGGGCTCGGCGACGGTGGCGGGTCGGGAGATCCGGGTGACAACGCCCAGGACCTGGGCACGTTGCTGGGGTCGATGCTGCGCATTGCCGTCGACGAGCCGGCCGAGCCCTATCGTATCCCGGCCGACAATCCCTTCTTGGACGTCTCGACCGTGCGGCCCGAGATCTGGGCCTACGGCTTGAGAAACCCCTGGGGCTTCTCGTTCGATCCACTCACCGGTGATCTGTACATCGCGGACGTGGGTCAGGACGCGTGGGAGGAAGTCTCCGTTCAGCCGGGCGGGAGCGCCGGGGGGGAGAACTACGGCTGGCCGATCATGGAGGGGAATGATTGCTTCCGCCCCTCCGCGGGCTGCAACACGGTCGGCCTCGTCCGGCCCGTGTTCGAGTACGGGCACGACCAGGGATGTTCGATCACCGGCGGATACGTCTACCGAGGCAGCGCGATTCCCGAGCTCGAGGGTCGGTACCTGTTCGCCGACTTCTGCGCCGGCTGGATCCGGAGCTTCGTGCTGGACGGGGGCGTCGCACGGGATCTCCAGGACCACTCGGACGAACTGGACACCGGAGGGAACGTCACGTCGTTCGGGCGCGACAACGCCGGTGAGCTCTACGTCGTCGCCCGCAGCGGCGAGGTCTACCGGATCGTGCCGAGGTGAGGCGGAGCCCGGCCCGCATCGGGCGGACCGGACCAGCCCTCAGAATCCGCCGCCGTTCTGCCTCTCGGTGTCGGTTTCGCCGTCCCGCCCCGCCTCCAGATCGTTCCAGTTCAGGATTGTATTGAACCCCAGGAAGAACGTGCCCTGGGTCTGCCAGCGCCAGAACGGACGGATGGCGAACATCACCACGTGGCCCTCACCGAGAGGCACATCGACGACCTGAGCCGTCCCTTCCAGTGCTTCGCCCCCGCCGAGCGTGCCGGAAAGCAGCATCTCGCTCGCATCGGTCGGGAAGCTCATCACCACACGCGGCCCGTCTTCGTCGTCGCCTCCTCCGAATCCCATTTGGGCCGCCATGGCCCGGAACGAGGCCATCTCGTCGACTTCCTCCTCTTCCTCGGGCTCCTCGTCGGGCTCCTCGAACGGGGAGAGCTCCGGCCGGTTGGCCATGGGTGTCGTGTTTTGCCAGGGGCTGCTTCCACCCCCGAAGAAGGCGGCGAGCGGATCGCTCCCCGCCGAGAGGACCAGGTCACCCTTGTAGTAGACCGGCAGCTGGACTCCGTCGTACCCGTAAGCGATCGGGCTGAGCCGGTCGGCGATGATGCCCCGGTGGATCGAGCCCGGCGCGATGAGCCCGCCCGGGCTCGACACCGACACCCCGGACGTGATCCCATATTCCGGGAAGATGGACGACGTGGCCCCTTCGACCAGCAGGGTGCCCCCCTGCTGCACGAACCGCGCGAGCTCCACGAGACCTTCGAAACCCATGCCACCGCGGATGTCGTCGCTCTCGTCGAGCGCGCCCAGATTCGGAGTCTCGTCGGTGCGCCGGTAGGGCAAGGGCAGCTCACCGGTCATCGCGATACCGTTCACCTGTGCCTGCGCGCTTCCACCGACGTGCGGATAGACGATCACGTCGTACCGGTCGCGCAGGTTGCCCTCGCGCACATCCTGGTCCGCGAAATAGGTGTAGGGGATCCCGTAGTGGTCCAGCGCGCCCCGTACCCAACCTTCGTCCTGCGTGCGCTGCCATGCGTGGATGTAACCGATGCGGGGCACGTCGAGTTCGTGGGTGGGCACCTCGGGCGCGGATCCGGTCGCCCACGCGCTCAAGCCGAGCTCTCGCACGCTCGGCTCGAGGACCCCTCGGTCCGCGTCCGGAATGATGAAGGCTCCGGCCCGGAAGGTGTGTCCCGCGAGCTCGAAATCGCGCTGGGCGGCCAGCATACGCACGTCGGCGTGGCGGAACCGGAAGGCGGCGAGGTTGTTGTCCGTCGTGTGGTCCACGACCAGCACGCTCCCGTTTCCGGTGATGCCACCCGGAGCCTGTGCCGGCTCGGTGAGACGGGTCATCGCCAGGTCCAGCACACCGGGGTCCGTGACCTCGTCGAGCTCGATGTTCCGCATGAGCTGGAACGTCCAACCCGTGTCGTCGTAGGGGCGCGGGTTGTCCAGCGAGAACGCCTGCAGCGAGAAGTACATGTCCGCGAGCGTCCGGAACGGCTGGTCGGCTCTCGCCACGTAGTCGCCGGCCTCGATGCGGACGTCGCCCGCGTCGAACGCACGGTCGGCCCGGTGGATCTCGAGCCCCTGGCGCATGAGCTCGTTCACCGCATCGACCGCGTCCGCTTTACGTCGCTGGTCCGCCGGGATCACCCATGCGTGGATCGGCCCCTCGACCCCCTTGCGGACGGAGCGCTCGTTCTTCGTCCAATAGTTGTCCAGGAACAGCGAACGATTGTCCGCCATGTACTTGAGTGAGAAGAGCACCCCGGACTGCTGGATGTTGGTGTTGTTCCTCGGTCCCCACTCGATCTCGGGCAGCGGCGGGTTCGGGCGGAACCACTCACGGCTCGTGGTGGTGTTCCCGACCTGCAGGGTGCGGTTCTCGGGCCCGTAGCTCGCCACCTCGTAGAACCGTCCGATCGAGTTGTGCGAGTGGGCGATGGTGAACATGTAGTTCGGCGTCCACCCATCGTAGAAGTTGTACGTCCAGACCCCCGGGACGTCCCGCTTGGTCATCTGGAGCACGTCGTTCTCGGCGAGCATCCACCACTCGGTGATCGTGATGGCGTCGAAGGCCTCGTTGTACGGACCCGTGCCAGTCGAGGTGTAGAGGTAGTTCTGCTGCTCGTGCAGGTCGTGCATGACGGTGGGCGCCCATTCGAGCTGCACGCGGTTCACGTTCTGCGTGAGTGCGAGCATCTGCCCCATGGCGTCACGGTTGTTGTCGTGCGCGACATACTGCCCCCAGTACATGAGCGGCAGCCGCGCCTCGCCCTCCGGCCGATCCTTGTTGAAGTAGTACGTATCGACCTGCTTCTCGCGACCGTCCGGCTCGATGACCGGGGTGATGAAGGTGATCACGTTCTCGCGGATGTCCCGGATGAAGTCCGACTCCTGGACGACCAGTCGGTACGCGAGCTCCTGAAGCATCTCGGGTCCGCCGTTCTCGGGCGAATGGATGCCGCTCGTGAGCCAATAGATCGGCTTCGCGGTCCGCTCGATGAGCTCTGTGGCCCGCTGCTCGGACGTCACGCGTGGGTCGGTGAGCTCCTGCAGATAGCCCTGGTAGGCGTCGAGGTTCGCGATCGTCTCTTCGTCGCCGATGGCCATGAGGATCATCTCGCGGCCTTCTTCGGACTCGCCGATGCTCCAGACCATCGCACGGGGCGAAGCGTCGGCGATCGCCCGCATGTATCGATGGATGTCGGCCGCGTAGGTGATTTCACCCGGCGTGCCCACGATGCGGCCGTGGAAGTCGAGCGGGGTGGGTACCGTCTCGGAGGCCGGCAGGTGGTCGACCAGCTCGGTCGTGATGCGGTCGTCCTGGAGGTGCTCGGCGATGAGGCGGGTGTACTCCTCGTCGACCGGCTGCGCCTGGCTCGACTGTGCGACCGCCGCGAGGGGGAGCGCCGCGACGAGCACGAGCAGGGTTCGGAGGGATTGCCCAATCAATGACATCGGCGGTACTCCTGAGCGGATACGGATCGGCCTTCACATACAAGGACCCCTGCCGCACGGAGGTTGCTGGCGGGGAACCGTCTCTCCGCCCGCGCCTCCGACCGAAACGCGCCCCGGCACTCGGCGACGACGTGCGGTCCACGGTTCGGGAGCGGCTCGGGGTGACGTCCGGCGATCTCCGTTCCATCTTGGAGGTCCCCCGCACATCATCCGGCGCCCCACGCGGGCGCCCGAACGAGGAGTCATGGACGTGACGAGACGCAACTGGATACGCATCAGTGGATGGCTGGGTGCAATGGCCGTGATGCCGGCCGGCCTCTTCGGGCAGACGATGGACGCTCCCCCGCCGGAGCTCGATCCGCGCCTCTACGACATCGCCGAGGCCGCTTCCGTGGAGCGGGTGGAGTCCGACATCCGGACCCTCGCGGGCTTCGGCACCCGGAACACGCTGTCGGACACGGTTTCGACCACGCGCGGCATCGGCGCCGCCCGCCGCTGGATCAAGGACGAATTCGACCGCATCAGTGCCGCGTGCGGGGGATGCCTCGAGGTGTTCTACCACCGTACCTTCATGGAGGCGCAAGGACGGATCACCGAGGACGTGGAGATCGTGAACGTCGTCGCCGTTCTGCGTGGAACGGAGCACCCGAACCGGTACGTCATCATGTCCGGCGACATCGATTCGCGGGCGTCCGACGGATCGGATGGCGTGACCGACGCCCCCGGCGCCAACGACAACGCCTCGGGCATGGTGGGCACCATCGAAGCGGCACGGATCCTCTCGCAGCACAGCTTCCCGACGAGCGTCGCATTCGTAGGCCTCTCCGGTGAGGAGCAGGGGCTTTGGGGCGGCCAGTACCTGGCCGCGACGGCACGCGAGGAGGGCTGGGAGATCGACGCGGTCATCAACAACGACATGATCGGCAACATCGCTGGAATCGACGGGGTGATCGACAACACGGTGTTCCGCGTGTTCAGCGAGCCCACACCGGTCGACGGCTACGAGCCGGATGGATGGAACTACCGTGTCTACGGCGGGGAGGTCGACGGGCCGTCACGCCAGATCGCGCGCTACGTCGACCGGATCGCGGAGCGGTTCTTCCCGAACCTCGACGCGATGATGATCTATCGCCTCGACCGCTTCGGACGCGGGGGGCACCACCGGCCGTTCAACGATGCCGGCTTCCCGGGCGTGAGGATCATGGAAGCCCACGAGCACTACGACCGGCAGCACCAGGACATCCGTGTCGAGAACGGGCGCGAGTACGGCGACGTGATCGACGGCGTCGATTTCGCCTTCGCCGCGAAGATGAGCAGCCTCAACGCGGCCGTGCTGGCCGCACTCGCTTGGGGGCCGCCGGCTCCGGAGAGCGTGCGCATCGGTGGCGCGGTCCGGGCAAGCACGACGCTCTCCTGGGATCCGGTTCAGGACCCGAACCTGGCCGGCTACAAGGTCTACTGGCGTCTCACGACCGACCCACAGTGGCGGTGGTCCCGCTGGGTCGGAGACGTGACCGAGGTCACGATGGAGAACCTCGTCATCGACAACTATCTGTTCGGCGTCGTGGCCGTCGGGCGGGATGGGAACGAGAGCATGGTCGCCTTCCCCACGGGGCTGATCGGGCGGTAAGGCACGGCGGCTTCGCCACCTGCTTCCGGATACCGGATGGATCGAGACGAGGTCTTCGCGCGGGACGGGTACCGTTGCGTCTACTGCGGGCGCCTGGACCCGGACGTCGAGCTGAGCGTCGACCACGTGGAGCCGAGGATGCGCGGTGGGGACAACAGTCCGGGCAACCTGGTGACGGCCTGCTTGGAGTGTAATCGCCAGAAAGGCGGGCGGGCCGCTTGGGCCTACCTCGAGGACCGCGATCAGGAGCGTGCCGCCTTCCTCGACCGCGCGACCTACGTGTGGCCGAGGCTGCGCACCGCCATCCAAGAGGCGGCGGAGAAGGCGGCCCGCCGGAGGCGTTGACAGGTCGCCGACTGTGAGGCGGGCACCGCGTGGATCGGGCTTCAACGCGGGACCCGCCTTCCTCCTTCAGCCTCTGGGTGCCCCTTCCAGAAGCCCTTCCAACGCCTCTTCCCTCGCGCCGTTCTCGTCGCACACGGCGAAGTTCGACTCACCCGCACCGTAGAGCGCCACGCCGGCGTAGTTGCCCGCGCGGTCGAGGATGAAGAAGCGGACGTCGAAGTTCGGGAGGCCGCGCTCGTTCAAGAGCCGTGACTCGATGGTGTTCGCCTGGATCCGCCGAAGGGCGGCCATCCCCGCGTCCTTCGGGCTCATGCCCTGGCGCATGTTCTCCACGATGAGGAACGCGGCGCACGAATAGATGTTGGCTTCTCCACGGCCGGTCGAGCCGGCCGCGCCCACGTCGTTGTCGACGTACTGGCCCGCCCCGAGGAGCGGCGAGTCGCCGACCCGCCCGGGAATCTTCCACGCCAGCCCGCTGGTGGTGGTCACGCCGCAGATATCTCCGGTGGCGTTGATCCCCTCGATGGAGGTCGTCCCCCAGAACGAGTGCTCCGGAATGAGCCCGTCGTCGACCATGGAGAGTCCGGCGGCGAGCCCCGCTTCGCCGTACCCCGGACCCGGGGGGCGCCCGATGACGTCGGGATCCGTCTCCTCGCCGGCCGGGCTGGTTCCGCGCCTGCGCTCTTCCGGGTCCAGCCACCGGCTCGGATCGACCCGCCGGCGCCACTCCAACCAGAGCGCGCGGGAGCGCTCGGTGTTGAGATCGTCCTCGATGGTGAATCCGAGGGCCCGGGCGAATTCCCTCGCTCCCGGACCGACGAGCAGGTGGTGGTCCGTGAGCTCGGCGACGGCCTTGGCCACGGACGACGGGGTGCGTACACCTTCGATCGACGCGACGCCGCCGGCCCACTTGCGAGGACCGTGCATCACGCACGAGTCGAGTTGTACGACGCCTTCGCCGTTCGGAAGTCCACCGTACCCGATGCCCGTCTCCTCCGGATCGAGCTCCGGGATGTTCGCCCCGGCCACGAGAGCGTCCATGACGTCTTCCCCTTCGGTGATCCCGCGGAACGCCCGCTCGATCGCACTCTCCGGCCCACCGTTCGTGTACCGGATCGCGCTCACATCGGCCACGCACAAGGGTCGGGCGACGCGGCTGGCACGAACGAAGGGCGCGTCGACGGGGGCGGCCTCCACTGGCCGGGACAGGGAAGCGAGCGCGACGCCCGCGGCGGTGGATCTCACGAAGTCGCGACGGTCCATGGCTTTGTCTCCAGGGATGGTGGCGTAGAATGCGATAGGGGTCGTCTCGGGTCAGCATAGCGCGTATGCGCGTCGTTCGCGATGTTCGGAAGGTGGCAGTGAGTATTCAACTCGGAGAGGCATGTGGCCGACTTTACAAGTGACCCCCGGGGGATTGTGGCCGGGGTCTTCGAGGACCAGGAGAGTGCAGCGAGGGCATTGGCGGCGCTCGTGGAGTCCCACTTCGAGCCAGAGGACGACATTTCCGTGGTCTTGACGGACGAATGGACGCTGGAACACGAAGACGTACGGCTTCGGGATGAGCTCGAGATCATCGAGGGCGCACGCCTCGGCGGCGGCATCGGCGTGGTGCTGGGAGCCGCTGGAGCTGGAATGGTGGCGGCGGGTCTTCTCGCGGGACCCGCAGCGCTCGTCGCCGCCGGCCCGGTGGTTGCCGCGCTCAAGGGCGCTTTGGCCCTGGGTGCGTTCGGTGTCGTGACCGGGTGGCTCGTCGGCCTCGGCATCGTAAGGGAAGAGGCCGATTTCCATGCTGCTCACATCAAGGAAGGGGCGGTCTGGGTCGGCGTGCATGCGACTGGAGAACGAGCCGAGAAGGCCCGAGCCATTCTCGAGGAGGCTGGCGCGAAGTTCTTTCCCGGCGCGTCGCATCTTGAATCGGACGGCTGACGGGTGACGACCCCGAACCCCCATTGGCTGGCCGCGGTGGCGCGCGCGCTCGAGCTGCCGGGAGCGACCGAGCTCGAGGCCCACTCCGGTGAGAAAGTTTCCGATGTGTGGGCGAGGGTTCGCGAGGTCACGGGTAAATCGGACGCCGAACTGACTGAACAGTTGGCGGACCGGTACCTCATGAGGGTCGCGGACCTGGCCTCGGCCGAGCAGTACGCGACGCGTCTCCTGCCCGGGATCATCGCCGTGAAGTATCACGTGCTGCCCTTGAGGTATACGGATCGCACGCTCGATCTGGCGACCTCCGATCCGCACGATGTCGACGCCGAGCGGGAGATCTCCAGGCTTGCGACCCGCGCCGTGCGCTTCGAGCTCGCGGCCCCGGATTCGATCCGTGAGGCGCTGGCGCATGCCTATATCGGATCCGGACAGCCTCGAGCCGCCACGGACCGGTCGCAGGAAGCAACCGGTCGCGGGGGAGATGTCGCCGGCCAGGAGGCCGAAAACGAGCGCACGCACGTTCTCGTGGTGGACGACGATCCAGAGACTGCGACGCTCCTGGAGTCGTTTCTCGCCGGGAAGGGGTTCCGGGTCACGGCGGCTTCGACCGGTCCCGAGGCGCTCGCGCTGCTTGCCGAGGATGCGAGCATCCAGGCGGTATCGCTCGACTACTACATGCATCCGATGAACGGACTCAAGGTGTTGCAGGCGATCCGCCAGAAGCCCGGCCTCGACCACCTCCCGGTGATCATGCTCACGAGCTCCGAAGACCGTAACATCGAAATGAGCCTGTTCGAGGCTGGCGCCGACGACTACGTCGTGAAGCCGCTCGACCCGCCGCGGTTCTTTCTGCGGTTGCGTTCGGTTCTCCGGCGCCGTCGTACCCAGTAAGGGCCGCCGGTTTCGCCGTGCCCTACGCCCTGTTGGCGGACCTCGTTCTGGTCGGGCATCTCACCTTCCTCGCCTTCGTCATCTTCGGTGGGCTGCTGGTGCTCCGGTGGCCACGGGCGGCTCTATTCCACATTCCGGTCCTGGCATGGGGAGCCTGGATCGAGTTCTCCGGGGGGATCTGTCCGCTGACCCCGCTCGAGAACCGGTTGCGGCGCCTCGCCGGAGATTCGGGTTTCGAGACAGGCTTCATCGAGCACTACCTCGTCCCGGTCATCTATCCGCCGGGGCTTACCCACGCCATGCAGATCGGGATGGGCGTCGCGCTGCTACTCGGCAACGCCGTGGTTTACGCCTGGGCGTGGCGCCGTCGTCACTGAGCGCGACCGCCGGACGCTTGCTCCCGGGGTTTCCGAGCGTCATGGTGGAGTGCGGGGGCTGTGGCCCGCGGCTGACGCACACGAGGAGGATCCGCCCATGAGACGACTGCTCACCGCGCGTCCGGAGATCACCTTTCTGGTCGCGCTCACCCTGGTCGGGGTGTCCGCACCCGGCGCCCACCCCGAGTCCGCGCGCGACGTGGCCCGCATGGCCGAGGCGGCGACGGCGTTCCTGGCTGCGCTCCCGGCAGAGCGACGAGCCGAGGCGACGTTCGCTTTCGATTCCGACGAACGGCTCCGGTTCCACTTCATCCCCATCGAGTCGTTCCCCCGTCAGGGACTCCGTCTGCGGGACATGGACGCTGCGCAGAAGCAGCGGGCGGAAGACCTCCTCCGTGCCGGACTCAGCGCCAGGGGCTTCCTCACGACCCAGCAGATCATCGAGCTGGAGGGCATCCTGCGCGACCTCGAGGGGCCCGACCGGCGACTGGCCCGCGATCCCGACGAGTACCTCCTGTCGGTGTTCGGCACGCCGTCGAGCTCGGGAACGTGGGGGTGGCGGTTCGAGGGTCACCATCTCTCGCTCCACTTCACGATCGTGCGCGGGGCGGCGGTGGCGAGCTCGCCGACCTTCTTCGGAGCCAACCCGGCGGAGGTACGGGAGGGTTCACGCCGCGGCTTGCGGCCGCTCGCGGCCGAGGAGGACGCCGCAAGAGCGCTGCTCATGTCCCTGGAGACCGATCAACGTCAGGCGGCGATCCTCTCCGACGTGGCGCCACGGGATATCGTGACCGCGGCGGAGCTCGAGATCTCGCGGTTGTCTCCGGCCGGGATCCGGGCCGGACGGCTGTCCGCGCAGCAGCGCACGCTCCTCATGGGGCTCATCGAGGTCTATGCGTCGCAC
>JBBDSN010000153.1:4654-13443 GCA_040904885.1 Gemmatimonadota bacterium | reverse complement strand
GTCCGCGCAGCAGCGCACGCTCCTCATGGGGCTCATCGAGGTCTATGCGTCGCACTACTACCGGGTGCAGGGCCCGACCTTTCTGATCGAGTACGACAACACCCAGAACGGCGCCAACCATATCCACTCGGTGTGGCGGGAGTTCGAGGGCGACTTCGGGCGGGACCTTCTGAGGGACCACATCCGCGAAGTGCATCAGGGAGGAGAGGACCATCACCACCCCAACCGGTAAGGAGGCCGGCGCGTCCGCAGTCGTCGGCGAGGCGTTCCGCGAGGCGATGGCCAACTGGGCGTCGACGGTCACCGTCGTCGCGATCCGGGACCCCGGCGACGGACGTGTGCGTGCCACGACCGTGAGCTCCTTCGCACCCGTGTCCCTGGAACCCCCCGAGGTCGTGGTCTCCCTCAACCCGAACGCGCAGGTCCTACCGTTCGTGCGGGAGGGAGGGGCCCTCGGGATCAGCTTGCTGGCCGAGGACCAGCAACGGTGGGGAAAGATCTTCGCGGACTCCTTCCCGGTCGGACCCATGCCTTGGGCAGCGGAAGGGGTCCCGACGATCCCCGACGCGATTGCCGCGCTGGAGTGCCGGGTTGTTGCGATCCACGCGACGGACGGTGGAAGTCGGCTCGTGGTGGCCAGGGTCGGGCGGATCGTCCCCGGTGAAGGGGACCGACCGCTCCTCTACTGGCGGAGAGCATACCACGGCCTCACGGACGACTGACTTCCGGTATCCGTAAGTTGTTGATGGTGCGCTTCTTGCATGGAGTGAGGGCAGGTGACTCACCCCCTCATAGGAGGAACCATGAAGAGACGACTCGCATCGATCGGGGTTGCCGCACTGCTCGTGATGTCGACGGCCGACCCGGTCCAGGCCCAGGCCGAACCGTCGGAGTTGGCCACGGATTCCATCGTCGGAACGTTGGTCGAGCGCATTCCGGACGGCCTCGTGATCCGAACCGACGACGGCGTCCACATGGCCCTCGAGATCCTCAGCGACACGGTGCAGCAGCGGGGGGAGCTCGATCCCGATTCCGCCTCGACACCCATTCCGCACGGGAGTGTCATGAGCCGGGACGACATCCTCTTCGCGGTTCGCCAGCTCGAGGAGTCCGACGAGCGTCAGCGCATGCATATCCACTACGTGACGTTACCCGACGACCCGGCGCGCCGCGTGATCGTCTGGCTGTCGATCGCCCGGGACCGCCTGCCGGGCGCTTAGCGCTCGGGCGGGATTTCGCTAGATTCCGCCGCCATGATATCCGTATCGAATCTAGAGAAGACCTTCGGCGACCGGACCCTGTTCCGTGACGCCTCGTTCCAGTTGAACCCCGGCGACCGCTACGGGCTGGTCGGTGCCAACGGGTCGGGGAAGACGACCCTGCTCGGCATTCTCACCGGTGAGGAGGAGGCGACCCGGGGCCAGGTATCCATCCCGAAATCGCTGCGCCTGGGTGTGCTGCGGCAGGACCAGTTCCTCTACGAGAACCAGGAGGTCCTGGGCGTGGCGCTCATGGGCAATCCGGAGCTGTGGGAGGCGATGGTCGAGAAGGAGAAGATCCTGGCGAACGCCGGCGATCACTTCGACGCCGAGCGCTTCTCGGAGTTGGAGGAGACCGTCCAGCGCTACGACGGTTACACCGCGGAGGCCCGGGCCGCCGCCATCCTCGAAGGATTGGGCTTGCCGGAGGAGGTCCACCGCGACCCGCTCTCGACGTTGTCCGGTGGCTTCAAGCTCCGTGTGCTCCTCGCTCAGGTGCTCGCCAGCAATCCCGACGTCCTCCTTCTCGACGAGCCGACCAACCACCTCGACATCCTGTCGATCCGGTGGCTGGAGAAGTTCCTGCAGGGCTTTCAGGGACCGGTGGTCGTCATCTCGCACGACCATCGCTTCCTCGACACGGTCTCGACCCACATTCTCGACGTGGACTACGAGACGGTCACGCTCTACAAGGGCAACTACACGGCGTTTGTGAAGCAGAAGAGGGAGGACCGGGAGCGGCGGGAGAAGGAGATCGAGGGCCGAGAGAAGGAGATCGCGCACCACCAGAAGTTCGTGGACCGATTCAAGGCGAAGGCGAGCAAGGCCCGTCAGGCGCAGAGCAAGCTGCGCATGATCGAGAAGAAGGCCGACGAGCTGGAGGAGTTGCCCGGAAGCTCGAGGCGCTACCCGAAGTTCCGATTCGAGCAGAAGCGGCCCAGCGGACGCGACGTCCTGAAGGTCTCGGGGATCCGCAAATCGTTCGGAGACAACGAAGTGCTGCACGGCGTCGATCTCCTCGTGCGGCGTGGAGACCGGCTCGTGATCATGGGCCCCAACGGGATCGGGAAGTCCACGCTGCTCAAGATCGTGATGGGACAGCTCGAGGCCGACGCGGGTGAGGTCGAATGGGGTTACGAGACGCATCCCGGGTACTTCGCCCAGGACCACCGCGAGCAGGTCGAAGAGTCGGAGCGGACGGCGGAGGCCTGGCTCTGGGACTTCTGTCCCGACCGTGACCGTGGATTCGTGCGTGGGCACATGGGCCTCATGCTCTTCTCGGGCGACGACGGTGAGAAGCGGCTGAGCGCGCTCTCCGGTGGGGAAGCGGCACGTCTGGTCTTCGCGCGGCTCGCGCTCGAGCGGCCGAACGTGTTGGTGCTCGACGAGCCCACCAACCACCTCGACCTCGAATCCATCGAGGCTCTCGTGCAGGGGCTGCAGCAATACGAGGGCACGCTCATTCTCGTCTCGCACGACCGGTGGTTCGTCGGCCAGCTGGCCACCCGCGTGGTGGAGATCCGCGCCGACGGCATCCGCGACTACCAGGGGACGTACGACGAGTACGTGCAGGCGTGTGGCGACGACCACCTCGACGCCGATCATGTCGTCCTGAAAGCAAAGAAGGAAGAGCGGGAGCGCCGCGGTGCGGGCGGCGGGTCGAAGGGAGGCGAGCGCGGGCGTGGCGCGCCGGGTTCGGGCCAACCCTCGAAGCCCAGGGTCGACCCGAAGGTGGAGCGTGGCCGGCTCGAGCGGCGGCGCGACGAGCTGACCGAAGCGATCGAGGTCTCGGAGGCCCGCGTCGGCGAGATCGACCAGGCCTTCTGTCGACCCGGTTACTACGAAGAGACGCCTTCCGACGAGATCGCCGCGCTCGAACACGAGCGGGACGAAGCGCAGGCACGAGTCGAGAAGCTCATGGCCGAGTGGGAGCAGGTCGAGCGGTCGCTCGAGGCGTTGAAGACCCCCGAGGCCGTCTGAAGCATCCGGGCGTTTTACATGGAGGTCAGCGTGTGCGCCGCCCGAGCGCGGCGCGTACCGCCTCGAGGAGCTGATCCCGGGTGAACGGCTTCTGCAGATAGGTCGTGCCGTCGGGAAGTGCCTCTCCATCGCCCGCCGTGTCTTCGAGCTGTCCCGACATGACCAGCACCGGCAGCTCCGGTTCGTGCTCACGTGCTCGACGCGCGACCACGTGGCCGCTCTCTCCCGGGAGCGACAGGTCCGTCAGGACTAGATCGATCGGCTGGCCGGACTCGAGGAGCTCCAGCGCCTGCTGCGCACTGTCCGTGGCGTGCACCTTGAAGCCGCCCCGCTCGAGCACGCGTTCGGTGACATTGCGCACGCTCGGGTCGTCTTCCACGAGCAGCACCACACCGGTGACGGGCTCGTCCGGTTCGGCGATGACCGCTTCCCTCTTCCGTGCCATGACGGGGAAGCGCAGGTGGAAGGTCGCGCCCTTCCCGACCTCCGTGTCCACGTGGATGCCCCCGCCGCTCTGTTTCATGAAGCCGTAGGCCATCGCGAGCCCCAGGCCGGTGCCCTTTCCCGTCGGCTTCGTGGTGAAGAACGGATCGAAGATGCGCCGGGTGGTCTCGGGGCTCATCCCGGTTCCGGTATCGGCCACCCGGAGCACCGCGTAGCGTCCGGGGGTGAGGCCGGGCAGATTGTCGAGGTCGTCGACGGTCAGATCCTCCACGGCCGTGGAGATCGAGAGAACGCCTCCCTGGGACATCGCATCCCTCGCGTTCGCGACGAGGTTCATGACGACCTGCTCGAGCTGGTCCGGGTCGACGTGCACCGGGTCGAGGCCTTCGGGGAGGTCGTAGCGCACGCTCGAGTGCTCGCCCGCGACCCGCTCGATCATGGAAGCGAAGCCACGCACGACCGCACCGAGCTCCACGAGCCGGGGCCGCAGCACCTGCTCCCGGCTGAACGCGAGAAGCTGGCTCGTCAGCACCGCGGCCCGGTCGGCCGCCGAGCGGATGGCTTCGAGGTCGTCGGCCATCGGGTTGCTGGGATTCTCCAGGAGCAGCAACTCGGTCTCGGAGCGGATGACCGTGAGGATGTTGTTGAAGTCGTGCGCGATGCCGCCAGCGAGCCGGCCGATGGCCTCCATCTTCTGGCCCTGGCGTACCCGGCGTTCGAGGACGAGTCGCTCGCTCACGTCGCGCGTGGTCACCACGATGCCACGCACGGCCGGGTGCAGCAGGAGATTGCGCGCGACCGACTCGACTTCGCGCATCTGACCGTCCTGCCTCATGACCCGGTGCTCGACCCGGACGTTTTCCTCGGGCGCGCCCGCGACAGCAGTCAGGACGTCGGTGACGCGGTTCCGGTCTTCGGGATGGATGATGTCGAGGGCGTTCATGCCGAGGAACGCCCGGTGCGAATACCCCGTCAGCGACTCCACGGAAGGGCTCGTGAAGAGGACCGTGCCGTCGGGGGCGATCACGATGATGACATCGGCCATCTCCTCGCCGAGCACGCGGAACCGCTCTTCGGCGAGGCGCCGGTCGGTGATGTCCTCCGCCACGCCGACGATACGGGTGACCGTGCCCTCCTCGTCGGTGACCGTGAACGCACGGTCGTGGATCCAGCGGACATCGCCGTCCGGGCGTTGGATCCGGTAGGTCTCGTCGTATCCGCCCTCGCCTTGCTGGGTGGCCGCCTGTTGCACGCGAGCGCGGTCTTCGGGCAGGACCGCCTCGAGCCAGGTGGCCGGGTCCCGGTAGAGCGCTTCGGGCGACCGCCCCCAGACCTTGGTATACGCCGGGCTGACGTACTCCATGCGTGACTTATCGGGTGGAGTGATCCAGAACACGGCGTCGATATGCTCCGCGATCTGCCGGAACCGCTCCTCGCTCTCCCGCAGCGCCGCTTCTGTCCGGACCTGTCGCGTGACGTCCCGCACCGCGGTCACGATGCCACCCTCGATGCCGCGCTGGGGGTCGAGCAAGGAGACCGTCTGCTCGGCTTCGAAGAGGGTCCCGTTCTTACGGCGCAGCGTGAACGTTCCCCGAAACGTCTTCCCCTCGTCGAGGGCGGCCATGGCCATGCTTCCGAATCGCTCGAACGAGGCCGGGTCCAGGTGCGCCTTCTCCGGCGTGTCTCCGACGAACTCGTCCCAGGTGTAGCCGAACATGCGCTCGCCCGCGGGATTGACGTAACGGACACGGCGCTCACTTCCGGCGGAATCCAGGATGACCACCGCCTCTTCCAGGCTCGAGAGGGTCTGGGAGAGCAGCTGCGTCGCACGCTCGCGGGCGACGGTTTCCCCGATCAGGAGGCCGAGGTGGTCGATGAGCTCCTTCTCCTCCTTGAGGAAAGGGACTCCGTCGCGGGCGGCGCGCTCTCGTGTCAGCGCGACCTCGAGCAGGCCGGTCTCCCCGGCCGCACCGAACGGGACCGGCGCGGTGAGCATCCAGGACGTCTCGCGGAAGTCCGGCGTGGCGAAGGTCCTCCCGCCCAGGGTGAGCCGCGCCTCGGTCGCCTCGGGCACGGTCCAGCCCGACGGAATCTCGTGCACGATGCGCTCCAGCCGCTCACGAATCGAAAGGTCCTTGCGGTTCAGGAGCTGCCCGGTGGCATGCAGCGTGCGCAGCTCCTTGACGCGCTCCCGCAACGCGTCCTCCGTGGCCTTGCGTTTCGAGACGTCCGAGGAGACGCCCACGATTCCGACGAAGTCTCCGGAAGCGTCGTGGATCGGCGCATTCGTGACCAGCGCCAGGAATTCCGTGCCGTCACGGCGCCGCACCTCGAACTCGCCGCTCCACGTGCCGCCGCCGCGAAGGACCGTCATGACCCTCTCCGCCTCGACGCGACTGGTTTCGGTGGGGGTCAGCTCGAGAATGCTTCGTCCCACCGCCTCTTCACCGCTCCATCCGTAGATCCGCTCGGCGGCCTGGTTCCAGTACGTGACGTGGCCCTCCACGTCCGTGGCGATCACCGCCTGGCCAACCGCGTCGAGCAGGTCGGCCTGGAAGCGGATGTGCGCCTCGTCCCGGACCCGGCGCGCCCGTTCCAGCGCGTGCCCGATCGCACGCTCCAGCAGCGGCGTGGTCAGATCCGCTTTCGGCAGGTAATCGGCGGCTCCGGCCCGCATCGCCTCGCGGTCGAGGTCGGTCGACCCCTCGTCCGTAAGCATGACGACCGGCACGTCACTCGCACGCACCCCCGCTTCCTCGAGAAAGTCCAGACCGGTACGCGCCCCGAGCCGAGAGTCGACGAGGCAAACGTCGATCTCGGGACCCCCGATCGCCGCCAAGCCCTCCTCGTACGTCGGGACCCAGAAGATCTTGAAGACGGAGGTCGAAGCGTCCGCGAGAAGGTCCTCGACGAGCTCCGCATCTTCGCGGTCGTCGTCGACGATCAGGACGGTCACGGACTCCGGGGCCATCACGGTGTCTCGGGGCGCGCCGAGGGGAGGCGGGGCGTCTTCGCGGTCGGTCGGGATCGGTGGTGTCCGGGCGCGGGTGGCGATTCGGGGGGCAGGGTCCTTATCCTGAAGGTGCGGTCCCGGGGCTGGTTATGCTATATGTCATCGCGCTTCGGCGCATACGCACCCGGACGTTACTCCCCGATCCACCGAGTTGCCCATCCGATGCCTTCGGGAACCCACACCACGCTGCTTCTCCTCGTGTTGGCGGGTGTGGTGGGCTTCACCGGGACGCTCGGACTCGCGACCGTGCAGTACGGTGAAGGGACGGCCTACCTGTCCGACGACCCGACCGCGTGTATCCAGTGTCACATCATGCGCGACCAGTTCGACGATCCCTGGCTGCGCGCCATGTGGTCGGGGTACGCGTTCTCGATCGACTACCGGGAATCCCGGGGTCACGCGTTCAGCCTGCACGACCAGGATCACACCCAGCGCATCCTCCAGAGGGAGCAGCCCGGGGCGTGCCTGCACTGCCACGCGTCCGTCGGCCCGCTCTACCGGTACCTCGGGGACGGAGACGCGATGGCGGGCTTCGTCGAGGCGAGCGGCATGGCCTGGGACGAGGCGCGGTTCATGACCGACGACGACGGCCGGCCGCTGGTCGAGCACCCGTTGAGCTGCGTGGACTGCCACACGCCCGGGACCATGGAGCTGCGTGTCACACGCCCGGCGTTCATGGTCGGAATTCGTGCGCTCAAGGCGTCCCAGGGCGTCGAGGACTACGACGTGAACCAGGATGCGACCCGGCAGGAGATGCGGACCTTCGTGTGCGGCCAGTGCCACGTCGAGTACTATTTCGATCCGGACAACAACAAGGCCGTCACGTATCCATGGTCGGACGGTCTCCGGGCCCACGAGATCGAAGCCTACTATGAGAACATCGGCTTCGACGACTGGACCCACGGCACGACCGGGGGCGGCATGCTCAAGGCCCAGCATCCCGAGTTCGAGCTCTGGAACCAGGGCGTGCACGCGGCGGCGGGCGTGTCATGCGCCGACGACCTGATCGACCGCGCATCGGACGCCCTGGTGGACCTGATCACGGTGCTCGCCGCGGCGCGCGACCTCGGTGCGACCGACGCCGACCTGGCGGAGGCGCTGGACATGCAGCGACGTGCGCAGTGGCGCCTCGACTTCATCTACTCGGAAGGGTCGCGGGGCTTCCACGCGTCGCAAGAGACGGCGAAAGTTCTAGCCGAGTCCGTCGACTACGCGCGACAGGGCGAGCGGCTGGTGGCAGAACGCTACGGCGCGCGTCTCGATCGGACGAACGTGGACATCATGCCGGTGGAAGGGGTGACCCCCGACTCGCTGGCACCCGGCCGGACCGGCCCGACGGTCCCCGGCACCTCGAACCGGCGCTGACGCTTCTTGACCCTCTACGCGACCCTCATCACGCTCCTGGCCGGGGCTTCGCTTCTGGCCGGAGCGCTCGCCCTCGCGCTCGGGGCGACCTTGCTGCACCCTGCGGGGCGCGCGTCCCTCGTCCAGGCGTTCGCCGGTCGGGCCAGACACCCCATCGCATGGGCGTGGGTCGTGGCGCTCGTCGCGTCCCTGGGAAGCCTGTATCTCTCGGAGGTGGTGGGGTTCGTGCCGTGCGTGCTTTGCTGGTACCAGCGCATCGCGATGTACCCGCTGGTGATCGTGTTGGGTGTGGCCGCCCTGCGTGACGACGCGTCGGTGTGGCGCTATGCGATGCCGCTGTCCGTCGTGGGCCTGCTGATCGCGATCTACCACGTCACGATCCAGCTCCAACCGAGTCTCGATGTCGGGGTGTGCAGCGCGGGGGCGACGTGCACGGGTCGCTACCTTGCGGTGTTCGGCTTCGTCTCGATTCCCGTGATGGCCGGAATGGGCTTCCTGCTGGTCGGCGTGCTCCTGATGCTCCTGCGGTCCCTCGAAACGATGGAGCTCGAAGCGATGGAGCACGAAGCGATGGAGCACGAAACGATGGAGGTGGACGCGTGAAGAAGGCGTTGCTCGCGGGTCTCGTCGCGCTGGCTTCCTGTGGGCCGGGGTCCGGAAGCGACGGGGAACTCCTACTGACCCGCGCCGAGGCTACGGCGTACGTCGAGACCAGCCGTTACGACGAC
>JBBDSN010000153.1:0-4554 GCA_040904885.1 Gemmatimonadota bacterium | reverse complement strand
CCTACTGACCCGCGCCGAGGCTACGGCGTACGTCGAGACCAGCCGTTACGACGACGTCGTGGCGTTCGTGCGGGAGGTGACCGCACGCGATGCGCGCATGCACCTGACGAACTTCGGATACACGAACGAGGGCCGGGCTCTCCCGCTCGTCGTCGTGGGCGCACCCGATGCGACACCCGAGTCGGTCCGCGCGACCGGTAAGCTGCGCGTGTACCTGCAGGGCAACATCCACGGCGGAGAGGTGCCGGGAAAGGAGTCGCTGCAGATGCTGCTCCGGGAGGTCTCCGAGGGCCGGCACGACGCGCTGCTCGATTCGCTCGTCCTGCTGGTGGCGCCGATCTACAACGCCGACGGGAACGAGCGGGTCGCGCTGACCAACCGGCCGCTCCAACATGGTCCCATCGGCGGCATGGGGCAGCGCCCCAACGCGCAGGGCCTGGACCTGAACCGGGATCACATGAAGCTCGACGCTCCCGAGGCACGGTCGCTCGCGCGGATGCTCACCGCATACGACCCGCACGTGGGTGTGGATCTGCACACGACCAATGGCACCCGGCACGCGTATCACCTGACCTACAGCCCTCCGCTCCATCCCGACACGCCGGCGCCGCTCACCGAGCTGTTGCGCAACCGCTGGCTCCCGGAGATGTCGGAGCGGGTCTTCGACCGCACCGGTTGGCATTTCTACTACTACGGGAACGTCATGTCGCCGGGTGATGGCGAGGAGCCGGGATGGGCGACGTTCGATGCCCGCCCCCGTTTCGGGACCAACTACCTGGGGCTCAGGAACCGTCTGGCGATCCTCAGCGAGGCTTACGCGTACTTGACCCTGGAGGACAGGGTGGAGGCCACGCGGGTCTTCGTCGAGGAGATCCTCGGGTTCGCACACCGGAACGCCTCGGTGGTGCGCGGCGCGGTCGAGGACGCCGACACCCTGCGGGTCGTCGGGACGGAGGTCGCGATCCGCTCGGAGCTCGCGCGGTCAGCGGAGCGCGTCGAGATCCTCATGGGTGCGGTCGACACCGTGTATCATCCGTTTTCGGGTGCGCCGATGCACCTGCGGCGGGACGTGGTCACGCCTACCGCCATGTATGAATGGGGATCGTTCGCGGCCGCGGAGACGGTGACGGCGCCCGAGGCGTACTACCTGCCGCCCGGCATGGAGGATCTGGTCGAGCGGCTGCGGGCGCACGGTGTCGAGGTCGAGCCGGTCGAGGGCGCCAACTTCGTCGGAGGGGAGGCGTTCGGGATCACCGGGGTGGATTCCGCCCCACAGCCCTTCCAGGGCCGGGTCGAACGGACACTGCAGGGAGCGTGGCGGGCGGCCACCGTGGCCATGCCCGAAGGCACCGTGCGTGTTCGCGTGATGCAGCCGCTCGGGCGCCTCGCCGTGCATCTGCTCGAGCCCCGGGCCGAGGACGGGTTCGCCAACTGGGGGCTTCTCGACACGTGGATCGAGCCGGGGTCGGACTACCCCATCATGAGGGGTCCGTAGGGGCTGGCCACGAGCCGTCCCGGCGAACCGCCGGGGGACGACGCCGCGGGCAGCTGTGGGGACGCGCTCCCTACAGCGTCCGTTCCGGGGCCGGCTCGCGCAGGTTGTAGCGCGACGACATGACGTGCCCATAGGCTCCGGCGTTGGCGATGAGGAGCACGTCGCCTTCCTCGGTGGGCGGAAGCAGGCGATCGAGACCGAGCACGTCGCCCGTCTCGCAGATCGGACCCACCACGCTGACCCGTTCGGTCGGCTCGTCGCCGATGCGGGAGAGGTTGACGATCTCGTGATAGGCGCCGTAGAGCGCGGGGCGGATCAGCGAGTTCATGCCGGTGGCGATCCCCACGTAACGGACCGTGCCCTTCCCCTTGGTCTGGTTGACCCGCGCCAGAAGCACGCCCGCTTCGGCGACGACGAAGCGACCGGGCTCGATCCAGATCTCGGTGCCGGGCAGCGCGTGGCGCACCTCCGCGAGGCCTCGGCCGAGCTCGGTCAGGTCGAGCGGATCTTGGGCGGGCTTTTCGGGCACGCCGAGTCCGCCTCCGACATCGAGGACGCGGACTTCCGGGAAGAGCCCAGTGGCCTCCGACAGCGTATGCGCGAGTTGGGCCCAATGATCCGGGCTGAGGATCCCGCTTCCCGAGTGCGCGTGCAGTCCGACGATCCGCGCGCCTGCTTGCGCGGCGAGCCGGGCGAACTCCTCGAGCTCGAACCGGGGGACGCCAAACTTCGCGTGCGAGCCCGCGGTGCGGACCTTCTCGTGGTGCCCCTTTCCGACGCCAGGGTCGATGCGCACGAAGATCTCCCGATCGCGAAAGAGCTCGGGCCACAGACGTAGGGGCGCGATGGAGTCGAGGGTCGTGCGCACCCCCGCTTCGAGCGCGTCGAAGTACTCTTCACGAGGCGCGAAATTCGGCGTGAAGAGGATCTCCGTGGGGTCCAGATCCGGAAAACGCGCCCGTACCCGTGCGATCTCGCCCGGAGACACGCATTCGAAGCCCACGCCCGCGGCTCTCACCCGGTCGAGCACGGCTTCGTGGTTGTTGGCCTTCATCGCGTACAGCACCCGGTCGACGCCGTCCAGCCCGGTCAGCGCGCGCAGCCGCGTCTCGACCGTGTCCAGGTCGTATACGTACGCGCACGCGTCGTCGCCCAGACGCGCCAGGAGCGCTTCCCGCTTCTCCTCCCACCAGCGCGTCGCGCGCGGTGCCGCGCCCGGCCCTCCGGGTCGGAGCTGTTCCCAGCTCGGACCGAAGGTCTCCGGGCTTCCGGCCTCGGCGATCAGCTGCGCGTGCAGGAGCCGGACGAGCCGGTCCGCCTGATCTTCGTCGACGACCACGGTGAGGTTCAAGTCACTCGCGGCCTGCGTGACGAGGTGGATCCGCTGCTGCTCGAACACCTCGAGCGCGGGACCGAGCCGGTGCAGGAGCGCCCGAATGCGGCGACCCACCAGGCTCACGGCGGCGCAGGGGCGGATGATCGACACCCGGCAGAGCCTCCCGAGCGATTCCGTCAGGGCCTCGAGGGCTTCGGCTTCGAGCAGGTTCGCCTCGGCGTCCAGCGACACGGTGACGTTGGTCTCCGAGGTCGATACCAGGTCGATCGAGATCCCGAGGTCGCGGAAGATACCGAACGCTTCGGCGAGGAAGCCGACCTCCTGCCACATCCCGACCGTTTCCATCGAGACGAGCACGACTCCCTTCTTGCGCGAGATCGCCTTGACCTGCGCGGGACCCTCCGCCGCGCCGCGGCGAATGACCGTGCCCTCGAGCTCGGGGTTGGGGGTGCTGTAGATATGGATCGGAACCGCATGGTCGCGCAGCGCGGGGATGCACCTCGGGTGCAGCACCTTGCTGCCCGTGGTGGCGATCTCCTGGGCCTCGCGGTAGTCGAGCTGGCGGAGGAGCCTCGCGGACGGCACCGAGCGCGGATCGGCGGTGAACATGCCCGGCACGTCCGTCCAGATCTCGAGCCGGGCGGCCTCCAGCTTACCCGCGACGTACGCCGCCGCCGTGTCGGATCCGCCGCGCCCCAACACCACGGTCTCTCCTTCTGGGTTCCGAGCCGTGAAGCCCTGTGTGACCGGAACCCCTTCGAGCTGCGAGAGGCGGTCACTGACTGCCGGCTCCGGACCCGCGTCGCACTCGGCCGACAGGTAGGCGGCCGTCTCGGAGCCGTCCCGTCCCTCCACGCTCACCAGCAGGTCGCGCACGTCGATCCAGGTACCGCCCAGACCCGCGCGCTCCAGGTAGGCCGCCCCGATGCGTGTGGCCAGCCGCTCCCCGAACGCGAGGATGCGCGCCCGGGTCCTCGGGGTCACCTCGCGCAGGAGCGCGATCCCTTCGGCGAGCTCCCGCAGCTCACGGCGGTCCGGACCGAGCAGGTCCACCGTCTCGGATGCCAGGAAGTCCAGGTCCGCGGCGAGCGCGTCATGCCGGGCTTCGAGCTCCGCCAGCACCGCGCCGTGCGACCCCTCGAGCGCGTGAGCCGGAAGGGCCTCGAGCAGATTCGTCACGCCCGCGAGCGCCGAGTGGACCACCACGGGTCGGAAGCCCTCCGAGAGCCTGGTCCGGACGATCCCGGCGATGGTTTCCCAGCTTCGTGCGGTCGACACGGACGTGCCGCCGAACTTCAGGACGATCCAGGGGGGGCGCGGCGTCATGGGCATGGAGGTGGGGGACCCGGAGAATTTGCGGCGGCCTAAGTTAAACTCCAGCCTTGCTGCCGCGCAGGGCCCGATTCGCTTCGCGACCTGGCCGTGCACCTGTGCAGCATCCCGGACTGGCTGCCCACGACGTTCAACACGGAGGAGCTGGACTTCGACACCGCGTCCTTCGAGCCGTTCGTTCCCGAGACGACCGACGCGCTGCTCGAGCGCTTCGACGCGATCGGTCGCGGAGGCGCGCGAGGCGCTCGCCGGGGCTTCGCCGGATCAGCTTCTGGAGCCGTGGACGCTCAAGGTCGACGGCGAAGTGATCTTCGCCCTGCCCAAGGGGGCCCGTGTGGCCATCTACGGACGAGGAGGGCTGAGCAACGCGCGGGGTTCGGGACAGCACCCA
>JBBDSN010000152.1:0-4420 GCA_040904885.1 Gemmatimonadota bacterium | reverse complement strand
CCGCGTTTCTTGCCCGCCCGGAACCCGCGCCCTACGTTCGCTGCCATCGCGACGGGGACGTTGGGGACGGGGACGGCCACCACGAGTCCAGGATGGCACCATGGATCAGCTTTCGCGCCCGGTAGTCGGACTCCTCGCACTCGTCTTGCTCGTAGCCTGCGGGCCGGATGTTCCAGAAGTCCCCACGAGCGACGGGTCTCCTGAACAGGTCATCGCGCGTGCGGCCGCGCTCGAGCTCGACACCGAGTACGCGCCCCCGCCCGGTGAGGCGCTCCACCACCAGACGGCCGGCTTCGCGAAGATCCTCTGCTCGGGCGTGTTCGTCACCGGGCTCGACCCGGCCGACGCGGCCGCCAACGTCGGAGGCTTCATCTCGCCCTTCGACCAGCGGGGCCACGTCGTCGACACGATCGTGGACGTCGATCGCCAGCTCGTCTCGCTGACCCTTCCTGACGGTGTGACCCGCTCGGCCAAGCGCTACGGCGACCAGGGGTGCGTGGCGCATCCGGTCGGAGAGGACTCCGTCTACTTCACGCCGAGTCGGGTCGCGCGTAATCTGCCGCCTGCCGAGACGACGCCGTGGCCCATGGGTGACGTCCTCCCGGACGACCCGTGGCCCGCCGAGGTCGACATGGCGTTGGTCGAGCAGGCGCTCGATGTGGGGTTCGGAGGGCCCGACGCCCGGACGCTGGGGCTCATCGTCACCTACAAAGGCCGGATTCTCGGCGAGCGCTACGGAGAAGAGGTCGACCTCCACACCCCGCTCGAGAGCTGGTCGATGACGAAGAGCCTCACCGGCACGCTCATCGGCGTCCTGATCGAGCAGGGGGCCTACGAGCTGTGGCAGCCGGCGCCGATCCCCGAGTGGCAGGAGCCCGGAGATCCTCGGCAGGAGATCCGCATCGGCGACATCATGAGGATGTCGAGCGGCCTCCGGATCAACGCTCCCGGCGATCCCGACTACGACGACAGCATGTACGCGGACCACTACTACCTCTACACGGGAACGGGCAACGCCTACGAATGGGCGGCCACCCGCCCGCAGCAGTGGCCCCCGAACACGGTCGGCCGCTACCGCAACACCGACCCGGTCCTCGCGAGCTATCTCGTGCGGCTCGCGGTGGAGGGGCGCGGCGAGGACTATCACTCGTTCCCTCAGCGGGCGCTGTTCGACAGGATCGGGATCCGTGATGCGGTGATCGAGACGGACCCTTATGGCAACTTCCTGGGGCAGGGCCTGGCCTTCATGCCGGTCCGCGACTGGGCACGGCTCGCAAACCTCTACCTGCAGGACGGCGTGTGGAACGGGGAGCGGATCCTGCCCGAGGGGTACGTGGAATACGCCTCGACGCTCGCACCGGCATGGGTCTCCGACGGACGGCTTCAGTACGGAGGGGCGTTCTTCTGGGTGAACGGGGAAGGCGGCCAGGGCCTGCCGACGAGTGCGTATAGTATGCGAGGGGCGGGCGGCCAGAGCACGACCATCATCCCGACGCACGACCTGGTGGTGGTGCGGATCGGTAAGTACACGGGGTCGGGGCCCGGGGGACAGGCGCTTCGTGAGGCGTTCCAGCTGCTCCTGCAGGCGGTACCGGCCGTCGAGTGAGGGCGGCCGGAATGACTGAAGGGGACGGCTCGGCGCGCGCACGCCCCCCGCTCGGCGAGCTTCCGCTCGTCGCCCGGGCCCGCGTCCATGGCGATCGAGCGGCGATCACCGCCCCGGAAGGGTCGTTCACCTACGCCGACCTCCTCCGTGCGTCCGAGCAGGTGGCCCGGGCGCTGTTGGGCGAGCGGGAGGACCTGGCGGAGGCGCGGGTCGCCTTCCTCGCCCCGCCGGGATTTCATTACGTGGCGGTCCAGTGGGGCGTCTGGCGGGCCGGCGGGATCGCCGTCCCGATGGCGGTCTCGCACCCGCCTCCCGAGCTGGCCTACGTCCTGGACGATGCGGACCCGGTCGCGGTGGTCGTGCATCCCTCCATGGCCGACCGGTTGGGCGACGCACGCGGCATTTCGGTGTTTTCCAGCGAGCACCTCGTGGGACCGGGAGCGCCCGCCGGCCCCGTGGCGACGGACTCCTCGGAGCATCCCCCCCGGGATCTTCCCGCCCTCGCCCCCTCCCGCAGCGCGTTGATGCTCTATACCAGCGGCACCACCGGACGACCCAAGGGCGTGGTGACCACGCACGCCAACCTGGCGGCGCAGATCGACGCTCTGGTGCAGGCCTGGGCGTGGACGGCGGACGACCACATCCTCCTTGTCCTCCCGCTCCACCACGTCCACGGCATCGTGAACGTCCTCGGCTGTGCCCTCTGGTCGGGCGCGCGGTGCACCATCCTCCCCGGGTTCAAGGCGGAGGAGACGTGGGAGGAGATCGCCCGCAGAGACCTCAGCCTCTTCATGGCCGTGCCCACCATATACGCCAAGCTTCTCACGGCGTGGGAGGAGGCGCCGCCGGATCGACGGGAGGCCTGGACGGCCGGGTGCCGGGCCATGCGCCTCATGGTCTCCGGCTCGGCCGCCCTCCCGGTGAGCATGCTCGAGCGGTGGCGGGAAGTGAGCGGCCACACGCTGCTCGAGCGCTACGGAATGACGGAGATCGGGATGGCCCTTTCGAATCCGTTGCGCGGGGAGCGTCGGCCGGGCTTCGTGGGGCGGCCCCTGCCTGGCGTCGAGGTGCGACTCGTGGGGGACGACGGGCGGCCGCCGGCTCCAGGTGAGCCCGGAGAGATCCAGGTTCGGGGGCCCACCGTGTTCGGCGAGTACTGGCGTCGTCCCGACGAGACGGAGCGCGCGTTCCGGGACGGGTGGTTCCTCACCGGAGACGTGGCGGTGGCCGACGGCGGTGACTACCGGATCCTGGGCCGCCGGAGCGTGGACATCATCAAGACCGGCGGTTTCAAGGTCTCGGCCCTGGAGGTGGAGGAGGTGATTCGCACCCATCCCGAAGTGATGGACTGCGCCGTGGTGGGCGTCCCCGACGAGGAGTGGGGAGAGCGGGTGGCGGCCGCGTTGGTGCCCCGGGCCGAGGGCGGCGGTCCGGATCCGGCCGAGCTCAGGGCATGGCTCAAGGAGCGCCTGGCGCCCTACAAGGCTCCCTCGCTCTTCATGCTCCTTCCACAGCTTCCGCGCAACGCCATGGGAAAGGTCACCAAGCCGGCGGTGCAGGAGCTCTTCGAGGAGGACGGCGTGGGGGACGACCGGACGTGATCGCCGCCGCCATCTCCATCGTGGCGATCATCGTGGCGATCGCCGTGGGAACCATGGGCCGGGTGAACGTCGGCCTCGTGAGCATCGCGTTCGCGTTCGTGATCGGGCGGTTCATGGTCGGGCTCGCCCCGTCCGAGATCGTCGGAGGATGGCCGCTCGGGCTTTTCTTCATGCTCCTCGGCATGACCCTCCTGTTCGGGATCGCGCGCGTGAACGGAACGCTCGCGATCCTCGCGGAGCGCGCGGTGGCCGCGACGGTCGGCGAGACACGGCTCATCCCGCCGATGTTCTTCCTGATGTCGGGCGTCATCGCGGCCGCCGGGGCCGGCAACATCGTGGTGTGCGCCATCGTGCTGCCCATCGCGCTCACGGTCGCGGTCGATCGCCGGATCTCGCCGCTCCTCATGGCCACGATGGTCATCGCCGGGTCCAACGCCGGAGGGCTCTCTCCGCTGGCCCCTACCGGGATCATCGCCAACACCCTGAGCGCTGATCAGGGCTTCGACATCGCCGCCGGCATCTTCACCAAGCAGATCATCGGGCAGACCATCCTGGCGTTCCTGTTGTACTTCCTCCTCGGGGGGCACCGGCTCGAGCGCAGCGGGTCGAGTCCGGAGGTCGATGGGCCAGCCGGTGGGCTGGCCGCGTCCGAGGTCTCGCGCCGCCTTGCCGGGAGGGCGGCGCCGCGGTCCCTGGACGCCGCCCAGAAGACGACGGTGGCGGTGTTGCTGGGCGTGGTGGTGTGCATCGTGGCGTTGGGCTGGGACATCGGTCTCACCGCCTTCGCGGGCGCGGTCGTTCTCCTCTTCTTGCGAGCCGCGAAGGAAGTCGAGGCATTCCAGGCCATCCCCTGGGTCACGATCATGCTGGTTTGCGGCGTGACGGTGCTGGTCAAGGTCGCCGAGCAGGCCGGAGGCATCGACCTCCTGTCCCAGGCCTTCACGCGCATCATGAACGAGGGGACGGCGGCGCCGGTCATGGCCCTCATCGGCGGGACGCTGTCTCTGGTCTCCAGCGCCTCCGGCGTGGTGCTCCCCACGCTCATCCCCACCGTGCCGGGGCTCGTGGCCGAGACCGGAGGCGACTCCACCCGCATCATCTCCGCCATCGTCATGGGAGCGCACATGGTGACCAACAGCCCGATCTCGACGTTGGGCGCGCTGGCCGTGGCGTCGGCGGGGTTCGGCGTGGACCGGGAGCGGCTCTTCCGGCA
>JBBDSN010000151.1:0-26049 GCA_040904885.1 Gemmatimonadota bacterium | reverse complement strand
CTGCGCCGTCCGACGAAGAGGCCGAAGAGAAGCCCGGAAAGGCCCGACCAGCCGCGGCTCGCTCGGGTGGCTCCGATACGCCCGTGCGTACCATCCGCAGGCCGACCCCGGCACCTGCCGCGAGCGCTGGACCCGGTGGCCAGGTGCGCATCCAGGCCGAGGGCTACACCCCAGACGGACGCCGCAAGCAGAAGGACAAGAAGAAGGGCAAGCGTCGCCAGGGCGTCGACCAGGATGCCGTGCAGTCGAACGTGCAGCGCGTGATGGCCGAGCTGAAGGGCGGAAGCGGCGGTGGCAAGAAGCGCCGCAGAAAAGGCCAGCGCGTTTCGCAGGAGGATCAGGAAGAGCAGGAAGAGCTGCAGCGTCAGGATCAGGAGCGCGAGCGCACGACCGTGCGCGTGAACGAGTTCCTGACTGTTGCCGAGCTGTCAGAGCTCGTGGACGCGACCTCGACGGAGATCATCGGGTCCGCCTTCAAGAACCTCGGTCTGCTCGTGACCATCAACCAGCGGCTCGACTTCGACCAGATCGAGATGCTGCTCGACGAGTTCGGCTACACGGCGGTGCGCGAGGAGGACTACAGCGGCGAGCCGGAGGAAGAGGAGGTCGAGGAAGCACCCGAGGACCTCGAGCCCCGCTCCCCGGTGGTCACCGTCATGGGCCACGTCGACCACGGTAAGACGCTGCTGCTCGACAGCATCCGCAAGACGAACGTGGTGGCAGGTGAAGCCGGTGGTATCACGCAGCACATCGGCGCGTACCACGTGGAGCTCCCCGACGGTCGGAGTGTCACGTTCCTGGATACCCCGGGACACGCCGCGTTCACCGCGATGCGCGCCCGCGGCGCCGACGTCACGGACCTCGTGATCCTGTTGGTCGCCGCCGATGACTCGGTCATGCCGCAGACCATCGAGGCGATCAGCCATGCCAAGAACGCCGGCGTGCCCATGATCGTCGCGATCAACAAGTGTGACCTTCCGGCCGCCGATCCGGGTCGTGTGAAGCAGCAGCTCTTGCAACACAACGTCAACGTCGAGGACTTCGGCGGAGACGTGCTCGCTGTCGAGATTTCCGCAAAGACCGGCGCGGGCATCGACGAGCTCTTGGAGAAGGTGCTTCTGCAGGCGGAGATGTTGGAGCTCAGCGCGAACCCCAACCGCGCCGCGCAGGGTACGGTCATCGAGTCGCAGCTCGACGTCGGTAAGGGGCCCGTAGTCTCGGTGCTGGTCCAGAAGGGCACGCTCCGCGTGGGTGACTCCTTCATCTGTGGACTGTACGACGGACGCGTGCGGGCGATGCTCGACGAGCGCGGCAAGGCCGTCGAATCCGCGGGCCCGGCGACCCCGGTTCAAGTGCTCGGAGCCGGAGGGGTTCCCCAGGCGGGTGACACCTTCCAGGCCATGGAAGCCGACGCCGCCGGAGAAATCGCGACCACCAGGCAGCGCCTCGACCGAGAGAAGCAGCTCCGCATCCGGGAGCGCGGCGTGAAGCTCGGCGACTTCGGAGCGCTGGTTGCGGCCGGTGAGACATCCAGATTGCCCTTGGTCATCAAGGGCGACGTGGACGGTTCGGTCCAGGCGCTGTCCGACGCGCTCGAGCAGCTCGGCGGTAAGGAGGTCAAGGTGGACATCATCCATCGTGGCGTCGGCGCCATCAACGAGTCGGACGTGCTCCTTGCGGAGACGGCGGGCGCGGTCATCATCGGCTTCCGCGTACGCCCGCAGACGGCGGCGCGTCAGGAGGCCGAGCGCAACGACATCGACATTCACGTCTATGACGTGATCTACGAGGCGGTCGACGAGATCACCGCGGCGCTCGAGGGCATGCTTTCACCCGAGAAGCGTGAAGCGATTCAGGGTACGGCGGAAGTCCGCGAGGTCTTCAAGGTCAGCAAGGTCGGGACCATCGCGGGTTGCTACGTCACCGAGGGACGGATCGACCGGAAGGGGCGTGCCCGGGTGGTCCGCGACGGGGTCGTGGCCTATGATGGCGAGATCGGTTCGTTGAAGCGCTTCAAGGACGACGTCAAGGAAGTGCGAGAGGGATTCGAGTGTGGTATCGGCATCACCAACTACAACGACCTCAAGGTCGGTGACCTCATCGAGTGCTACACGGTGACGGAAATCGCCCGTACGCTCGCCAGCGTCACCTGACGCGGGCGTCGGGAAGAACCGATGGTGGTCGTGTCGATGACCTGGGAGCTCTCGCTCCCGGGGTGCTCTTCCTTGAAGGGAAAACGCTCGGTGATCCGCTCATTGCGCGATCGCCTGCGGAAGCGCTTCAACGTGTCCGTGGCGGAGACCGGCCTCCAAGACGTCCGGGATCGTGCGCTTCTGACCATCGCTCTGGTGGCGAGCGACGGGCACATGGCCGAGTCCGTCCTGGACCGCGCGGACCGCTTGGTGGAAGAGCAGGACGACGCCCTCATCGTGGAGGTGCGGCGTGAGCGGTACTGAGAGGGTCTCGCCATGAGCAGTCGCCGCCGCCTCGCGCGTCTCAACGAACAGTTGAAGCGTGAGCTGGCTGAGTTGATCCGGGTCGACGTGCGGGATCCTCGGGTCGGTGTCGTGACCGTAACGGCGGTCGAGGTCACCAACGATCTCAGTGTAGCGCGTGTTTTCGTTCAAATCACCGGTGACGACGCGGAGGTCGCGGAGGCGTTGGAGGGCCTTTCGGCTGCGGCACCATTCCTCCGTGGCGCGCTCGGCAAGGAGCTCACGATCCGGCGGATCCCGGAGATTCGGTTCCAGCGCGACGAGTCGCTGGAGCAAGCCCTCCGTATCGAGAAGATCCTGTCCGACGTTCTTCCGGAAGACGATGAGGACGATGAAGGGGAGGCCGGCGACGTGGATGAGGGAGAGGAGGAAGGGGGCGACGGGTGAGTCCGCACGAGGCGGGCTTCGTGGTGCCGATCGACAAGCCGGTCGGGCCGACGTCCCACGACGTCGTCGGGGCGGCCAGGAAGGCCCTCTCGACCCGGAGGGTCGGCCACACCGGAACCCTCGATCCGTTCGCGTCCGGCCTACTCATGCTCTGCGTTGGGCCGGCGACACGGATTGCCGAGTACCTGTCGGGTCTCGACAAGAGTTACGAGGCGACCGCGCGGCTCGGTGAGATCACGAACACCGATGACCTGGAGGGCGAGGTCGTGGAGCGCCACGACGGGTGGCGGGACCTCGACGAGGTGGACATCACGCGCGCCCTGGCTGCCTTCGTGGGCGAGATCGACCAGGTGCCCCCCCAGTACTCTGCCAAGAAGGTCGGCGGGGAAGCGATGTACCGGAAGGCACGTCGGGGGGAGCATGTCGTCCTCGAGGCGAACCGGATCCGGATCGACTCCGTCGAGCTGCTTTCGGTCGAGTTCCCGGCTGTACGGTTCCGCATGCGGTGCTCGACCGGCACCTACGTTCGTGCTCTCGCGCGGGATCTGGGAGAGGCGTTGGGGGTCGGGGCCCACCTCACGCAGCTGCGCCGAACCGCCGTGGGTGCTTTCGCCGTGGACCACGCGATCCCGATGCCATCCCTCGCGGATCCATCCGAGGTCGAACGGGTTGCTCTGACCCCGCTTCAGGCGCTCGCACACCTGCCGACCTGGGAGGTGGACACGGAGACGGCCCGCCGGTTGGCGCACGGGCAACGCGTGCCCTACTCGGGGCCGGAATCGTCCGACCCGGTAGCGGTCGGCGCCCACGGCGGCCTCCTGGCTGTCGGGATCGCCTCAGAAGGGGTTTTCAAGCCTTCGAAGGTGTTTGTATGAGCGCCGCTTCCGTGCACTGGCTGTATCCGCCGGGGATTCCCCGGGACCGTGGGACGGTCGCGACCGTGGGCACGTTCGATGGGGTGCATCTAGGCCACTGGCGGGTGCTGGAGGAGATCCGCGAGCGGGCGGAAGCGTCGGGAAGACGGAGCGTGCTGGTCACGTTCGATCCGCACCCTTTGCGCGTGGTGCGGCCGGACGACGCGCCTCCGCTCCTCACCATGCCTCTGGAGAAGAAGGAAATCCTCGCCGAGAGCGGACTCGATTTCGCGGTGTTCCTACGCTTCACCAAGGCGCTTTCCCGATACGAGCCTCGCCGGTTCGTCGAGGAGATCCTGGTGGGCCGGATCGGCGTGGAGGAACTCGTCGTCGGCTACGATCACGGCTTCGGACGGAACCGCAGCGGCGACGCCGACGCCATCCGGGACATGGGCGCGGAACTCGGCTTCACCGTCGATGTCGTCGACCCGGTTGAGATCGACGGCCAGACCGTTTCGTCGTCGCGCGTGCGGCGGGCCATTCAGGCGTTGGAGTTCGGCGAGGCTCGTGCGTGCCTGGGGCGTCCGTACAGTCTGCGCGGGATCGTCGTGCGCGGAGAAGGCCGGGGTCGGGGGTTGGGCTTTCCCACCGCCAACCTCCAGGTGGGCGACCGTGACAAACTGGTCCCGCCGACCGGCGTGTATGCAGTGCGTGGCGTCCTTCGGAACGGGGTGGGGCATGCTGGGGCGCTCCACATCGGGCCGAGGCCGACCTTCCAGGGGTCGCCGCCTACCATCGAGCTCCACTTGATCGGGTTCGAGGGTGACCTCTACGGGGAGGAGATCAAGGTCGAGTTCGTGGACCACCTTCGAGAGGTCCACCCGTTCGACGGCGTGGAATCGCTGGTCGCTCAGCTCCGGCAGGACGTGGATGCCGCAGCGCGTGCGGTAGACGCAGAAGCCTGAATAACCTAGGTTTCACCGCTGAACAGATAGCGTCGCGGGTCATCGATCCGCGCCTCGCTCATCGCTTCCCTTGCAGCGCAGACTCTAGCGGAGGCTCGACGCAAAGTCATGACCATCGTAAAAGAAGACATCATCAAGAAGTACCAGCTCCACGAGACCGATCGTGGCAGCGCCCCCGTGCAGGTTGCGATCCTCACAGCCAGGATCGACGACCTCCGCGGGCACTTCGACAAGCACAAGAAAGACCATCACAGCCGCCGCGGCCTTCTCAAGATGGTCGGACGCCGCCGCCGGCTGCTCGATTACCTGCGACGCACCGATATCGAGAAGTACCGCGAGTTGATCGCGGACCTCGGTCTGCGTCACTAGATGGACCACCGGGCGGTCGGGGGCAGGACGGCCCCGCCGCCCGTTTTTCGTGTCGAACGCGAACGTGAGCTTGGTCGGGAGACGGCCTCTAGACATGCTGCGAGACGGGCCCCACGCGAGAGCGTGCCCCGGGCGGCGGTCGCTCTCTCCTCTGGGTCACGGCGCTTCGACACTTCATGAGAGGTCGGGGAAACGCCCCGGCCCAACCCGAAGTGAGTTGACTACATGATTCAGAGGTTAGAACGCCAGTTCGCCGGGCGAACCCTTTCGCTCGAGTTCGGCCGCATGGCCAAGCTCGCGCAGGGCTCCTGCCTGGTGCAGTACGGGGACACGGTGGTGCTCGTCACCGCCACGGTCCAGGACCGCCCCACTCATTTGCCCTTCTTCCCGCTCACGATCGAGTATCGCGAGAAGAGCTACGCCGCGGGTAAGATTCCGGGCGGCTTCTTCAAACGGGAGGGTCGTCCCGGCGAGAAGGAGATCCTCTCGGCACGCCAGATCGATCGACCCATCCGGCCGCTGTTCCCGGAAGGGTTCATGAACGAGACGCAGGTGGCCTGCTTCATCCTGTCGGCGGATCAGGAGAACGACGCCGACGTGATCGCGATGCTCGGTGCGTCGGTTGCGCTCAAGATGTCGAAGATCCCGTTCAACACGGCGGTCGCCGCCGTGCGCATCGGACGGATCAAGGACAACTGGGTGATCAATCCGACGTTCCAGCAGCTCGAGTACTCCGATCTGGACATCGTCGTGGCCGGTACGGCCGATGCCATCACCATGGTCGAGGGTGGCGCGGCGGAAATTGCCGAGACCGAGATCCTCGACGGGCTGAGGATCGCGCACGACGCCATCAAAGAGCTCTGCGCACTTCAGGAGGAGCTCCTGGCCGACCACAACGTGCCGGACATGGAGTGGACTCCCGTCGAGCCGAACCGGGACCTCAAGAGCCGGGTGGAAGACCTGGCCGCCTCGAAGGTTTCCGAGGCGCTGAGCCTCTCGGAGAAGTCCGAGCGGCAGCAGGCCATGGCCGCGCTGCGCGAGGACATCACGTCGTCGCTGAGCGAGGAAGAGGACTGGTCCGATCACGAGAAGGACGTGGGTGAGATCCTGCGGGGCATCGAGAAGCAGACCATGCGTCGCCACATCCTCGAGAAGGGTGAGCGGGCCGACGGTCGCGGGCTCGACGACATCAGGGCGATCACGTCCGAGGTCGGCGTCCTGCCGAGAACCCACGGCTCCGCGCTCTTCACGCGCGGCCAGACGCAGGCGCTCGGCGTCGTGACGCTCGGGACGGCACGTGACGAGCAGCGCATCGATTCGATCGACGCGCGTGAGGAAGTCTCGAAGTCGTTCATGCTCCACTACAACTTCCCGCCGTTCTGCGTGGGTGAGGCCAAGCCCTACCGGGGCACCTCGCGTCGCGAGATCGGGCACGGGAATCTGGCCGAGCGGGCCATCCAGCCGATGCTGCCCGCCTACGACGACTTCCCGTACACGATCCGGATCGTCTCCGACGTGCTGGAGTCGAACGGCTCGTCCTCGATGGCAACCGTGTGTGCTTCGTCGCTCGCGCTCATGGATGCAGGTGTGCCGATCCGTAAGCCCTGCGCCGGAATCGCCATGGGACTCATCAAGGAAGGCGACGACGTGGCGGTGCTCACCGACATCCTCGGCTTGGAAGACGCGCTCGGCGACATGGACTTCAAGGTCGCCGGAACCAGGGACGGCGTGACCTCGATCCAGATGGACATCAAGATCGAGGGGCTGACGTTCGAGGTCATGCAGGAAGCCATGGAACGGGCGCAGCGTGCGCGTCTGCACATCCTCGGCCTGATGGATCAGACCATCGCCGACGCCCGGACCGAGCTGTCACCCTACGCCCCTCAGATCATCTCGATCCAGATCAATCCCGAGAAGATCGGTGAGATCATCGGGCCGAAGGGCAAGACGATTCGCGCCATCCAGGAAGAGTCCGGTGCGCAGATCGACATCGACGACTCCGGCATCGTGAAGATCGCCGCGGTCTCGGCAGACGCCGGACGGCGTGCTCGAGAGATGATCGAAGCCATCGTCCAGGATCCCGAAGTCGGGCGTATCTACGAGGGACCGGTCAAGAATACGACCACCTTCGGCGCCTTTATCGAGATCATGCCAGGAACGGAAGGGCTCTGCCACATCTCCGAGTTGGCCGAAGGCCGCGTCGAAAAGACGGAGGACGTTCTGAACAAGGGTGACATCACCCGCGTGAAGCTCCTCTCGATCGACGAGAAAGGACGACTGCGCCTCTCCCGCAAGGCCGCAATGGCCGAGGAAGGTGGGAAGGCGACTGCGGAGGCGGATGAAGCTCGAGTCTGAGTTCCTCCACACGCAGGCGGCAGGCCGGAGGAGCCACGGGCGTGAGCCCGTGCGCTCCTCCGCGTCGTTTGTGACGCAGGCAGCCGAGCGTGCGCCGGTCGCTGTCGGAGAAGAGATCGTGCGCACGCGGCTCGACAACGGCGTCGTCGTCGTGAGCGAGCGGATCGCTGGGATACGCTCGGCCTCGATGGGCGTCTGGGTCCGGCAGGGTGGGGCTCATGAGCACGACGCGGATGCCGGCGCGAGCCACATGCTCGAGCACATGGTGTTCAAAGGGACCCGTCGGAGGACGGCTGCGGACATCGCGATCGCGCTCGAACGGCTCGGAGGCTCCCTCGACGCCTACACGACGCGCGAGCACACGGCCTACCAGGCGCGCGTGCTCGACGAGCATCTTTCCGAGGCCATGGACGTGGTGTCGGACCTCGTTCTGGAGCCGCGGCTGGAGGCTTCCGACCTCGAGCTCGAGCGTGAGGTCGTACTCGAGGAGATCGCTCAGGTCGAAGACACCCCCGACGACCTCGTCTTCGAGCTCCACGCGGAGCGCTTCTGGCAGGGACACCCTTATGGGCGTCCGATTCTGGGGACGCCGGAGACGGTCAAGTCGATGACGGCCGAACGGCTCCAGACGCTGCACGCTCGGAGGTACACCGGTGCGAACCTGGTGGTCGCCGTGGCGGGCAACATCCGGCACGGCGAGGTGCTCGACCGTGCGACATCGCTGTTCGGCGACTTGCCTTCGGGCAAGCAGGTCGCGCCGGTGGAGATTCCCGCCACCTCGCGTCGTGGCTTCGAGGCGGCGGACCGTGCGTCTGCGCAAACCCATCTGGTGTTCGCGACCGACGTGCCTGGCCATTCGCACCCGGACCGCTACGCGCACATCCTGCTGTCCGTCGCACTCGGCGGCGGCATGAGCTCGCGGCTGTTCCAGAAGATCCGGGAGTCGCTGGGACTATGCTATTCGGTCTTCAGCTTTCAGTCGTTCTACCGGGCTCGGGGCGTGGCGGGCGTCTATGTAGGAACGCGTCCGGCTAGCGCGAAGCGTGCCGAACAGGCGGTGCGTCACGAGCTCGACCTGCTCGCGGCCGGGGGCTTGTCGGACCTGGAGTTCGAGGATACCCGGCGGCAGGTGAAGGGACAGATCATGTTGTCCCTCGAGTCGTCCGGTGCCCGCTTGCATCGGCTCGCCGCCTGCGAGTTGCACGACGAGCCGTTCGTCGGACTCGACGAGCTCCTGGGTCGCATCGACGCCGTCGGCATCGACGACGTCCGGCGCGCCGCCCTCGCGCACTATGGCTCGGGCGAGCATTTCACACTGGCGCTGGGACCGGACGTGGAGGCGAAGGGATGAGCGGGCGGCTTATCCGGCGACTTCTCGAGGATCGGGATTGCGCCGAAACGGGAATCCAGGAGGGAATGTGCTGATCGGAGTGCCTCGGGAAATCAAGGCCGACGAGTATCGGGTCGCGCTGACGCCGGCCGGTGCCGAAGACCTGACGCGTGCGGGTCACGACGTCGTCGTGGAGCGCCATGCCGGAGTCGGCAGTGGCTTCACGGACGACTTCTACGAGCGGGCTGGCGCCCGGGTGGTGGATTCGGCCGAGGAAGTGTGGTCGGCCGCGGAGATGATCCTCAAGGTCAAGGAACCCATCGCGGCCGAATGGCCACGTATGCGTTCCGGACAGGTCATCTTCACGTACTTCCACTTCGCCGCGTCCGAGGAGCTCACGCGGGCTGTCATGGAGTCGGGGGCCATCGCCATCGCCTACGAGACCGTGGAGCTCGAAAGCGGAGAGCTGCCGCTCCTGACGCCCATGAGCGAGGTGGCCGGGCGCATGGCCGTGCAGCAAGGGGCCAAGTACCTGGAGAAGCCGCAGGGCGGGCTCGGGGTTCTTCTGGGTGGCGTGCCCGGAGTGTTGTCGGGCAAGGTGCTCATTCTCGGCGGTGGCGTGGTCGGGACCAATGCGGCCAAGATGGCGGCCGGGCTCGGCGCCCGTGTCTCGATCATGGATATCGACCTCGAGCGGCTCCGGTACCTCGACGACGTGATGCCCGCAAACGTGCAGGGCCTCTACAGCACCCGGTACGCCGTGCGCAAGCAGGTGGAAGACGCGGACCTCGTCATCGGTGCGGTGCTCATTCCCGGCGCCAAGGCGCCCAAGCTCATCGAAGCCGAAGACCTCAAGCGCATGCGCGAGGGGACGGTCATCGTCGATGTCGCGGTGGATCAGGGGGGGTGTGTCGAGACGATCAAGCCCACGACCCACCACGACCCCGTCTACGTCGTGGACGGGATCATCCACTACGGCGTCGCGAACATGCCGGGCGGCGTGCCGCGAACGAGCACGCTGGCGCTCACGAACGCGACGCTCCCCTACGCGTTGGCGTTGGCGGGCAAGGGTTGGCGGCGAGCCTGCGCCGAGAATCCAGCGCTGCGCAGGGGCCTCAACGTCATCGAGGGTCGCGTCACGTACCAGGGGGTCGCGGAAGCGTTCGGGCTCGAGAACACGCCGCTGGATCGACTGATTCTGGGCTCGAGCCAGGCATGACGGACCAGGTCCGATTCACGCGTGTGGGACTGGGGAACGGCCTGACCCCTCCGTCACGCGGGACGCCGCGGGCGGCCGGGTACGACATCCGGTCCGCTGAAGAAGTGGTGCTCGAGCCGGGAGAGATCCGACTTGTCGGAACGGGATTTGCAATAGAATTGCCCGACCATCTCGAGTGCCAGGTGCGTCCGCGTTCGGGGCTCGCGCTCAAGCACGGCATCACGGTGCCGAACAGCCCCGGGACCATCGATCCGGATTACCGGGGCGAGGTTCGGATCATCCTGCAGAACCTGGGACGTGACCCCGTTCGCCTCGAGCGGGGGGAGCGGATCGCGCAGCTGGTCTTCGCGCGCTTCGAAGCTCCGGATCTGGTCGAGGTCGACACGCTTTCCGAGACTTCCCGGGGCGCAGGTGGCTTCGGGAGCACCGGTACGGCGTGAAATCGCAAGCTCCGCAACGATTTTCTGGCATCCTGATGTCTGGAAACGTATGTTTCATCTTCCTGGCCCGCTGACGGCCTGCCCAGTCCTCGTATCCGCCTCAAAAGACTCCAAAAGTGCTGTCCATACTGAGTAACTGGCTGAGTTCGGGGCGTCTGGTGCCCGCCAACGACATCGCCGTCGACCTGGGAACTGCGAATACGCTGGTCTATGTGAAGGGCGAGGGCATCGTCCTGAACGAGCCCTCGGTGGTCGCGGTCGACCGGGGAAGCCGCCGCATCATGGGGATCGGGTTGGAGGCCAAACGCATGCTCGGCCGGACTCCCGAAGGCATCGAGGCGATCCGGCCCCTGAAGGACGGGGTCATCGCCGATGTCGATGTGACGGAGATGATGCTCCGGCACTTCCTCAAGCAGGTGACCGCGAAGCGGATCTTCCGGATCAAGCCCCGTGTCGTCGTGGGTGTGCCGTCCGGCATCACCGAGCTCGAGCGTCGCGCGGTCCGATCGTCGGCCATGTCCGCCGGAGCGAAGGGCGTCTACATGGTGGCCGAGCCCATGGCGGCCGCAATCGGCGTGGGCCTGCCCGTGGAGACGCCCACCGGTAACATGGTCATCGATATCGGTGGGGGCACGACCGAGATCGCGGTCATCGCGCTTTCGGGCATCGTGTCGAACACGTCCATTCGCGTCGGTGGTGACGAGCTCGACTCCGCCATCGTCACGTTCCTGCGAAAGAACTACAATCTCCTCATCGGCGAGCCGACGGCCGAGGCCATCAAGATCCAGATCGGCTCGGCCTTCGACTTCGGGGAGGAGCGCGAGATGGAGGTGAAGGGCCGGGACCTCGTCTCGGGGATTCCCAAGACGGTCACCGTGCATTCGCAGGAGGTGCGCGAATGCATCCAGGAGCCCATTCAGGCTATCGTGGAAGCCGTGAGGCGCGCGCTCGAGATCACCCCGCCCGAGCTGTCTTCGGACATCGTCGACCGGGGCATCGTGATGACCGGGGGCGGGGCGCTGATCCGGGGACTCGACCGTCTGCTCCAACACGAGACCAACCTGCCGATCCATGTGGACGAAGAGCCGCTCACGTGCGTGGTCCGAGGCGCTGGCAGGGTTCTCGACGACTTCCAGAAGTTCCGCTCCGTGCTCGCCCAGTAAGGGGCGTGGACCGGACTTCTACGTCGAGGGGAACACGTGGCCGTGCTTGGCGGTGACTTCGAGATCGGCGGTGGACGTCGGCAAGTCGTACTCGCCGGCGTCTTCGTCCTGGCCGGTATCGCGATCGCTACCTTGGGTGAGGCGACCCAGCAACGAATCGCGGGTATGCTGAGAGGCAGCGTTCTGCGGCCGTTCGTCGCGATGCAGGAGGGACTGGCGCAGCAGCGCACCCGGGCCGGGAGCGTCGACCAGCTCAGGGTCCGCGTCGACTCCCTCGCCGCGATCGTGACGACCCAGTCCGTCCTCGTCGAAGAGAACGAAACGCTGAGGCGCCTCCTCACGCTCTCGGAGCGTTTGGGGCCTGACTTCAGGTCCGCGACCGCGCTGAGGCCCGGAACTTCGGGCTCGGAGAGCATCTTCCTGTTGGACGTCGGCACGGACGATGGCGTGCACGTCGGTGCGCCCATCATCAGCCCGGAAGGGCTGGTCGGTAAGGTGCAGGACGCCGGGGCGTCGAGCTCTGTCGGCATCGACTGGACCCATCCGGACTTCCGTGCCAGCGCCATGATTCCGGGGGCGGATGTGTACGGAATCGTAGAGAACCGGCGTGGCGCCTTTCGAGAGGAAGATCGGCTCGTGCTTACGGGGACCGCCTACAACGAAGTGGTGCTGGACGGCAGTGACGTCGTGACGAGCGGTCTGGGCGGGGTCTATCCCCGGGGCATTCCGATCGGCACGATCGACGGTGTCGCGGACTCTCAGGGCACCTGGCGCAAGAGCTACTGGCTGAGACCCAGGGTGCTCCCTGGATCGATCACGCACGTGTTGGTCGCGGCGGCCGGCGCCGGTGGCGACGCCATGTCCTGGCCCGACGACGAGGACGGTGGACTCGAGCCGGATGCCGTGAGGGACAGCAGCGGGTCCGGCCCTGATGGGAACGGTTCCTGACCATGGTTTCGCTGACCTTCGTCGTGATTGCGGGACTCGCGAGCTTGCACTTCCTGCTCCATGTGGGGTTCGGATTGGGACGGGGCGCTCCGGATCTGCTCACGATCGGGCTCCTCCTCGCCGCTCGCGAGATGCGAATCGGTTGGTCCGCAGGCCTGGGTTTCGGGTTCGGAATCCTGGAGGATGCCCTGAGCGTGCTGGCGTTCGGAGCGAACGCCCTGACCATGTCGTTGGTCGGCATGGCGGGTGCCGCGACGCGTGAGCTATTCGTCGGCGATTCGTGGCTCTTCGTGGTATCATACTTCTTCTTCGGGAAGTGGTTGCGAGACTTCGTGCACTGGGTTCTCATGGGTGAGGAGCTTCGTCGTCCCTTTACCGAGCAGGTCCTCCTTCAGGGTCTGACGGGAGCCGCCTACGCTGCGCTGGCCGGAGTCGTGGTCTTGGTGGTGACCGGCTTCTCGAGCGAGTCATGAACACGTTCCATCCCCACATGCGCCGGATCCGTGCGCGCGGCGCCTATCTGATTCTGGCCGTCGTCGTCGCTGTGCTGTTGGTGGGCTTCTTCCGTGTCCAGGTGCTCAGGTCCAACACGTGGGAGCTGCGCGCCGAGTCGAACCGAATTCGTCAGGTGCCGGTACCCGCACCTCGCGGCACGGTCTACGACAGAAACGGCCGTATCCTGGCCGACAACGCCCCGGGCTACGCCATCACGCTCGTGCCCATGCCACGCGATTCGGCTCGCGCCGTCCTGGCTCGGTTGGCCGAGCACATCGACCTCTCCGAGGAGCGCATCGAGCGCGTGATGACCTCGTTGGCCCGGTTCGGCCGTGAGGTCGTGGTCGATGCGGATGCGGACTTCGAGTCGGTGTCGGTCATCGAGGAGCGCCGCGGTGCGTTTCCGGGGATCTACGTGGAGATGCGCCCCCGACGACGCTACCTGCTCGGAGAGCCGGCCGCGCACGTGTTGGGGTACGTGGGAGAGCTCACCGCCGAGGAGATGGCGTCTCCCCAGTACCTCTCGAACGGGTATGAGCGGGGAATGGTCGTCGGCAAGCTAGGGGTCGAAAAGCAATATGAAGGCCTGCTCCAGGGCCGCCCAGGGTGGAAGTACCTGGAGTTTGACGCACGCGGGCGCGTGGTCGGGGACTTCGGCGGCGTCCGCACGGACCCGGGAGAGCCGGGCGAAGACCTGCATCTCAACCTCGACTACGAGCTTCAGGAGTTCGTCCACTCCATCTTTCCGGATACGCTGATGGGCGCCGTGGTCGTGCTCGATCCGGCCGACGGTGGCGTGCTGGCGATGTACTCGGCCCCGACCTACGACCCCAACGATTTCGTGGGCGGGATCGACGAGGACATCTGGCAGGCGCTTTCCCAGGACGAGGCGAAGCCGATGTTCAACCGTCCCGTGCTCGGCCTCTACGCGCCCGCCTCCACCTGGAAGCTCGCAACGGCCGGGATCGCGCTGGACCTGGGTATCGTGACCCCGGACGAGCATATGGAGGACCCCTGCACGGGCGGCTGGCAGTTCGGCAACCGCTACTTCCGGTGCTGGGACCCCGAGGGCCATGGCTTCAACAACCTCACCGAAGCCGTGGGGAATTCGTGCGACGTCTACTTCTATCAGCTCGGTGTACGCATCGGCTTGAACCGGCTCCTCACCCGGGCCACCGAGATCGGGTTCAGCCAGCGGTGCGGGATCGACCTGCCTCAGGAGAGCCGCGGCGTCTTTCCGGAGAGCCGGGATTTCTGGCAGCGGAACTTCAACTACGCGCCCACCGAGGGCGAGACGCTCTCGCTCGCGATCGGTCAAGGACCGAACTCGCAGACGCCCCTCAAGATGGCCCAGTTCTATGTCGCGCTTGCGCGTGACGGTTCCGCGCCGGCTCCGCGCCTCGCCAGGGGTGTCGATCTGGGGGAGGGGTGGGAGCTGAATCTCTCGTCCGAGGACCTCGAATCGCTGCGGGACGGACTGCGCTATGTGACGTCCCCCGGCGGCACCGCCCACTTCGGTACGGCGCTGGAGCACTGGGAGGTTCTGGGGAAGACCGGAACCGGTCAGAACCCGTTGAGCGTGCAGGGCCTCGCCGAGGACCATGCCTGGTTCGCGGGGATGGCCGGGCGCCCCGGCGGCCCGCCCGAGGTCGTCGTCGCCGTGTTGGTGGAGTACGGAGCGAGCGGCTCCCGGACCGCCGCGCCCATCATGGCGAAGACGGCCGACTTCTACCTGCGGCGCAAGTACGGAATTCCGGTCGACACCATCCAGACGTATCTGGAGCACCTGCAGGCCGGCGTTCCGGCTCCCTGGTACCGCGAGCGTTTCCCGACCCCGCAACGGACCGAGCCATGAGGGAATTCCTGAACCGCTGGTCCGTCGAGCCGTGGTTCGTGCCTGGTGTGGCCGCGCTGTCCCTGTTCGGGATCGCGATGATTTACTCCGCGGGGCAAGTGCACGTGCCCAACGCGGTGACCGAGACCGCCTGGATCCGGCAGGGGGTGTGGCTCGTGCTGGCACTCGTGGCGTTCCTGGCCCTGTCGCGCGTGCCGACGCGTTGGATCGAGTGGGTCGCCGTCCCGTCGTACGTCATCAGCCTGGTGCTTCTCGGCGCGACGCTGATCGTCGGGACGGGGGCCGGGACGGCGGCGGGGGTGAAGAGCTGGATCGACCTCGGCTTCATACGGTTCCAACCGTCGGAGATCGCGAAGCTCGCCACGATTCTGATGCTCGCTCGACTCCTGTCCCAGCGGGACAGGCCGCTCGCGTCGCTTCGAGACCTCCTCGTTCCGGCGGCCCTGGTCGGGTTGCCCGTGGTGCTGGTCCTGCTGCAGCCGGATCTGGGCACCGCGATGGCGTTCGGGGGCATCTTCTTCGCCATGCTCTTCTGGGCGGGCACCCCCGTCGTGCTCCTGCTCCTCGTCGTCAGCCCCGTTGCCGCGCTGGTCCTGTCCTACGACATCGGGGTCTGGTCCTGGTACATCCTGGGCGTGATCGGTCTTCTCTATTTGTACCGATATCGACTCTTCCTGGCCGAATCGGTGGCCGTCATCCTGGCGAACTTCGCGGCCGGCACGATCGCACGTCCACTATGGAACTCACTGGCCGAATACCAGAGAAATCGTATCCTGGTCTTTCTCGATCCCGAGGTGGATCCGCGCGGAGCCGGGTACCAACTCATTCAGTCCAAGGTGGCCGTCGGTAGCGGAGGCCTGACAGGACAGGGCTTCACGATGGGCGCCCAGAAACGCTTCGACTTCCTCCCTGAGCAACACACCGACTTCATCTTCAGTGTGGTGGGTGAAGAGTTCGGATTCCGGGGGACCGTGCTCGTCATCCTTGGATTCGCATACGTACTCAGCCGGCTGATCAAGATGGCGGACGAGGTGGCGGATCCCTTTGCTGGTCTGGTGCTTCTGGGTATCTTCGGCGCCTGGCTCGTCCATGTCTTCGTGAACATCGGCATGACCATCGGACTCGTGCCGATCACGGGCATCCCGCTTCCCTTCGTCAGCTACGGCGGGACGTTCCTCTTCATGTCGTGGGTCGCCGTCGCCGTTGCCGTGCGCGTCGCCCACGAAAGGTAGTCCCGAAGCGTTATGGCTTGGTTCCGCAAGGACAAGAAGCCCCTGAAAGCCCAGGACCGTCGTGATCTTCCTTCCGACGTGTTCGACAAGTGTCCCGGGTGCGGGGAGATCCTCTACCGCGAGCGCCTCGCGCAGAATCTGAACGTGTGTCCCACCTGCGGGCACCATCTGCGGATCTCCGCGGAGGCGTACGTTGGACTTCTGATCGACACCGGGACGTTCGAGGAGCGGGATGCCGGGCTCCGGGCCGCGGACCCTCTCGAATTCGAGGACCTGAAGCCTTACGCCGACCGGATCGAAGCCTATGAGGCGAAGGGGAAGAGCGAAGCGGTCCTCAGCGGCACGGGGACGGTCGATGGGATCGAGGTCGCCGTCGCCGCGATGGACTTTTCCTACATCGGTGGATCGATGGGGTCCGTGGTCGGCGAGAAAATCGCGCGTGCCGGCCGCCTCGCCCTCGAGCGCGAGATACCCCTGATCGTGGTGAGCGCATCGGGCGGCGCACGGATGCAGGAGGGGATCTACTCCCTCATGCAGATGGCGAAGTCGTCCGCGGTGCTGGCCCGGCTGCACGAGGCCGGAATCCCCTTCCTCTCGGTGCTGACGCACCCTACGACCGGTGGCGTGACCGCATCGTTCTCGATGCTGGGCGACGTGAATATCGCAGAGCCCGGGGCGCTCATCGGCTTCGCCGGGCCCCGCGTCATCGAGGAAACCATCCGCCAGGAGCTTCCTGAAGGCTTCCAGCGCGCGGAGTTCCTCAAGGAGCACGGGATGGTGGACCTGGTCGTGGATCGGCGCGAGCTGAAGCATGAGATCGCGCGACTCCTCAGACACCTGCACGTCGGTTGGGACTCGTAGCCGGGAGCGGTTTGGTCGCCCCGGAGCGGCTGGACCGCCCCTTCCAGGATCCGCTGGTACGGCGGCTTTTCCCCCCGCTGGCCACGGGTGTGCATTGGGGTCTGGAGCGCACCGAGCGGGCCCTCGCGGCGCTCGGGGATCCCCACCGTGCCTACCCGACCATCCACGTGGGCGGCACGAACGGGAAGGGGTCCGTGACGTCGACCCTGGCGTCGGTGCTCCAGGTCGATGGCCGCCGTGCCGGTTGCTATACGTCCCCCCACCTGTGCTCCTTCCGCGAGCGCATTCTCGTGGACGGCCGTCCCCTCGACGAGGATACGCTCCTGGCGCGCGCCGCCGAGATCCACGACGTGGTCATCGGATGCGGGCTCACCTTCTTCGAGGCCGTCACGGTTCTCGCGTTCCACGTGTTCGCGCGCGAGCGCGTCGAGTTCGCCGTCATGGAAGTGGGGCTCGGAGGAAGGCTCGACGCGACCAACGTGATTCGGCCGGAAGTCTCGACGGTGACCAACGTCGCCATGGATCACGCGGACTTCCTCGGCGATACGCTCGAAGAGATCGCCTGGGAGAAGGCCGGGATCATGAAGCCCGGGATCCCGTTCGTGACCGCCGAGCCCGCGCCAGGGCTCAGGGCGGTGTTCGAGGAGGTCGCCAGGGAGAGGGGCACTTCCGTAGCTTACCTCGAACCTGATGCGGTCCGCGACGTGGTCGTCGCGCCCGACGCCACGTCGTTCTCGATGACGACCGAGGCGTGGGGCGCGCTCTCGCTGCGGACGCCGCTGGTCGGGCGCCATCAAGCCACCAACGCGGCCCTGGCCGTCGCCGTGCTGGACAGACTGCCCGGGGAGCATCGCCCGGGAGGATCGTCCATCCTCGAGGGAATCGCGCGAGTCGAGTATCACGGCCGTGACGAGCTCGAGGTCATCGACGGCGTCACGTGGCTGCTCGATGTCGCGCACAACACCGCGGGCATCGACTCTCTCGTCGACACCCTCGACCGGCTGGACCTGCCGGGCCCACGGGTGGCGTTGGTGGGGGTCTTGGGAGACAAAGACTGGGCGGCCATGTTGCCCCCGCTCTTCTCCCGGGTCGATCGGGCGATCCTGACCCAGTCCCCGACTGCTCCACCTGAGCGGAGGTGGGATCCCGTCGCTGCGGCCGCCGCCGTGCCGGGCATCACGGAGCTCGTGGTCGAGGGCGAGTTCGCGCGTGCCTTCGAGCAGGCGCGGCTGGGCGCATCGGGCGGAACGGTGATCGTGACGGGATCCGTGCACACGGTGGGTGGCGCCATGAAGCTGCTCGACCGCGAGCCTCTGAGGTCCTTCGACAGGTAGGGTCGCCGCACCTGCGGTTGAATCGGGCGGGTACCGCGCTAGATTGCGCGTCCTATGCCTGCTCCCGACTTCCAGAGACTGCCCGGCTTCCGGGACTTCCCGCCAGAAGAGCTCGCGTTCCGTAACCGGATCTTCGAGTCTTGGCGTCGAGTCGCCGTGCGCTATGGTTTCTCCGAGTACGACGGCCCGCCCCTCGAGCCTCTCGAACTCTACGTCGAGAAGAGCGGCGACGAGATCGTCGGCCAGCTCTACAACTTCGCCGACAAGGGCGGGCGCGATGTCGCGCTGCGCCCCGAGATGACACCCTCGCTGGCGCGCATCCTCGGCGCACGGAGCCGTGGGATGAGCAAGCCCATCCGTTGGTTCTCGATGCCGCAGCTGTTCCGCTATGAGCGCCAGCAGCGAGGCCGGCTGCGCGAGCACTTCCAGTGGAACGTGGACATCGTGGGAGAAGCTGGGGTCGCGGCCGATGCCGAGGTGTTGGCCGTCGGTATCGACGGGCTGCGCGACCTCGGGCTCACCCACCAGGACTTCTTCGCGCGAGTCTCCGACCGACGGCTCCTGACGGCGGTGTTGAAGGCGGTCGGCGTGGCGGATGACGGCCTCGCCGAAGCGTTCGCCATCGTCGACAAAGTGGAGCGCGAGCCTCGTGAGCGGACCCTGGAACGGCTTCAGGCCGAGGTCGGGCTTTCCGCCGCCGCCGCCGAGTCCCTGCTCGAAGCGCTCGACTTCGGTCTGGACGCCATCGAGGAGCGCTTCGGGGACCGCGACGACGCTGGTCCCGAGATCGAACGGCTTCATGAGTACCTCGACATCCTCGGAGCGTTGGGCCTCGAGAACTACGTGGAGGTCGATCTCAAGATCGTGCGCGGGCTGGCCTACTATACGGGCATCGTTTTCGAGCTTTTCGACCGCCAGGGAGAGCTACGGGCCATCTGCGGAGGCGGGCGCTACGACCGGCTCCTCGAGCTCGTCGGTGGCGAGCCCCTGCCGGCGGTCGGGTTCGGGATGGGCGACGTGGTCCTGGGAGAGCTCCTCGGCGACCGAGGCCTCAGGCCGGACACGTCGAAGCACCTCGACTATTTCATGGTCCCGGTAACCATGGAACAGCGAACCGAAGCGCTTCGGATCGCCCAGGCACTGCGGGCCCGCGGCCACAGCGTCGCGTACGCACTCCGCGACCAGGGTGTCGGCAAGCAGATGAAGGCCGCGGCGCGCGAAGCCGCTCGCGAGGTTCTGATCGTCGGGCCGGAGGAACTCGCGCGAGGGGTCGTGACCGGACGGACGCTGTCGGACGGGATCGAGCGGGAAATTCCGCTCGAGGACCTCACTTGAAGCGCTCGGACGAAGAAACCGCCCGCCTCACACGGGAGGTCACGTCGCGCGCCATCCGAAGGCTCGACGTGCTCGAGTGGGTGATCTTCGCCGGTGCCGCCGCCCTGGCCGTGCTGGGGGGCGCGCTCCTCGCGCTCCTCGTGGCTGCGCCGCTGGGCTTCGGATTCCGATCTACCTGGCTCATGGCCTCGCTGGTGCTGTTCATCGTGCCCGGAGCCATTGCGGTCACCTCCCTGCGCCGGGACGAACGCCGGCGCGCACAACGCCTCGAACAACTCCGCGAAGAACGCGACCGCGAAACATGACCGACGACAAGAAGCTGATCACGCGTGACGAGAACTTCTCCGCGTGGTATAACGAACTGGTGCTCCGGTCCGAGCTGGCCGATCACTCTCCGGTGCGCGGGAGCATGGTCATCCGGCCCTGGGGATATGGGATCTGGGAGCTGATGCAGCGGGCGCTCGACGACATGTTCAAAGCGACCGGCCACGAGAACGCGTACTTCCCGCTCCTCATCCCGATGAGCTTCATCGAGCGGGAGAAGCAGCACGTGGAGGGCTTCGCCCCCGAACTCGCGGTCGTGACGCAGGCGGGCGGAAAGGAGCTGGAAGAGCCGTACGCCATCCGGCCGACGTCGGAGACCATCATCTACTCGATGTACTCGAAGTGGGTGCAGAGCTACCGGGATCTCCCGATCCTCATGAACCAGTGGGCCAACGTCATGCGCTGGGAGCTCCGCACGCGGCTCTTCCTCCGCACCTCCGAGTTCCTGTGGCAGGAAGGGCACACCGCCCACGCCACGCCCGAGGAAGCCGAAGAGGAGACGCGCACCATGTTGGAGGTCTACCGGACCTTCATGGAAGACTGGATCGCGATGCCGCCCCTCACCGGGCTGAAGTCTCCGTCCGAGACCTTCGCCGGCGCCGTGCGCACGTATTCCTGCGAAGCGCTGATGCAGGACAACAAGGCCCTCCAAGCGGGCACATCCCACTTTCTCGGCCAGAACTTCGCCAAACAGTTCGATCTGAAGTTCCAGTCGGAAGAGGGGAACGAGGAGTACGCCTGGAATACCTCGTGGGGCGTATCGACCCGCCTCGTCGGCGGGCTCGTCATGACGCACGGGGACGACGACGGTCTCGTGGTCCCGCCTCGGCTCGCGCCGACCCAGGTGGTCATCGTGCCGATCTTCAGAGGCGACGACGAGGCTCCCGTTCGCGAGAAGACCGAAGAGGTCCGCAAGCGGCTCGTCGACCTTGGGGTTCGGGTCCGCATCGACGCCCGCGACAACCTTTCTCCGGGCGCGAAATACTACGAGTGGGAGCGCAAGGGCGTTCCGTACCGGGTCGAGATCGGCCCGAAGGACCTCGAGAAGGGCCAACTCGCGCTTGCCCGGCGTCTCGTGCCCGAGGGGCAGAAGCGGAAGCAGTTCATTCCGGAAGCGGAGGCCATCGCCGAGTTGCCGAAGCTTCTCGATGCGTTCCAGTCGGAGCTCCTGGAGACCGCCACGGCGCGTCGGGACGCCAACTCCTTGCGGGGCGTGGCCTCGCTCGACGAGCTCGAAGAGGCGTTCGAGCAGGGTGCGGGGTTCGTATACACCGGCTGGTGTGGCGATCCCGAGGTCGAAGAGACCGTAAAGGAACGGATGAAAGCCACGATCCGGGTGCTGCCGGACGAAGCCTTCCGCTCGGAGAAGCCTCCCGCGAAATGCGTTTCAGGAGACCGTGACGCCACGTCCGAGGTCGTCTGGGCGAGGGCCTACTGATGACCCAGGAACACGACAAGGTCCTGATCCTCGACTTCGGCTCGCAGTTCACCCAACTCATCGCGCGCCGGATCCGCGAGGAGCGCGTCTACTGCGAGATCCATCCGCCGACGCGCTCGCTCGACTGGATCCGGGAATGGGAGCCGAAGGCGATCATCCTGAGTGGCGGCCCGTCGTCCGTCTACGACGAGGGCGTGCCCAACATCGATCCGGAGCTTCTGAAGATCGGGATTCCGGTTCTGGGCATCTGCTACGGGATGCAGCTGATCGCGCTGCTGGAAGGCGCCAAGGTGGAGCAGGGGCACCGGGAATACGGGCGGGCCGAGCTCGACATACGGGCGGGTGAGGACCTCTTCACCGGCTTCGATCCCGGTGAGTCGACCACCGTCTGGTGCTCGCACGGCGATCACGTGCTGGAGCCGCCTCCCGGGTACACACCTCTCGCATCGACGAAGACCTTGCCCGTGGCGGCCTTTGCGGAACGGGACCGCCGCATCTACGGTGTGCAGTTCCACCCGGAGGTCGCGCACACGCACCGGGGAGACGAGATCCTCTCGAACTTCCTCTTCGAAGTCGCCTCGTGCCGCCCGACCTGGACGGCGGGGGCGTTCATCGACGACACGATCGAGCGCATCCGGGAACAGATCGGAGACCGGCGGGCGATCTGCGGGCTCTCCGGCGGTGTGGACTCTTCCGTCGCGGCGGTGCTCGTGCATCGCGCCATCGGGGACCGTCTGACGTGCATCTTCGTCGATCACGGCCTGCTGCGAAAGCACGAGCGTGAGCAGGTGGAGCGTATGTTCCGTAATCACTACGACATGCGCCTCGTCGTCGAGGACGCCTCGGAGCCCTTCCTGCGGGACCTCGAAGGCGTGAGTGATCCGGAGGCCAAGCGCCGGGCCATCGGAAACCGCTTCATCGAAGTCTTCAAGGACACGGCCGAGCGCGAAGGGACGGACGCCGCCTTCCTGGTGCAGGGCACCCTCTACCCGGATGTCATCGAGTCCGTGTCGGTCGGTGGACCTTCGGTGACCATCAAGACACACCACAACGTCGGCGGATTGCCCGAGAATCTGCCCTTCGAGCTCGTGGAGCCGTTGCGGGAGCTGTTCAAGGACGAGGTGCGGCAGGTCGGGCGTGAGCTCGGGCTGCCCGAGGACTTCGTAGGACGGCACCCGTTCCCCGGCCCCGGCCTCGCGATCCGGATTCTGGGCGCCGTCACACGGGAGCGGCTGGCCGTGCTCCGTGAGGCGGACGCGATCTACCTCGAGGAGATTCGGGAGGCGGGACTCTACGATGAGATCTGGCAGGCGTTCGCGGTGTTGTTGCCCGTGCAGTCGGTCGGCGTCATGGGCGACGCCCGGACCTACGAGAACGTGCTTGCGCTGCGAGCCGTCACGTCGCGGGACGGTATGACCGCCGACTGGTATCCGTTCCCGCACGACGTGCTCGCGCGCATCTCCACGCGCATCATCAACGAGGTGCGCGGGGTGAACCGCGTTACCTACGACGTGAGCTCGAAGCCACCGGCCACGATCGAGTGGGAGTGAGGGCGCGGCCCGGACGGGTCCCGCAGGGCTACTGGGACCGGTCGGGCGCGACGGCGTCCGCTTCGATCTCGATCAGCATGTCGGGGTGCATGAGGCGACGGATCTCGACCATGGTCGTCGTGGGGCGATGCGCTCCGAAGAACTCGGCGTGGGCCCGGCCGAATTCTTCCCACCGGTCGATGTCGGTCACGAACATGCGGGTGCGGGTGACGTGTTCGGGTCCTGCGCCGAGCTCGGACAGCGCGTCCCGGATGATGCGCAACGCGCGAGCCGCCTGGGCGTAGCCGTCCCCGGGGGCGTGGACGGAGCCGTCAGCATCGACGGCCACCGTACCCGTCACGAAGATGCGGTCGCCGGCGCGCAGCGCCCGGCAATACCCGACGTGATCTTCCCAGGGAGCCCCGCTGTACACGCGTTGGAACGCCATTTGCAGCCTTTGGTGTAGGAGTTTTGGAGCCGGCGCGTTCGCGTCCGGCGCTACCCTTTGATTTCCAGGAGAGTTCCGTGGCCAGATCGGTGTTTTTGACCTTGCTCGCCCTCGCCCTCGCCACGCCGGCATCCGCCCAGATCGCCTGGGACAGCCCGCCCTTCATCAGTCCGGTAGCGCCCGCGGGGCTGAGTCTGTTCTTCCTCCGGGCCGACGCCGAACGGCTCGGTGGCCTCGCGACCTACCGGCACGAGGCCGGCGCCGTCGGGTTGGGCTACCGGTTCGCGATCACCGAGGAAGTCGGTCCGAACGAGGACGTCGCCGTCGCGGCTGGCGTGGACGTGTCCGGCTTCCTGGCTCGGGGCATCGAGAACGCCGACGTAGACATCGCGTGGTGGTCCGGCCTCGGCGTCGGCGTGGGCAACGAGACCATGGTCTCGATCCCACTCGGTATCATTTTGGGGTGGAGCGGAGAGTCCGACACGGGGGTGATCTTCAGCCCGTACGGAGGCGGGCACGTCGCGCTTGACTTCAGGTCGGGCCCCGGGGACGACGTGAACTTCAGCGGTGCCATCGACATCGGTGGGGACATCGTGCTCAGCTCGGGATGGATGATCCGGTTCGGGGCCAGCTTCGGCGACCGCGAAGCGCTCGCGCTCGGGTTCAAGCTCCCGAGCTGAGCGCCGATCGGGTGAGCGCGGGGCCTCTCCGAGCTCGGTCAGGGCTGGGAGTCGGGCGGCAGAGGAGGGACGGAATCGAGGCGTAGCTCGACCTCGTTCCACAGGTCCCGCATGTAGTCGAGGTCTCGGCCGTGCGCGTCGACGAAGCGGAGCAGTTCGTCCTCCGTCATTCCGTGCCGTTCGAGGACGACCGCCCGTGCGCTGTCGGTCAGGAGTCCCTCTTCGGCGCGAAGGGCCGTGACGCGCAGATCCACGTAAGCGTCGATGAAGCGCGAGCGCGACACCTGACCGTCGCGCTCGTCGCTGGGGCCCTGCCCACAGCTTGCGAAGACCACGAGCGCGACCAGGCCGGCCGCAAGGGCAACGACGTGGCGCGAGGCGTATGAGGGCTTCATGGATGGCGGGTGTGTGCGTGGTTGGCACCGTCTGTGCAAATTAGAACACCGCTGCGACGAACTTCCAAGCTGAACCGAGACTTTCCATGAAGCTCCAACGCTCGCTCACGCTCGCTTCGCTCCTCGTCTTCGGAGCGTGCGCCGTCAATCCCGCAACCGGTCGCCGGGAGCTCGCGCTCGTCAGCGAGTCCGCCGAGATCCAGATGGGCCGCGACGCCGATCCGCAGATCGTCGCCCAGCTCGGCCTGGTCGAGGACGAAGGCCTACAGAGGTACGTCTCGGATCTGGGGCGGGAGTTGGCCGAGGTATCCGAGCGACCCGATCTGCCATGGACCTTCAGGGTCGTCGATGACCCCACCGTGAACGCTTTCGCGCTGCCTGGCGGCTTCATCTACGTCACGCGCGGTATCCTGCTCAACTTCGATTCCGAAGCGGAGCTGGCGGGTGTGCTCGGTCATGAAATCGGGCACGTCACGGCCCGGCACTCCGTGTCCCAGATGAGTCGGCAGCAGCTGCAGCAGATCGGGCTGGGTGTCGGGATGGTGCTATCGGAGAACGTCCGGCAGTACGGGGGACTCCTGAGTGCCGGTATGCAGCTCCTGAACCTCAGCTATTCGAGGGACGACGAGACGCAATCCGACGAGCTCGGGCTCCGCTACATCTCCAGCCTCGGCTACGATCCGACGGCTATGATCGGCGTCTTCGACATGCTCGCCCAAGCGGGGGGCGGGCAGGACGGGGAGGGGCGCATCCCCGAATGGCAGCTCACCCACCCCTATCCGGAGAACCGAGCGGAGAACATCCGGTCTTTCATCGCGGAGGAGGGGCTCCCCACCAGCGGCACGGTCGAGCGTGACACCTATCTGGCCCAACTGGATGGTGTCGTCTACGGCGAGAACCCGCGCCACGGGTACTTCAAGGATGCTCGGTTCGTGCATCCTGAACTGGCGTTCGAGCTCACGTTCCCGAGCGGATGGCGGACGATCAACCAGCGGTCGGTCGTCGCGGCGATCGAGCCCTCGCAGGAGGCGATCGTCACGCTCGAGGTCGCGGAGGAGGAAAGCGATCCCGGCGCTGCATTGAGGACCTTCCTGGCGCAGGAGGGGATCATGGGCGGGACCGTTCGCGAGGATACGTCGGGTGGCGTGCAGCGTGCGCGTGCCGACTTCGAAGCCGCCACGGAGGAAGGGCCCGTCCGCGGAGAAGTCGCGTTCATGCGCCACGGGAGCCTCACCTACCGGATGCTCGGGTACGCACCGAACGCGGCCGCCTGGCCTCGACACGCGGGCAGCGTCTCATCGACGGTCACGAGCTTCGGTGCCTTGACCGACCGGGCCATCCTCGGCGCCCAGCCATGGACCGTCGAGATCCGGACGCTCAGGAGCGCGACGTCGCTCAACACGTACGCGGCGAACAATCCGTCCCCGGTGGGCATCGAACAGCTGGCGCGGCTCAATCGTGTCACACCCCAAGATGTCCTGGATGGAGGCACGAGCATCAAGTGGGTCGTGGGCGAGCCTCTTCCGTAGAAGGCTGTTGAAGAAGTGGGGTGGGTCGCGCGACCACCGCTACGCGGCGGTGCCCGGGTCTTGCGGATA
>JBBDSN010000150.1:0-4457 GCA_040904885.1 Gemmatimonadota bacterium | reverse complement strand
CGCACCATCGTGGACGCGAGGTCTTCATAGGCGTGCGCCACGACCGGTGTCGTGTCCGGATAGACGGTGCGGGCGTACGTGAGCTTCTCCTCGGCCAGCCGCTGAGCGCGGTCGTAGCTCAGATCCCCCATCGCCAGGTGAAAAACCCTGTCCAGCACCGAGAGCGTGACGTCGTCCGGGGCATCTTCGAGCGCCCGCACCCGATCGATCCAGCGCTCCGATGCTTGGAGGGCCGCCTCCCCCTCCCCCTCCAGAAAGAGCGCCGTCGAGATCATCATCAGGTCGCGCATGTGCTCGCTGGAAAGCGTGTCGCCCAATGCGGGTCTCGCCGTGGTCGTCGCTTCGAGCACCGCGATGCCGTCCATGTGCCGCCCGGCGCTGACCAGGCTGTACCCGAGCATCGATTCGAGGGATAGGCGCTCCGACGGCGGTATCGGCTGAGCTTCGAGGGATGCCTTCAGGAATTCCACGGCCTCGCCATGGAGATCCAGGTCGCTGTAGGCTCGGGCCACAGCCGCGACCAAACGTGCGTATACCTCGGGGCTCTCCCAGGAACCGGTCCGCACCAGGTCGGCTCCCTGGTCCAGGAGCTCGCGTGCCGGGGTCTCGGCCCGGCCGCCTTCGTAGGGGTCAGTGGCGCCGAACAGGCCGACCACGAAGTCGGTCACCGACTGAGCCGTGCGCGCCTCGAGCTCCGCTCGGTTCCGTTCCCGCTCCAGCGCGGCGTTGTGGCGGAGAACCGTGGTCACGTAACCTGCGCCGGCGAGCACCACCACCGCGGCGGCGGGACCCACCCATCGGTGACGTCCGAGAAACTTCCGGGTGCGGTAGATGGGGCCCGCGGCGCGCGCTTTCACCGGGTGCCCCGACAGGTACCGCCCGACGTCGTCGATCATGGCCCCGGCGGACCGGTACCGGCGCTCGGGGTCGGCGTCGGTCGCCTTCAGCACGATGCTCTCGAGCTCCCCCGTGAGCGCCCGGGTCAGGGCCGAAGGCGACATGGAGCGGGCGGCCGCGATCTCTTCCAGGCGCGCCGCGCTCGTCCGGCGCAGCAGGGTGCTCGGGCGTGGCGCGGGGGTGTCCGGGTCGCGGACGGTGCGTGCGGTCGGCGAGGCATCCGGGTCGTCGAACGGCGAGACGCCGGTGAGGAGACGGAAGAGCAGCACGCCGAGCTGGAACACGTCTGTCGTCGTTGTGACGGGTGCGCCGTCCAGCTGCTCGGGACTGGCGTACTCCGGGGTCATGAGACGGACGCCGGTGCGTGTCCGGTGCTCGGGCGCGGGCCACTGACCCGGGTCGAGCAGCTTCGCGATGCCGAAGTCGAGCAGCTTCGCGGTCCCCTCCGCCGTGACGAGAATGTTGGACGGCTTGATGTCCCTGTGGATGACGAGGCTGCGGTGCGCGTGCGCGACCGCTTCTCCGACCTGGATGAACAGCCGGAGCCTCTCGTCGATGTGGAGCTGTGCCTGGTCGCAGTAGTCCGTCACGGGCAGCCCGTCGACGTACTCCATCACGAGGTACGGCCGGCCGTCGGGGGTCGCGCCGCCGTCGAGCAGGCGCCCGACGTTGGGGTGGGACAGCGACGACAGGATCTGGCGCTCGGCTCGGAAGCGTGCCAGCAGGTCTTCGGTGTCCAGGCCCGGCCGGATGACCTTGACGGCCACCTGCTGGCTCCAGGCGCCATCCGCCCGCTCGCCGAGGTAGACCGACGCCATACCGCCGCGGGCGATACGCCGGATCAGCCGATAGGGGCCCAGCTCCTGGCCGCTCCGGTCCAACGCCTCGGGGCTCACGCCGTCCGACATCGCCAGGGCGTCTTCGAGGGCTCCGATGGATCGTGTGTCGAGGGGCCCTTCCAGGAACCCTTCCGCGGCGGCGTCGGCCGTGAGAAGCCGCCGAACTTCTCGCCGGATCTCTTCGTCGTCCGTCGATCGGGCGAGGAACGCCTCCCGTTGCTCCGGCGGCAGATCGAGGGCCTGGCTGAAGAGCGCGTCGATCTCGGCCCAGCGACGCCGTGGCGGCGGCCCTTGCTCATGGGCACCCTGATCTGGACCACGCACCCCTCCGCTCACGGGCGGAGCGCGTCGTAGAGGTACGCGCGGGCTCTGCGCCAGTCGCGCGTGGCGGTACGGACGGACACGCCCATGGCTTCTGCCGTTTCCTCCATGCTCATGCCCCCGAAGAAGCGACACTCCACGACTTGCTCGAGCCGGGGATCGTACTCAGCGAGCTTCTCCAGCACGTCGTTGAGCTCGAGCACATCGAGGACGCCCTGCTCCTCGATCGCGTGCTCGTCGCTCAGCGTCACCGGCATGGCTCCTCCCCCCCGCTTGCTCGCCCGCTTCAGGCGCGCGTAGTCGATGAGAATGTGACGCATGACCTTACTCGCTACAGCGAAGAAATGGACCCGGTCACGCCATTCCGGTTGCTCCCCTTCGACCAGGCGCACGTACGCCTCATGCACGACGGCGGTGGTGTTGAGCGTGTGCCCCTTCCGCTCCAGGCTGATCCGCCTGTGCGCGATCGCGCGCAGGTCGTCGTAGATCAGGGGGACGAGTCGGTTCAGCGCGGAGGTGTCACCGCTCCCGGCGGATGCCAGGAGTCGCGTGATTTCCGGATCGGGCGCGCCAGAGCGCATTCGGTGCGAGGCTCCGAAATTGTGGGTGGATGCGACGGACGCACGCTCCGTGGAGCGTACAGGCAATTCAAGCATGATGCTACGGAGGGGGCAACCCGGATCCCCGGTGCGGCTTTGCGTCGTTATCATTAAAGGGTCCGCCCCGTCCATGCCTGGGACCTGGGTTTGTGGTGCTCCCACGTGACCCGCCCCACTTCCTCAACATCCTCCTGGAACCGTGACGACCCATTCGAAGCCCGACCGCGCTCGGGTCGAGCATTGGAACCGTATTCTCGAGCCCTACCGCGGGCCCGAGACGCACCGGAGCGTGCTGCAACTCGTCACGACGGCCGGTGGCTTCGCGCTGTTCTGGTATGCGGCGTTCCTTTCGCTCGACGTCGGCTACTGGCTCACGATCCTGGCCGCGATTCCGGCGGCCGGCTTCCTCATGCGGCTGTTCATGATCCAGCACGATTGCGGGCACGGCTCGTTCCTGCACTCGCGTCGCGCGCGCGACTGGGTCGGAAGGGCCATCGGCGTGCTTCTGCTCACGCCCTACGACTACTGGAAGAGGACCCATGCGCATCATCACGCGCACTCGGGCAACCTGGATCACCGCGGCTTCGGCGACATCGAGACGAGCACGGTGGCCGAGTACATGTCGTGGTCCCCACTCAGGCGGCTCGGGTATCGCATCTACCGGAATCCCGTGGTGCTTTTCGTGGTCGGGCCGCTCTACCAGTTTCTCGTCAAGCACCGGTATCCGAGGGATATCCCACGGAAGTGGAAGGCCGCGTGGCAGAGCGTCTGGTGGACGAACGCCGCCCTCGTCGGCATAGGGGTGCTCGTCTGGGCGACGATCGGGTTCGAGCGCTTTCTGCTGGTGCACACGCCCGTTCTGCTCTTCGCCACGAGCGCGGGGATCTGGCTGTTCTACGTGCAGCATCAGTTCGAGCACACGTACTGGGATCGGCACGAAGACTGGGATTACTACGAGGCGTCGCTCTACGGAAGCTCCTACCTCGTGCTACCGAAGCCGCTCCAGTGGCTCACGGCCAGCATCGGCGTGCACCACGTGCATCATATGAGCCCGCGCATCCCGAACTACCGGCTTCAGCAGGTCCACGACGAGAACCCCGAATTCCACGTGGTCACGAAGGTGCGCCCCTCGGAGACGCTCGACATGCTCGGTCGTGCGCTCTGGGATGAAGACGAGCGGCGCCTGGTCGGCTTCCGCGAGCTGCGGCGCCGGCGGAAGCGAGTCCGTGCTCAGGCCCGTATCAAGCGGCGGGCGGACCGCAGACGGGCGGCCTGACCAGCAGCGCGGACTCCGGCTTCGTCCCTGTCTTCCTGCCTCCGGCCCGGATCAGTCCGCCGTAGCGCTCGAACCTCCGGCCTTCGCGGCCTCCGCCGTGCCCAGCCCCGCCAGGTCGCTCCCAGCCGGCTTCTGATAGGCGCGCAGGCCGAACTCCGGCAGGATCGCGAACAGGTGGTCGAAGATGTCCGCCTGGATCCCCTCGTAGTTCGCCCACGCCGTGTCGTTCGTGAAGCAGTAGATCTCGAGCGGCAGCCCTTCCGGTCCGGGCTGGAGCTGTCGGACGAGGAGCGTCAGTTTCTTGTGCACCTTCGGATGGTTCTTGAGGTAATGCAGCACGTATGCGCGGAACGTGCCCACGTTCGTGAGCCGCCGGCGTTCCGGGATCACCTTTCCGTCGGCGGTGGCCCTGGCGTTCGCTTCGGCGAGCTCCTTGCGCTTCTGCTCCATGTACCCGGTGAGGAACTCGTAGCGCCCCAGGTGGTCGATCTCGTCCTCGGTCAGGAAGCGCACCGAGTTCACGTC
>JBBDSN010000149.1:23727-26338 GCA_040904885.1 Gemmatimonadota bacterium | reverse complement strand
ACTTAAAATCCCCCGGGAGCAATCCCATGCGGGTTCGAGTCCCGCCCCCGGCACTGTCAAGACGCGTCCACCGCCATCCTGCTGCGGGCAGCGCCTGCCTCACCCGCACTCCCCAGGTCTTGGCTACGCGCAGAATGCGATCCCGATCCGATCCACGGAACGGAGCCTCAGACGGCGTAGAAGCCACCCAGGACCGCTCCATAGCAGAGATGCGCCACGACAGCGGCCAGTGCCGTCCCTCGCCCATAGTTCAGTCCGAGGAACCCGGGCGGCTGTACCTGACGGTTGACCGTCGGGCCGTAGTACTCGCTCACCATTCGGGGGTGGATCGACGGCATGAGTGGCATGAGGACCGCGAGCAAGAAGAAGGCGTGCAAGGCACCCCCCGCCGCTCCGAGCCACCATGTCGCCAGCCCGAGCGCCTCGAAGCCCGCGATGTAGACCAGGGCGAAAATCCATCCATTCATCAGATGGAGCGCGGCACCCAGCCACGTTGCCCTGTCTCGGGAGGGCGTGAACATCGTGCCGAGCAGGAAAGGGATGTTCATGCGGCTCAGACCGAGCCCCTGTGCGCCGGCCATCAAGCTGGTCAGGACGACCGTGCCGACGAATCCCCAGAGCAGCGCAGCTCCCAAGCTCATGTCAGATCCTCCTGGGCGGAGTGCTCGAAGAGCGTCAGCGCCGCATTGATCAAGCCGACATGCGTGAACGCCTGCGGAAAGTTGCCGAGCGCCTGGCCGGACCTCGGGTCGATCTCCTCGGCGAACAGGCCGAGATCGTTCGCGTAGCCGCAGAAACGCGAAAAGTGGTCGCGCGCACGTTCTTCTTCTCCGATGCGAGCGAGCGCGATCATCCGCCAGAAAGAGCAGATCCCGAAGGCGCCTTCCGAGCCCTCCAAGCCATCGTCATATCCATACCGGTAGACCAGGGGACCGTCACCGAGCTCGTTCTCGATCGTATGCACGGTCTGTGCGAACCGCTCTCGGTCATCGGAAGCCCCGAGCTCGCCGAGCAGCAACAGCGTCGCGTCGACCTTGTCTCCCCCGAGCCAAGAAACGTAGCTGCCGAGCTCGGGATTCCATCCTTCGGTCTCGATCGCGGCTCGGATCTTGTTCATCTCCTCGAGCATGCGGTCGTGTGGAAGATCCAGGCCCTGATCTTCTTCCAGAGAAAGCAGGTCCCGCAGCGCAGACCAGCAGCGAGCTTTGCTGTAGGTATAGTGCCTGGGTTCGGCCCGTGCCTCCCAGATGCCGTCGTCGGGCTCATGCCATCGCTCGCACACGACCTCGGCGATGCCCCGGAGAAACTTCGAGGCGGACCGGTCGAGGCTTCCTCCCATATGAACGTACACTGTGACGGCTTCGGCCACCTCCCCGTAGACATCGAGTTGAAACTGGTGCTGTGCGGCGTTTCCGACGCGAACCGGAGTCGATCCGCGGTGACCGGCCAGGTGATCGAGCTCCTTCTCGGCACGAGGCGGGTTCCCGTACACGTCGTACAGGACGGCGACCTCCGGCCAGCTGAGTCGGGTGGCGTGTAGCATCCAGGAGGTGAAGGCATCTCCCTCCTCCCTGAATCCGAGACCGTAGAAGGCGCGAACCGTCATCGCCGCATCTCGGAGCCAGCAGTAGCGATAGTCCCAGTTACGCGCTTGTCCGATCCACTCGGGCAGGGAAGTGGTCGGCGCCGCGATTACCGCCCCGCTCGGGGCATAGGTGAGGAGCTTCAGAGTGATGGCGCTACGGGCGACCATGTCCGCATGGGGTCCTTCGTAATGGATGCCGCCTGCCCACGTCTTCCACCACGACACCGTCTGTCGGAGCCTCCGCTCCGCGGTCTCTCCGAGGGGCGCCAGGTAGGCGGGGCTTCCGCGCGTGAACGTGAGGGACGACCACACGACGTCTCCCGCCTCGAGTCGGGCGCGGCCGTATGCGCTCTCGTCGCCCACCTGAAGCTCGATATCGCTGCGATAGGACAGTGCGTCGTATCCCAGGTCCACGAGGACGCCACAGGCCCCGCGGTCGCGCATGCGGGGAGCGCTGCGCCCATACTCGGGACGCGGCTCGAAAAACGTTTCCACCTCGACATGTCCCTCGAGGCACTCGACCCGTCGGAGAATCTGGTGCTCGGGCCATAGCTCGGCAGACTTCTCGGCTTCCGTGGCCACCGGCATGAAGTCCTGCAGCGACACGACTCCCCCGGATGTCGTGAAGACGGTCTCGAGCACCGCCGTCTCGGGTTCGTACCTCCGCGAGATATGATCTTCAGCGGCCACGGGTCGAATGTGCCAGCGGCCGCCCACGGCGGAGTCCAGAACCGCGCCGAAGACGGACGGGCTGTCGAACCGGGGCCAACACAGCCAGTCGATCGATCCGTCGCGGCTCACCAGCGCCGCGGAGCGGCAGTCTCCGATGATCGCGTAATCCTGGATCTCGGTTTCCCGAAAGATGTCCTGTGAATCGTCCGTCATCGGCGCTCGGCCTCCCTTTCGCGCTACGATCGGTCTTGTAGGTATGTGCCATCCACCCAAGCTCGCTGGCGTCTCGAACGTTCCCTTTCACGATACGGTATGGTTGGGTGAGTCCCGGGAGCATCTTCCAACCCACGGAGA
>JBBDSN010000149.1:11263-23627 GCA_040904885.1 Gemmatimonadota bacterium | reverse complement strand
TTCACGATACGGTATGGTTGGGTGAGTCCCGGGAGCATCTTCCAACCCACGGAGACAGCCTGATGTGTGGATTCGTCTGTCTATGGAATATCGGTGACGAGCAGCTGGCGCGGCGGATGATCGGGAAAATCGCCCACCGGGGTCCCGATGCGGTAGCGATTGCGCGGCTCGAGGGGGCACCCGTGGTCATGGCCCATTGTCGACTGTCGATTATCGGCACCCAGAATGGAGCGCAGCCCATCCATCAGACGCCCGATCTCCTGGTGGTGAACGGGGAGATCTACAACCATGAGGACCTGCGTGCGATCCTTGGCGAGAGCGCGTTCGAGACGGCAAGTGACAGTGAAGCGATCCTGCACCTGTTCCGCTCCGGGGCATCGCGTTGGATCGATCGTCTCGATGGGATGTTCGCCTTCGTGCTGGCCACGAGAGAACGAATGATCGCGGCCCGCGATCCACTGGGCATCAAGCCGCTCTATCTGGCGCGGATCGGCGAGGGACATGCGTTCGCCTCTGAGCTCAAGGCATTCGACGGCATTGAGGTCGACAGTCTCGATGCGATCCCGCCCGGCACACTCTATGACAGCCGGGATGGCTGGCGTCGATGGTACCGCACGCCGCATGGCGCGGCGGAGATCGAGCCGGGCCTGGATGTCGAGCACACAGCGCACGAGTTGCGGCTCGTGCTGGAGGAAGCAGTCGCGAAATGGATGATCGCGGACGTGGAGGTGGGCGCGTTCCTCTCCGGTGGGCTCGACAGCTCGATCATTGCCTCGATCGCGCAGAAGGTCCGGTTGGAGAGCGGCCGGGGGCCGCTCAAGACATTCTCGGTCGGCACAGAGGGCTCACCTGATCTGATGGCCGCTCGGGAAGTGGCCGCGCACATCGGCTCCGATCACCGTGAGCATACCTTCACCGCTCGAGACATCGCCGAGAACCTGGGCCATGTCATCTATCATCTGGAAAGCGCAGACGTCGATCTGGTCCGAAGCGCGATCCCCACGTTGTTCGCGGCCAGATTGGCGCGTAAGGAGGTCAAGGCTGTGCTGACAGGCGAGGGCGCGGACGAGCTTTTCGCCGGCTACACCTATCACCATGCCTACGTAGATGATCCACGCGCGCTGGCCGACGAGCTCACCCGCTCGTTGGGGACAATGCACAATATCAACCTGCAACGCGTGGACCGAATCACGATGGCCGAGAGCCTGGAGGCGCGAACACCATTTCTGGACCGCGACCTGATCGACTTCACCCAGTCCATTCCCGCGGCGTTGAAGCTTCGGCGCACCGACCCGGGCAGCACGGAGTCGACAGGTCCGACCACGGAGAAATGGATCCTGCGAAAAGCCTGCGCCGACCTTCTGCCCGACAGCCTCGTCTGGCGCAAGAAGGCGCAGTTCGACGAGGGCTCAGGCACGGTCGCCGCGCTGAAAGGGGCGTTCGAGCTGATGACGAATCACGACGAGGAGGAGAACGGCCGCGCGGCGGAAGCTCGGCTCTACGAGCGCATCCTGAGAGATCGATTCGTGAATGCGGAACGAGTGTTGGAGAATGCCGGCCGGTGGGCGGGGGATCGCGTGACCCCGTGAGCCGATGCTGTCAAAGCCCGGCCCGAGCGACCTCGCTCCCATCGCTCCGGGCCGTGGCCGAAGCAGGGGGACGGGATCATCGAGTCCCTGGTCAACCGCTCGTGCGTCAGACCTCGCCGGTAGGCGACGAACCACATGACCAATCTGTGCACCTCGGGGCTCGCTCAGAGAATGTACGGCTGTCATGTGTCATTCCCGTCGGGGGGCGTCCGCGGCGTCATGCAGCCAATAGGCGGATCTGCCAACGGAAGTGTACGTCGTCCTCCCTCTTTCGACGCGACTCAGTTGGCCGCGAAGCAGTAGAAGAGCCCTGCGCCTCCGGTCTGGACCAGGTTTTCCTGACTGCAGCCCGCCGAGGAATGCTGCGAGTTCCAGGAGCCTCCCGGGGTCGTGCGCGTGATCCGGTCGTGGTGACCGACCCAGGCGGCACCTTCGCCGTTGCTCGTCCAGTTGTCGCACGTTCGGTCCTCACCAGCGGGGTAGGCCGTCCCGTCCATCTGCGTGCCGGTCAGGATGTCGTGCTGATTCGGTGAGTCGCCCATGCCGCCCGAGTTCACCGTCTCTCCGCGCTCGTTCAGCGCGTACTCGTAGCGGATGTTCGAGTTGTCGTAGTGCAGGCTTTCGAGGTTCGCGGCGATCAGGAGGCCGTTGGCGTTGTGCCAGGGGCCTTCGCCGATACGGTCGCGGGCGTGCACCGCGGGCTCATCGCCCTGGGCCTGGGTGCTGAGGTAGGCCCGCCACGTGCGGTCACCGGCCCCGACCTCGCTCGCGAGCGTTTGGCAATGGTTGTCCGCACCCTCGAGCCCCCCGAGGTTCGCGCCGTCTCCCCCTCCGACGCTCGTGACGAAGAAGCCCATCGGCTCGTCGGAGCTGGTGTCCAGAGCGGGCGCTTGCGTAGCCGCGGTGGGGGCTGTCACCTGGGCGTCGGGGTCCGCGGGCTCGCACGCCACGAGCGTCAGGGAGCACAGTGCGAGCGTGGTCAGCGAGAGGGCTTGCTTCGCGTACATCACGGGATCCTCCATTCTCGGGCCGAGGTGTCGGCGCGTCGCCGGGGTGCTCCCAACGGGGCGGGGGCACCCCGGCTCGCGGCGCGACCGAACGGTCACGGTAGGATCCGGTGTCTCGAGGGGCAAGGCGATCCAGGCTCAGGACGGCCCGCGCCGGCCTGGCCCGCGCCGGCCTGGGCCGCGCCGGCCTCGATCGTGCCGGCGGTCTCGATCCCGATCCTTCCAGCGGTCGTCACCCCAGCGGTCGTCATCCCAGCGGTCTCGATCGCGGGCGCTACGGGGTCGCCAGTCCCGCTCGTACCGCACCGGCGAGTGGAGGATGACCACGTCCGGGCGGATGTAGCTCCGGAAGAGCCGCCCGCAGGGCGCCGGGGGTGGCTGAAGCCCCGGGGGGCGGCCCACGAACCAGACGCGGCACATCCCGGCCGGAGGCATGTGACCCGGCGGCACCCGAAACGCCGGACCGCGGCCCGGGCGCATGCGGCCTCTGGCAGGAGCCCGGTCGTGTCGGACCCCTCGGTCGTCGGGCGCGTCGCTCCAGCGGACGTAGCCGTCCACGACGGGGCCGGACGAGCGCCAACCATCTTGGCTCCAGCGCCACGATACCTGGATGTCAGCCGACACCTGTGCGGCGGCTGGCGCCACTCCCATCAGCAGGAGCGCACTCGCCAGGATGCCTGTACCCGCCAGATCGCGTTTCATTCTGTCATCTCCTTCGACTCGGACATTGGGTCGTCGTCCTCATCCCCCATCATTTGCAGGGGCCGTGCCAGGTACGAGAATGGCTTCATTACTTGCCTCGGGACCGCACGCTGTCCCTTGCAGAGGACGGGGGGCGACCCTTCTGAAGCGCGGCCCCGAGATGCCATTGGGCTGTCCCTTCCGCCGGGTTTTTGTTCATGTAGGGGGTGACTCCGTTTGCCCCGCTCCTCCAGTCCCGACCCGCCCCGTGCCCCAAGTCGCAGATCCCAGCACCGTTCTCCGCTCCGTATTCGGCTTCGACTCGTTCCGGCCCGGGCAGCGCGAAGTCATCGACGCCGTGCTCGAGGGCAAGGACTGCATCGCCGTGATGCCGACCGGGGCGGGGAAGTCGCTCATTTATCAGCTACCGGCGCGTATGCTGCCGGGCACGGTCCTGGTCGTCTCTCCGCTGATCAGCCTCATGAAGGATCAGGTCGATGCCGTGCAGGCCCTCGGCTTCCGCGCCGTGGAAATCAACTCGACGCTCGACTACGACGAGCGGCGGGCGCGTCTGGCGGCGCTCCGTCGTGGGGACTACGAGCTGGTGTACCTGGCGCCCGAGGCGCTCGACGGTGGGCTCGGCGACTTCGTGGCATCGTGTCCGATCTCGCTGGTCGTGATCGACGAGGCGCACTGCATCTCGCAGTGGGGGCATGACTTCAGGCCATCGTACCGGCGCCTTCGCGGCCTCAAGGAGGGACTCGATGTTCCGGTACTCGCTTTGACCGCGACGGCGACCCGGACCGTCGCCCGCGATATCCTGAAGCAGCTCGGCATGCGGAAGCCCGCGGGATACAAGGGCTCCTTCTTCCGTTCGAATCTCCTGGTCGGAGCCCGGAAGAAGGGGCGGGGCGACACGAAACGCGAGATCCTGGCACTCATTCGCCGCAGGGAGGCAGAGAGCGGCATCGTGTACTGCCTCAGCCGGAAAGCGGTCGATCAGACCACGGCCTTCCTGAATGCCAACGGGGTCGACGCGCTCCCGTACCACGCCGGACTTCCGGACGACCAGCGCATCCGCAACCAGGAAGCCTTCCGAACCGACCGGACGAACGTGATGGTCGCGACCGTGGCATTCGGAATGGGCATCGACAAGCCCGACGTGCGCTTCGTCATCCACCGGGACATGCCGAAGGACGTCGAGTCGTGGTACCAGGAGATGGGACGTGCGGGGCGCGACGGGCTCGAGAGCGATTGTGTGCTGTTTTATTCGTGGGCGGACGTGAAGATGCACGAGCGCTTCCTGAGCGACATCGAAGATCCGGGCGTGCGTGCGGAGAAGCATCGCGGCACGGTGGACTTGTACCGCATGCTCGAAGCGGCCGGATGTCGGCACCAGGCGATCCTGAGGCACTTCGATGAAACGATGGGACCGTGCGGGGCGTCGTGCGACGCCTGCACGGGTGAAGCTGTCGCGGATACGGCCGCCGCGGCCATGGCCGCGCAGGGCGGGCGTGTGCGGGGGGGCGGACGAAGTCGCTCGTCGGGCTCCGGCGGTGGGACCCGACCCGGCGCGGCCGCGACCAGCGAGGTCCTGTCCGGAGCCGACGAAGAGCTGTTCGAGCGCTTGCGGGAGCTACGACGCTCGGTGGCGGACCGTCAGGGTGTCCCGGCCTACGTCGTCTTCAACGACCGCACCCTCAAGGGCATGGCCACGCGTCGGCCGCGTACCGCGGAGGAGCTCCTCGATGTATCCGGCGTGGGCGAGGTGAAGCTCGAGCGCTACGGGGAGATCTTTCTCGACGAGATCGCGCGCGGGTGAACGACCGCCCGGCTCGTGGCACGGCTCCGCGGACAATCCGTATCAAGGTGTCGCATCCCGCGCATCCAGAAACGCCCGGACGATTGCGGCCACGCTGCCCTCACCGGCGTCGGCTTGACGGTTGAGCCGCCGCATCGTGGAGTCCGGCAGCGCCCCCTCGAGCGAGCGTAGTGCCGGTCCGAGATCGGGAAACGCCTCGAGCACTTCCATCCGTGCCAGCGGCGCGGCCTGATAAGGGGGAAAGAATCCCCGGTCGTCCTCCAGCACGACCAGCCCGTAGCTGTCGATTCGGCCATCCGTCGCGAAACCGAAGACGACATCCACCTCCCCGTCCGCGACCGCACGGTAGAGGATGCCTGGATCGAGGTCTCGCTCGGTCCCGAACCGGAATCCGTAATGGTCGGTGAAGCCCGGATAGCCGTCGGGACGCTCGGCGAACTCGGCTGTAAAGCCCACGGAGAGGCTCGCGGCGGCCGAACCGAGATCGGACACGCGTTGCCAGCCGAGAGAATCGGCCGTCCGTGGATGCGCCAGCAGGACATAGGTGTTGTCGAAGCCGAACGGTGGGAGCCACCAGACGCCGAAGAGCTCCTCGTACCGGTCACGAACTCGCTGGAATACGTCTTCGGCGCGCTCGTCGCTGCCGGGAAGCTCCTCTTCGAGGATGGCGGTGAGGGCGGTTCCGGTGTACTCGGCATATGCATCGACCTCGCCGCTCGCCAACGCCCCGTGGCAGATCACCGTGCCGCCCATGTTGAACCGCCGATCGACGGTGAGATCCGTGCGCCGCTCGATGACCTGAGCCATGAGCTCGCCGAGCACCAGTTGCTCGGTGAAGTTCTTCGAGCAGATCCGAACCTGGGCGGCGTCGCCGTCGCCGCGCACTCCGGCGTACAGGAGCGCGGTGGGGACGAGGAGCAGGGCACACGGAAGGACCCCGGCAGTGAGCCGCAACATGCGCCGCCCGATGCCCCGATGGTCGCGGTGGCGTCGCGCGTCGGCGGCCCATTCCAGCCCCGCGATGGATCCGTCCACGATGAGCGCGAGGATGCCAGCCGGCACGGCGCCGAGAAGGATCAAGCCGGTGTCCGAGAGGGCCAGGCCACGGTTGATGAACTGCCCGAGTCCGCCCGCTCCGATGAACGCCGAGAGGGTGGCGATGCCGACCCCGATGACGGCTGCGGTGCGCACCCCGGCGGCGAGCACGGGCAGGGCGAGCGGCAGCCGCACGCGCGTGAGTTCCTGCATGCGGGTCATGCCGAGACCGCGCGCCGCCTCGGCCACGCTCTCGTCGATCCCCTCGAGCCCGACGAGCGTGTTCCGTACCACCGGCAGGAGTGCGTAGAGCGTGAGGGCGGCGAGCGCAGGCGCCGCCCCGATCCGGCCGAAGGCGACGAGCAGCAGCGCGAGCATCGCGAGGCTCGGGATCGTCTGCAAGATCCCGACGAACGACATGAGGGCGGAGCGGAGGCCCGTACGGAAGAACGCCAAGACGCCCAGGGGCACCCCCACCGCGACTGCGGCGAGCGTCGAGACACCGGTGAGCATGAGGTGCTCCAGCGTACGAAGCCAGATCTCCGGGCCCCGCTCGGTCAACGCCGTCAGAAGCTCGCTCACGCCGCCCCTCCGAGAAGGCGATCGGCTTCATCGATCTGGTCGCGCAGCTGGCCGAGGAGGTCGCGCACGAACGGGGTGGCCGGCCGGTCGTGCAGGTCGCGCCCGGTCCCGATCTGATGCAACGCGCCGCGATGCAAGACCGCGATCCTGTCGCCGAGCTTCAGCGCTTCGATCAGGTCGTGCGTCACGAAGACGATGGTCCGCTCGAGCCGCTTCGCGAGGTCGACGAGCTCGCCTTGCAGGCGGACCCGGGTCACCGCGTCGAGCGCGCCGAAAGGTTCGTCCATCAGAAGGATTTCCGGATCGGCGGCCAGCGCCCTCGCCACGCCGACGCGTTGGGCCTGACCTCCGGAGAGCGCGTCGGGATAGCGCCGGCGGAATCGGTCCGGCGGAAGCCCGACCATGTCGAGCAGGTCGTCCACCCGGCGGCGCGTACGTCCGGCTTCCCAACCCTCCAGGCTGGGGACCACTGCCACGTTTTCCGCCACCGTCAGGTGTGGAAAGAGCCCGATCCCCTGAAAGACGTACCCGATGGAGCGCCGAAGCCGATGCACGTCGATGCTCCTGACGTCTTCTCCACCGATGTGGACTTCCCCCGTGGTGGGCTCGACCAGACGGTTCACGAGCTTGAGCGCCGTGGTCTTTCCCGATCCCGACGACCCCAGCAGCACCAGAGTTTCGCCTCGCTCGACCGAAAGCGTGATCTCGGTGAGCGCCGGCGCCGTCCCTGAGGTGTACACTTTGCTTACATTACATAGATCAATCATCGACTTGGCCCTGCCATGGTAGCATCTGTGCGGAGTCGAACGGACTCATCTCAAGCACACGGATCTCGACCATGACCATCTCGGGTATGAAGAAGCGGGTCCCGGCGTTCGAACAGAACGGTCGCAAGCCCCTCGACCTTCCAAGATATCGGATCGAATTTCCTCCTCCCTCCGCCGACCAGCCGGGCCAGCACGAAGCTTATTTCTATCTGGCCGAAGGCGGGAAGCGCGACATGATCCGCTTCCATGACTATGCGGAAATCTACGCCCACCAGGGGCTGTACGAGCAGCTCTTCTACGACCGGCTCAAGTGCAAGTCTCCCCGCAAGGTAGCTGATGTGCTGCGGGACGTGGTGCTGAAGGCCCACGAGCACCCCTCCGAGCTGCGGGTGCTCGACCTGGGGGCGGGTAACGGCATGGTGGGGGAGGAGTTGGCGGCACGAGGAGTCTCTCGTCTCGTCGGCGTGGACATCATCGACGAAGCCAAGGCGGCCACGATCCGCGACCGGCCCGGTGTGTACGATCACTACTATGTGACGGACTTCACCACGCTCGACGACGATCAGCGCACGGAGCTCGGGACATGGTCGTTCAACGGCCTCGTCTCCGTCGCGGCGCTCGGCTTCGGCGACATCCCGCCGAAGGCCGTGGCCGAGGCTATGGACCTCGTGGAAGTCGACGGCTGGATCGCGTTCAACATCAAAGACTCGTTCCTCGACGCCTCGGACGACAGCGGATTCAGCACCATGGTGCGTCAGCTCATCTTCTCGGAGTACCTCGATCTACACCATCTGGAGCGGTATCAGCACCGTTTCGCGATCGATGGGACTCCGCTGAACTACTTCGCGATCGTCGGGCGGAAGCGTGCTCGAGAGCTTCCGGACACCGTGAAGGAAACGGTGCTACGACGTCGCTGAGCGCTCGGATGACTTCCGTGCCGCCCGCTCGGGGGTCGTCCGACGCGCCCAGGAGCGGGCGAGCGGAATTCGCGTAGCAATCAGGATCACCAGGATCACGGCGAAGATGAACGGTAGGCGGGTATCGGCCTTCACGACCCAAAAGTAGTGCACCACCGCGAGGGCCGTTGCCAGATAGGCCAGGCGGTGCAGCTTCGTCCACCGCTTCCCGAGCCGTCGGATCCACCCCTTCGTGGAGGTCACCGCGAGCGGAATGAGCAACAAGAACGCCGCGAACCCCACGGTGATGTAGGGTCGCTGGATGATGTCTTCGATCATCCAGCGCGGGTTGAAGACCATGTCGAAGACGAACCAGACCGAGAAGTGGCAGACGACGTAGAAGAACGCGAACAACCCGAGGGGCCGCCGTAGCCGGATCAGCGGGTTCCAGCCCGTCAGTCGGCGGAGGGGTGTCACCGCCAGGGTGACGAGCAACAGCACCAACGCCGTCGTGCCCGTGACGAGGGTCAGGGTCTCGATCGGGTTGGGTCCGAGCCGGCCCTGGATGAGCCCGGCGACCAGCCATGCGGCCGGCGCGAGCGCACCGAGCCAGAGCACGGTCTTCAGCGCCCGGACCCCCCACTTCGTGCTCATGCCTTCGACGTGCTCTCTGGTTCCGTCGCGGCGCGGTGCTTCAGTACCAGCGCGTCAGATCCATACCCGCGTAGAGGTGTTGGACCTCTTCGGCGTAGCCATTGAACATCTGGGTCTCGTGGCGCTTGAACAGGCCGGGCAGCCTGCGCTCGCGAGCCTGACTCCAACGAGGGTGGTCGACGTTGGGATTCACGTTGGCGTAGAAGCCGTATTCCTGCGGCGTCTGGACCTGCCACGTGTTGCGCGGCATGTCTTCGACGAACCGGATCGTGTCGATGGACTTGATGCCCTTGAACCCGTACTTCCATGGCACCACGAGCCGGAGGGGCGCTCCATTCTGGTTCGGGAGGTCGAGCCCGTACACGCCCGTCGCGAGGATGGTGAGCGGGTGCATCGCCTCGTCCATGCGGAGGCCTTCGACGTAGGGCCAGTCCAGCACATTCGTGCGCTGGCCCGGCATCTCGGAGGGACGAACCACCGTCGTGAACTCGATGAAGCGTGCGTTACCGGTCGGCTCGACCCGGTTGATGAGATCGGCCAGCGGAAATCCGTACCAGGGGATGACCATCGACCAGCCTTCCACGCAGCGCATGCGGTAGACGCGATCCTCCATGGTGTGCGGCGCCAGGAGATCGTCCAGGTGATAGTCACCGGGCTTGTCGACGTGTCCCTCGATGCGGACCGTCCACGGCCTGGGCCGGAAGTCGTCCGAGTTCTGATGCGGATCGTCCTTGGCCGTTCCGAACTCGTAGAAGTTGTTGTAGGTCGTGACCGCCTCGTACGAGTTGAGCTCTTCGCCCAGCTCGGAGCGCATGTTCCGGAAGCGGGGTGGAATCTCCTGGGCACGGCGTGTTTCGCTCGCATGCAACGCATCGGGGCCGAGCGCCAGGCCGGCGGCACCGAGCGCCGCGGCCTTGATGAACCTGCGACGGTTCACATAGACATCCTCGGCCGTGATCTCGGACGAGGCGATATGGGGCTTACGGCGAATAATCATCGATGTAGGCTCCGGCGCGTCCCGCGGACACACGGATGGAAGGAACTTCATGGGTTGCTCGTACTTATCAACACCTGGCCCCGAGGCAGGGTTCCGGGCTCACTCCGTGACGCCTCCCCATGCGGGGAAGATGTCGAGGAGACCGGAGGTGACGAACTCCACCGCGATCGCGGCGAGAATGAGCCCCATGAAACGGGTCGCGACGTTGAGCCCTGTGCGGCCGAGGGCCCTCGCGATCGGTCCGGCCGAAAGGAGAACGACCCAGGTTGTGGCAGCGAGGAATGCGGTCCCCAGGATGACGATTCCGTGGTTCACCAGCCCGTCCGTGCGTCCGGCCACGATGATCATGAGGCTGATGGCGCCTGGACCGGCCAGAAGTGGCATCGCCAGCGGAACCACGGCGATGCTGTCCCGCTCGGTCGCCTCCACCGCTTCCTCCTTCGTCTGCTTCGCACGGCTGACCGTGCCCTGGAGCATCGACCAGGCCATGGCGAAGATCAACACGCCTCCCGCGACCCTGAGCGACGCCACGCTGATGGAGAAGAAGCCGAGCACGGCCTCACCCGCCAGATACGACACGGTGAGAATGAAGAAGACCGCGACCGACGTGGTGCGGGTGAGCTTCCGCAGCTCGGCGCGCGACGCCCCCTGCGTGAGTCCGGTGAACGTGGGAATCACGGACAGCGGATTCACGATGGAGAACAGGGATACGAAGAACAGCAGGAGCTCGCGCAAGGACGCGTCCGTTCGAAGCGAAGGTGGTCGGGTGATGCGCGCTCGAAGGTGGAGCGCGCATGGTGAGTATGCGCGTTGACGCGCCGAACGTCGACCCTACCTTCCGTCGCCATCTCGGTCCGTTCCACGCCGCGTGGCCGTCCCTCGACCCCAGGCCGACCATGACCCTTCGCCGTATTCCGCCGCTTGCGGCACCGGACCCTCAGAGCGTCGGAGCACGCTGACGTGGGCTTCCTGAAGTCTCTCGTGAGGTGGGGATTTCCGGGGGGCGTCGTCGCCGGCTTGTCCGCGGTCGTTCTCCTCGCTCCCGCCGAAGACGGCGGCGACCTCGCACGCACGCTGGTCGGTCAGTATGCGCCGATCGCCTACGGAGCGGCGGCCGTGCTCGCCGTGGCGTTCCACCGGAGCCGTGTGCTCATGCTGGTGTTGGCGGTGGGGCAGGTCGAGCTCGCGGCCAGGCTCGAGGTCATGGATCCGGCTCTTGCGCCGGCTTTGGGAGCTGGGCTCGCGGTCCTGCTGGGGCTCGGGGCCGTCGCGCGCGACCGAGGTGTGACGTCGGCATTCGGGCTCGGCCAGCTCGCGTTCGCCATAGGGGTGACCGGTGTCGGGGTCGCCGTCGCGCGCTTCCGACCCGAGATGCTCGACGTCTTCCGGTCCGTGGGGGAGCCTGCGTCCTGGTTCGAGTCGGTCACCGGCTTTCCCGATCCGGTCACGGCGGGTGCCCTGGTGGGCCTCGCCATGACCGGACTCGCCGTGGTTCGCCGACGCGGCCCCGTCGAGCGTGCGGCGTTCTGGAGCGTGGCCATGATTGTGGCGAGTGCACATCCTGGCATCGAGCCTTTGGCGTCCGCGCTCCTCAGGATGGCCGCCGGGTTGACGCTCGGCCTTGCGGTGCTGGAAACGTCCTACGCCATGGCCTACCGGGACGAGCTGACCGGCCTTCCCGCGCGGCGCTCGCTCATGCGTGACCTCGAGGGCCTCACGGGGACGTACACGCTCGCCATGGTCGACGTCGACCACTTCAAGAAGTTCAACGACCGGCACGGACACGACGTGGGCGACCAGGTTCTGCGCCTGGTCGCGAGCCGCCTGGCCCGCGTCCCGGGGGGCGGGCGGGCCTACCGGTATGGGGGCGAGGAGTTCACGATCCTCTTCCGTGGCCTGGACCGGGACGAGGCCACTCCGCACCTCGAGGCGGTTCGCGCGTCGGTCGCCGCGGCCCGGTTCTCGCTGCGCGGCTGGGGCCGTCCCGCGCAGAAGCAAGCCGGCAAGGCGCGCAGGGGTCAGGCGAAGGGCGCCGCGGCGAAGGCGAAGAAACGCGAAGCCCGCAAACTGTCGGTGACCGTCAGCATCGGAGTCGCCGACTCGACCGACCGCCAGGCGCAGGGCCCCGAAGCGGTACTCGCGAAGGCGGACAAGGCGCTCTACAGGGCCAAGGGCGCGGGACGGGACCGGGTATCACGCTGAGGGAGGGCGCATGGAGAACAGGTCCTGGTTTCCCGGGTGGTTCCCGACGCCTATGTTGACGGGAACGACCCCGGAGGGAGGACAGACATGCGTATCTCCGACATTCTGCGGTCCAAGGGCTCGGACGTGGTC
>JBBDSN010000149.1:0-11163 GCA_040904885.1 Gemmatimonadota bacterium | reverse complement strand
GAGGACAGACATGCGTATCTCCGACATTCTGCGGTCCAAGGGCTCGGACGTGGTCCGGGGATGTCGTGAACAAGGTGCGCTCGGAGGTCGAGGAGACGAACCGCCACCTCATGTCGTACATCGCCGGGAAGGGCTGAGCGGATCTGGGACGGCTGAGCGGAGGTCGAACGCTCAGAGCGCTCCGAAGTGTCGGCATCCTTCCAGCACACCGGCCGCGAAGGGCGACTCGGCGAAGTACAGCCTCTCGATGATTCCGGCGGTCTCGGCTTCGGTCCGCACTTCTTGCTTCAGCAACTCCGGCGTGTTGGCGACGAGGATGGCGGGGTGGCCGCTGAGGAACGCGTCGAAATCGTTTCCGGAGTCGCCCGCGTAGACGATCTCGTCCGAGCCGTAACCTGCTTGGGCACGCACATGCTCGAGCGCGGTGTGCTTGGCGATACCCCGCGGCAGCAGGTCGAGAAGCACCCGGCCGCTGTGCGGATCATGGCTCCAGATGGCCTTCGGCGGGACCGGAAACGTGGCCAACGCCCCAGGGACATCCACCCGCAGGCCCTTCGCATGCTCGGGGTCCACGTAGTAGCTGACCTTGAACTCGGCCTGCTTCCGGGCTTCCTGGAGGGCCAGGCCGCGGAGTGCGCCGAGGGCCGAGACGACGTCGTCGCGGTTCGCTCCCCCGAGGGCATCGCGCATCCTCACACGGTACGCCTCGTCCGGCACGAAGCTCGGTCCATGGGTGGGCCGGACGTAGACGCTGGTGCCCACGTCGCAGACGAGAAGGTCGGGCGTCGGCAGACCGCAGCGCTCGATGCCACGGATAGCCAGGTCGTGGTCGCGCCCGGTGACGTAGGCGAGCTCCAGGTTGCGATCGGCGACCGCCTTCCGGAATCGCTCGATCTCGGCCGTCCGGGCATCGTCGAGCGTCGGCGGAATGAGTGTCCCGTCCAGGTCGGAGGCGAGCATTCTCGGCGTCGGCTTCATCGGGTCGATGGCGCTCGGGGTGGAATTTCCTGGGGGAACACCTACCATCATAGCGAAATGCGGCCTCCCGGGGTCCGTCCTTCCTCGAGACCGGAGCATTCCCATTTTCCAGCGAACCAGTAGCGAGGGCCCCCCGGCCCTGGGAACCGGTCGCCTACCCATCGCACGCGGCCGACCGGCAGTCTTCGGTGAAGTTCTCTTCGACGAGTTCCCCGATGGAACCCGAGTGCTCGGAGGCGCGCCTTTCAACGTCGCATGGCACTTACGCGGGTTCGGTGCGGACCCGGCTTTCCTCAGCGCCGTCGGGTTCGACAAAGCCGGGCACGACATCCTGCAACGCATGGAGGAATGGGGTCTCTCCAAGGACGGTGTGCAGGTCGACCGCGAGCGCACCACCGGACGGGTGGACGTCGCGTTCGTCGACGGTGAGAACCGCTACGAGATCAAGCGCGGACAGGCCTGGGACTTCATCGACGCGGATCTCGCCGAAGAGGCGTGTCCCGACGCGGTGCGCTTCATCTATCACGGGACGCTGGCCATGCGGTCCGAGCAGAGCCGCAGAGCCCTCGAGCGCCTCATGGGACGGGGCGCTCCCGCACTCGTCGATCTGAACCTCCGGGAGCCGTGGTCGACCCCGGACAACATCCGGACCGCCATGGAGGGCGCGCACTGGCTGAAGGTCAATGAAGACGAGCTGGCGGAGGTGATGGGACGCAACATCGGATCGCTCGACGAGTGCGAGGCCGCGGCCCGTGCGCTGGCGGACCGCTACGACATCCACCGGGTCGTGGTCACGCGCGGCGCCGACGGATCGATCTGCGTGACGCGCGGTGGGGCGCTCGATATCGGAGCGGAGCCGGTCGTCGAGGAGATCGTCGATACGGTCGGAGCGGGCGACGCGTTCAGCGCAGTGCTGGGCATGGGCATCCTGGGAGGTTGGGGCGCACGCACGACGCTCGACCGCGCCACGCGCTTCGCCTCGGAGATCTGTCTGATTCGTGGCGCGACGACCAGCGACGCCTCGCTTTACGAGCGACACCTGCGCTCGTGGTCGGAGCACGAAGGCCCCGAGGACGGCGACGGCCGCAGTGGCCTCTACATCATGTCGCTCAGCATCCACGGGCTCGTCCGCGGCACGGACATCGAGCTGGGGCGCGATCCCGACACCGGGGGACAGGTCTCGTACGTCGTCGACGAAGCGCGTGCGCTCGCCGCACACCCGAAGGTGGGGCGCGTGGACGTGGTGACCCGGCAGGTCTACGACAAGGGCGTCGACGAGCAATACGCGGTTCCCGACGAGCCACTCTCGTTGGGTGCGCATATCGTGCGACTCCCGTTCGGCCCAAGGAGATATCTGCGAAAGGAATCGCTCTGGCCCCACCTCGACAGCCTTCTCGACGAGCTCATTCGCCATGTGCGCCGCACCGGCCGGATTCCGGACCTGGTGCACGGCCATTACGCGGATGCGGGGTACGTCGGATCCAGGCTCGCGCAGCTCCTGGGCGTCCCCTTCTTCTTCACCGGACACTCTCTCGGGCGGGTGAAGCGGTCCCGACTCCTCGCGGCCGGGAAGGAGGCGGATAAGCTCGATGAGCGCTATCACTTTCCCCAGCGCATCGAGGCCGAGGAGCAGGCGCTCGAGACTGCGTCCGTGGTCATCGCGAGCACGAACCAGGAAGTCGAAGACCAATACCAGCTCTACGACAACTATCATCCCCACGGGATGCGGGTCATCCCGCCCGGCGTGGACCTGGAGCGCTTCTCGCCGGCCGGTGAACAGTGGACCCCACCCCCGATCGCCGAGGACCTGAAGCGGTTTCTCGCCGAGCCCGGTAAGCCGATCGTCTTCGCGATCGCCCGGCCGGACGAACGGAAGAATTTCGAGGGGCTCATCGAAGCGTTCGGCAGCAGCGCCAAGCTGCGGCGATGGGCGAACCTCCTGCTGGTCGCCGGCAACAGGGACGACATCGGCTCGATGCCGTCGAATTCCCGCACGGTCCTGACCCGCATGCTGCTGCTGATCGACAAGCACGACCTCCACGGGTACGTCGCTTATCCGAAGGCGCACGGGTCGGCCGACGTGCCCGAGCTCTACCGGCTGGCTGCCCGGAGCGGCGGGGTTTTCGTGAACCCCGCGTTCACCGAGCCATTCGGGCTGACGCTCCTGGAGGCCGCGGCCAGCGGGCTCCCCGTCGTCGCGACTGACGACGGAGGACCCAGGGACATCATCGCGGCGTGTGAGAACGGTCTCCTGGTCGACGCCACCGAGCCGCGGGAGATCGCCAGGGGGCTCGAGGCAGCGCTCTCGGACCGCGACCGTTGGAGCGCATGGTCCAAGCGAGGGGTGGAGCGGGTCCACGAGCATTTCTCGTGGAGCGCTCACGCCGAGCGCTATCTGGAGCAGCTGGGCAGCGTCATCAGCGGGGGACGTCCCAGTGGACGCCATGCGGGCGCCGGGCGCATGCCGGTGCTCGACCGTATCGTTGTCACGGACATCGACGACACCCTCACGGGTGACGACGAGGGTCTGCGCGTCTTCATCGAGCGGATGTTCGATGCCGGCCCGCACGTGGGCTTCGGGATCGCGACCGGACGGACGCTCGACCGCGCGCTCGAGATGATCGAGCAACTCGGCGTGCCCGTTCCCGACGTGCTCATCACCGGCACGGGTACCCAGCTCCACTACGGAGAGCGCCTGATCCGGGACCGCTCCTGGGAACGGCAGATTCATCACCGTTGGGAGCCCGAGCGCGTGCGTGAGGTCCTGTCGGGGATCGACGGGCTACGGCCCGACGAGCGCGACCGGCAGACGCCCTACCGCATTCGCTACTGGAGTGATCCGGAGGGCGGGCCGAGCGCGGCCGACGTTCGTCGCCTGCTCCGCAAGAGCGGGGTCCCCGCGACCACGATCCTCGACCACGAGACGTATCTGGACGTCATCCCCGTGCGTGCTTCGCCGGGGATGGCCATCCGGTTTCTCTGTTTCAAGTGGGACCTCCCGCCGGAACGGCTCCTCGTGGCGGGAGATTCGGGCAACGACGCGGATATGCTCTCCGGGGATACCCTCGGCGTCGTCGTGGGCAACCACACCGGAGAGCTCGAACGATTGAGGGGCCACCATCGCGTCTATTTCTCCGAGCGGGACCACGCTTGGGGTGTGCTCGAGGGGATCGAGCACTATGACTTCTTCGGAAAAATCCGTCCCGACCCGGAGCAGAAATCGTGACCGAAGAGCTCACGGACATCCTCGTCCGTCACCGCGAGCCCGTCTACCTTTTCCTCCGGCGGGTTCGGGGGCTCGGCGAGCGCTTCCTGACCGGGGTGGATCTGCAACACGAGTACGAGGCGTTCCGCCGGACGGACATGGGGGCGGGACTCGACGCCCCGGACCTCGACCGGTTGATCGCGTGCACGCAGGAAGTCGTCGTTCGCGACGCGGTGCTCTACCTGAGCGTACGGGACCGGGTCGCGCACTGGCGCTATCTCCAGGTGCACGGCGAGGAGATGCGTTGCGCGAAGATTTCCGTATCCGAGTTCCTCGACGTCAAGGAACGCATCGTGTCAGGCGTTCCCTCCGCGGAGCGCTTCGTGGTCGAGGTGGATCTCGAGCCGTTCCAGCGTCGCTTTCCCCGCCTTACCCAGACCCGCTCCATCGGACAGGGGGTGGAGCACCTGAACCGGTACCTCTCGGGCCGCCTCTTCGAGGAGCGGCGCAGGGCATCTGGAAACGGAGGCCTGAACGGCGGTGAGCGGGAAGGGTGGCCCCGCCTGGTGAACTTCCTGAGGGTGCATCGCTTGGGCGAGCAGCCTTTGATGCTGAACGGCAGCGTCGGTTCACCGGATGCGCTCCGAGCCGCGCTGCGGCGAGGCGTGGAGCTGCTCGAACGGGAGTCGGGGATCGAAAGGCGCGCCGAGTGGATGGCCGAGCTTCGGGGCCTGGGCTTCGAGCCGGGGTGGGGAAGGACCGCGGAGCGGACCCGAGAGACGATGGAGCTCCTGCTCGACATCCTCGAGGCGCCGGACCCACGGCATCTCGCCGAGTTCCTGGCGCGCGTCCCGATGATCACCTCGATCGCGATCCTCTCGCCCCACGGTTATTTCGGTCAGGCCAACGTCCTTGGGAAGCCGGACACGGGCGGGCAGGTCGTCTATATCCTCGACCAGGTCCGGGCGCTGGAGAAGGCGATGCGGGATTCCCTCGTGGAGCAGGGCATCGACATCGAGCCGCGCATCGTGGTGATTACTCGGCTGATTCCGGACGCCGGCGACACCACGTGCGATCAGCGGATCGAGCCGATCCTCGGATCTAAGAACGCGCGCATTCTGCGTGTGCCGTTCCGGACGGCGGACGGTGAGGTCGTGCGCCCCTGGATCTCACGGTTCCGCATCTGGCCGTATCTGGAGCGCTTCGCGGTGGATGCCGAGCGCGAGTTGCGGGCGGAGCTGGGCGGGCGGCCGGACATGGTGATCGGGAACTACTCCGATGGCAACCTGGTCGCGAGCATCCTGGCGCACCGCCTGGGTGTCACGCAGTGCAACATCGCGCACGCGCTGGAGAAGACGAAGTACCGGAATGCCGACATCCACTGGGAGGAGCATGAGGGCGAGCACAACTTCGCCTGTCAGTTCACGGCGGATCTCATCGCGATGAACACCGCGGACTTCATCATCACGAGCACGTATCAGGAGATCGCGGGGACGAGCGAGAGCGTGGGCCAGTACGAAAGCTATCAGGCGTTCACGCTCCCTGGCTTGTACCGGGTCGTGTCGGGCGTCGATTGCTTCGATCCGAAGTTCAACATCGTGTCGCCTGGCGCGAACCCCGAGGTGTTCTATCCGTACGACGATCGCGAGCGGCGCATCGAGGCGCTGACGGACGAGATTCGCGCCCAGGTGTTCGGGGGCACCGACGACCGGTCGCGGGGTCGTTTCAACGACCCCGACCGTCCCATCCTGTTCGCCATGTCCCGCCTCGATCAGGTGAAGAACACGACCGGGCTGCTCGAGGCCTACGGGGGCTCCGCCGCCTTGAGAAACCGAGCGAACCTTCTGTTGATCGGAGGGTGGCTCGACGAAAACCAGTCGTCGGACGAGGACGAGCGGCGCCAGATTGCGCGTATGCACCAGCTGATGGACGAGCTGGAGCTCGACGGCGTGGTCCGTTGGATCGAGATGGAGACCGACAAGAACCGCGTGGGCGAGTTCTACCGTGTCGTGGCGGACTCGCGAGGGGCCTTTGTGCAACCGGCCTACTTCGAGGCTTTCGGTCTGACCGTGATCGAGGCGATGAGTTGTGGACTTCCCGTGTTCGCGACGCGCTTCGGCGGCCCTTCGGAGATCGTCGAGCACGGCGTCAGCGGGATTCACATCGATCCGACCGCCTGGGACGAATCGACTGAGCGCATGACCGAGGTGCTCGATCGATTCGCAGAGGATGCCACGGTATGGGAGGACATCTCGAGTCGGGGCATCGAGCGTGTCGCTGAGCGCTATAACTGGCCCCTTTATGCGTCGCGCCTCCTCGAGCTGTCTCGCATCTACGGGTTCTGGAAGTACATCTCCTCCCTCGAACGGGACGAGCCGAGGCGTTACCTCGAGATGTTCTACGGGCTCATGTACCGGCCCCTCTCGAAGGAGATCGAAGCGTCGACCGGTACGCGGGGAGAAGCCTGATTGGAGGGGGCCGAAGGCTTGACTACCTTGACGTATGCGGCGCGTCGTCGACACGCCCGGGATCCCGGTTCCTCCGCAGCCGAGCACACACGTAGTCCATGATTCGCCTGACCTTTCTCGGAACCGCCGCCGCGCGCCCGACCGTGCGGCGCAACGTCAGCGGGCTGGCCGTCCAACGTGAAGGTGACCTGTTCCTGTTCGATTGCGGCGAGGGGACGCAGCGGCAGATGATGCGCTACGGCACCGGCTTCGGGGTCGGCGTCATCTTCGTGACCCACACCCACGCCGACCACTTCCTGGGCATCACGGGGCTCCTCTGCACCATGCAGCTCCAGGGAAGGACCGAGCCGATCCGCATTCTCGGTCCCCAGGGCTCCGAGTCGGTCCTCCGGCGGGCCGTCGCCCTGGGCGCCGACCGCGTCGGATTCCCCATCGAGATCGAAGCGTGCTCGGTTGGGACGGCCTATCAGGGGGACGGTTTCGCCATCCAGGCATTCGCGGTCGATCACGGAACCCGGGCCGTCGGATGGGCGCTCGTGGAGGACGATCGCCTGGGTCGGTTCGATGTCGAGCGTGCCCGGCTGCTCGGCGTGCCGGAAGGACCGTTGTTCGGCCGGCTCCACCGGGGCGAGGATGTGGACGTCGACGGTCGCACGATTCGCGCCGCCGACCTGGTGGGCGCGCCTCGCCCGGGGCGGACCGTCGTGTACACCGGAGACACACGCCCCTGCGAAGCGACCCGGCGAGCCTCCCGTGGCGCGGACGTGCTCGTGCACGAAGCGACGTTCGGCGAGGACGAGCGCGAGCGTGCCCGCCTGACGTATCACAGCACCGCGGGCGAGGCCGCCGCGCTGGCCCGTGATGCCGGAGCTCGGCGTCTGTTCCTGACCCACCTGTCCGCGCGCTACTCGGACGACCCGCGGGTTCTCGAAGACGAGGCGCGCGGCGTGTTCGATGCGGCCCGGGTCGCGTACGACGGGCAGGTCGTGGAGATCCCGTTCCGTTCCGAGCCCACGACGTCGAGCGTGGCCGCCGAGGGGGCTGAAGGATGAGCGCGTTCCTCCCCGCCAAGGGCCAGGGGTTGCCCACGGATCCGGACCACCCCCAACTCCTCGAACGGACGCTCGACCGCGAGGAGCGAAGGTTTCGGTGGGCGGTGCGTGCCGCTCAGTGGCGGGCCCGCGAACTCGCCGAGATCGTGTTCGGCGGCGTGGGGGAGAGCACGCTCCGGAGCGCGCGAGCCGAAGGGCCTGCACGAGGGCTGCTCGTGCTCCGCGTGCCGTTCGAGGACCTTCAGGCTCACCAGGCTCGAGAACAGCGGTTCATGGCGGCGGCAGCGTCCGATCCGGTGCTCGCCCAGATCCCGCTCGTTTATGTGTTCGGCCCCGACGATGGCTGAGACGTCCCTCCGCACGGTCGCGGTGCTGGGACTCGGCGTCATGGGCGGTTCGTTGGTCAGGGCCCTTCATGCGAACGCGCCGAACACGACGGTCGTGGGGTGGTCCCCCGCGGTGGGAGAGCGCGACGCGGCGCTCGACCTCGGGGTGTTGGCCGCGGCTCCGTCCGCGTGGGAGGAAGCGGTCGAAGAGGCTTCGCTCGTCGTGCTCGCGATGCCGCTCGGGGCGTGCCTGACCATGCTCCCGGCCTTGGACGTCGTGGCACCGGAGCGGGCCACGCTCATGGACGTCGCGAGCCTGAAGGTGCCCGTGGCGCGCGCGGTGACGGAGTTGGGCCTCGCGCATCGCTGGGTCGGGGCGCATCCCATGGCGGGCTCTGAAGGTACCGGATTCGCCCGCTCGCGAGACGATCTCTTCGAGGAGGCGCGAGTGTGGTTGGTGGCCGGGCCGGAGGCCGCTGGCCGGGTGGGTGCGGTTCACGACCTGTGGCGTGGTTTGGGGGGGCATCCGCTGGAGATCGGCGCGGAAGAGCACGATCGGACGATGGCGTTGGTGAGCCACCTGCCGCAGTTGGTTTCGAACGCTCTCGGGGCCGAGATGGCCCGGCGAGGCGTAGTCCTCGATGTCCTCGGCCCGGGAGGCCGCGACATGACGCGACTTGCTGCCAGTAGCCCCGACATGTGGGGCGATCTACTTCGGCACGCCGCGCCCGAGCTCGTTCAGGCGCTACGCGGAGTTGCGGCGACGGCCGCCGAGGTGGCGTCGGCGCTCGAATCAGGGGATACCGAAGCGGTAGAGCGCCTCATGCGCGAGACCGCGGCCTGGAGGGAGGAGTCGTGAAGATCACGGTGCCGGGTGACAAGTCCCTGACCCAGCGGGCCCTCATCCTGTCCGCGCTCGCGACCGGACGAAGCCGGCTGGGGGGCCTTCTCCACGGCGGAGACGCGGCCTCCACAAGGGGTGCGTTGGTCCGGCTCGGCGTGGACATCCCCGAGATCCCGGCCGGTGGCGGGGCGTTTGTGGTGGAGGGGGTGGGGCTCCGAGGGCTCACGGCCCCGTCCGGGGTTCTCGATCTCGGCAACAGCGGAACCGGCACGCGGCTCCTTCTGGGCGTCCTTGCCGGGAGCGGGCTGAGCGCCACCCTGACCGGGGACGGCTCCCTGCGCTCCCGCCCGATGCGACGGGTGACGGAACCGTTGAGCGCCATGGGCGCCGCGTTCGATCACCTGGAGGAGGAGGGCCGTCTGCCCCTGGTCGTTCGGGGCAAGCACCCCCTTCGACCGATCGACTGGTCGAGTCCGGTCGCGAGCGCGCAGGTGAAGAGCGCGATCCTCTTCGCGGGACTCACGGGACGCGCGTTCGCGTTGGTGACCGAGCCGCGAATGTCGCGCGATCACACAGAGCGTCTCCTGACCGGCGTCGGTGCGAGCGTGGTGTCGCATGCGGTCGGGGAGGGGTGGCGAGTCGAGCTCAGGGACCCTCCGGAACGGATCCGGCCGCTCGATTTCGACGTTCCGGGCGATTTTTCGTCCGCGGCGTTCCTGCTCGCGCTCGCCGTCTTGGGCGGGGTCGCCGGCCCGGACCCGGGCGAGCTGACGCTCGGCGGTGTGGGGCTCAACCCGACGCGTACCGCGTTTCTCGACGTGCTGGCGCGCATGGGCGCGGACGTGAGCGTCGACAGGACGTCCGCCTCGGACGCTTCGGAGCCTGCCGGGTCGGTGACAGTCCGCAAGACCGATCTGCGCCCGACCACGGTCGAGGGGGACGAAGTGCCCCGGTTAATCGACGAGCTTCCGCTCGTGGCGGTGCTCGGCGCCCGGACGCCCGGAGTGACGCGCATCCGGGACGCCGAGGAACTGCGCGCCAAGGAGTCCGACCGGATCGCGGCCATGGTCAGCAACCTGCGCGCCGTCGGTGTGGCGGCAGAGGAGTCGGCGGACGGGCTCGAAGTGGAGGGGACGGATCGGCCTCTCCAGGGTCGGGTGCGCACGGAAGGTGACCACCGGATCGCGATGGCGTTCGGTGTCCTGGGCGCGTTGCCTGGGAACCAGATCGAGATCGATGACCCGGGCGCGGCCGACGTCAGCTTCCCGGGGTTCTGGGGCACGCTTCGCGCCGTGCGGGACGGCACCGTCGGATGAAGGTGGGCGACGGACTGCCCGGGGACCGGACGAGCACGCCGGGGGGAGCGACGGGCCGACGCGAAGGGCCGATCGTGACGCTCGATGGGCCCGCGGGCTCGGGCAAGTCGAGCACGGCGCGGGCCGTGGCCGGTGCGCTCGGCTTCAACCACCTGGATTCGGGTGCCCTCTACCGGGCGCTCACCTATGCGCTCATGGAGTCGGGTGTGCCGCGGCAGTCTTGGCCCGGGCTCATGGAGGAGGATTTCCGTGCGCTCGACGTCCGCGTGATCCCGACCGATGAGGGATTCGAGGTTCGTGTCGGGGGCCGGACCGTGGACGAGGAGCTACGGACTCCGGACGTCACGGAGCGGGTTTCGGAGCTCGCGGGGCTGTCCGCCGCGCGGAGCGCCTTGATCGAGCTGCAACGGGACGCGGGGGTGCGTGGCCGTCTCGTGACGGACGGGCGCGACATGGGGACGGTCGTGTTCCCCGATGCCGATGTGAAGATCTTCCTGGTCGCGGACCTCGAGGAGCGGGCCCGTAGGCGGCTGCGCGAGAGCGGAGACCCTGATCCGGACGCGTCGGCGCTGAGGGAGCAGATGCGACAGCTCGCCGAGCGCGATCGCCAGGATTCGGAGCGCGCCCACGCGCCGCTCCGCGAGCCCGAAGGCGCCCACCGCATCGACACGACGGGGCTGGCCTTCGACCAACAGGTGCAGGCCGTCGTCGACTTGGTCCGCCGGTTGACGGGTTCCTGACCCCCGCCTAGCTTCTCAGGGCTAGGTTTACCGGTAAGGGACCGGACTGCCCAGCACAATCGCCGAAGGGCCGCTGACCGCACCGACACGCGCTTGGCGCCTTTCTTGTTTTCACCCGAGCCCGGCGTTCGCCCCCCGAACACCGGCATACGAGGATCGCGCACCCGCGCGAGCCCGGAGTCAAATGGCCGAGACGAAGAACCCCATTCCGGAAACGGAAACCGAAGTCGCCGA
>JBBDSN010000148.1:0-4552 GCA_040904885.1 Gemmatimonadota bacterium | reverse complement strand
ACCGTTCGGTTCGGGGCCATCGGAGTGACGATTCGCGATCGGCGTGGCGATGCTCTCGGGGCCGCCCGCCTGCGGTGGGCATTGACGAAGCCGGCCTTCCTCGCCTATTTACCTGAGGTTTAGCGCAGACTAAAATCTTTTCCGAGAGGGCCTGTTGAGTCGTTTTTTGTCGATCATGGTCGCGGTCCTGGGCGCCCTGAGCTCGGGGTGCGGTCCGTCGGAGGCCAGCTCCGATCCTTCGAACGGGCTCCAGATCCTCGCCACGATCGGCATGATCACCGACATCGTCGCCGAAGTGGGAGGGGACCGCGTGACCGTCGAAGGACTCATGGGTCCGGGAATCGATCCGCACCTCTACAAAGCCAGCGCCGGAGACGTCCGCACTTTGGCGGAAGCCGACATCATCTTCTACAACGGGTTGCACCTCGAGGCGGCGATGGGGGATGTGCTCGAGGAGATGAACGAGCGGAAGCCCACCTACGCCGTGACGGAATTCATCGACCCCGATCTGTTGCACGAGTCTGCGACGTACGCGGGCCAGTACGACCCACACGTCTGGTTCGACGTTCGGCTCTGGAGTCGGGCCGTCGACCGGGTCGAGGCGGCGCTCATCGAGAACGATGTCGAGGGGACACCGGTCTACCGCGCCAATGCCGACGCGCTCCGCGACACGCTCGACGCGCTGGACACCTGGGTTCGCCAGCGCGTCCAGGACCTCCCGGAGGAGCGCCGCGTGCTGATCACCGCGCACGACGCCTTCGAGTACTTCGGACGAGCCTACGGGTTCGAGGTCATCGGCCTGCAGGGCATCAGCACCGCGTCGGAGGCGAGCACGGCCGATGTACGCCGACTCGTCGACGCCATTATCGCGCGTGACATTCCGGCGATTTTCGTGGAGACCTCGGTTCCCCGCCGGACCATCGAGGCCGTCCAGGCGGCGGTGCGAGCGGGAGGTGGCCAAGTCGAGATCGGGACGCCGCTCTTCTCCGACGCCATGGGAAACCCCGGCACCGAGGAAGGTCGCTACCCGGGAATGGTGCGCTACAACGTGAACGCAATCGTCGAGGCTTTGGCTCCATGAATCCGCAACGTCCGTCCGACGCGCCGGTTCCCGCGATCGAGGTCAACGACCTCACGGTGGCCTATCAGGACCAACCGGTCCTCTGGGACGTCGACCTGCTCGTTCCGCCAGGTGTCCTGATGGCGATCGTGGGTCCCAACGGGGCGGGAAAATCGACCCTCATCAAGGCGATTCTCGGACTGGTCGACGCGGCGGCAGGGCAGGTGCTCGTCCATGGTGAGTCCTACGAGAAGCACCAGCGATCGGTCGCGTACGTGCCCCAGCGCGGGAGCGTGGACTGGGACTTTCCGACATCCGTGCTCGACGTGGTGATGATGGGCCTTTACGGAAGCCTCGGTTGGTTTCGGCGCCCGGGCGCTCGCGAACGGCGCCTGGCGATGGAGGCCATCGCCAAGGTGGAGATGGAGGAGTTCGCCGGCCGTCAAATCAGCCAGCTCTCGGGCGGACAACAGCAGCGTGTGTTCCTCGCCCGAGCGCTCGTGCAGGACGCTCGCGTCTACCTCATGGACGAGCCCTTCCAGGGGGTCGACGTGACCACGGAGCGCGCGATCGTCCGGGTGCTGCAGGAGCTGCGCGCCCAGGGCAACACCGTGGTCGCGGTGCACCACGCGCTCCAGACCGTACCGGAGTACTTCGACCAGGTGATGATCCTCAACGTGCGCCACATCGCCTTCGGCCCCGTCGAGGACGCGTTCACCGACGAGAACCTGCGTGCCGCCTATGGCGGTCGAGTCTCCTTCCTGCACGGCGCCGCGCGGGAAGCCGGCGTCGGCACCTGACCGGCGGCCTCGTAATACCGTGGAACTGCTGCACGACCTGTTGTTCGACTACACACAGCGCACCGTCGCGCTCGGCGCGCTCACGCTCGGCGCGGTGAGCGGCACGTTGGGCGTTTTCGCCGTCCTTCGGCGCGAGGCGCTTCTCGGGGACGCGATCTCCCACGCGGCGCTCCCGGGTATCGTGCTCGCCTTCATGCTCACGGGCAGCAAGGCGATGATCGTCCTGGTGACCGGCGCGTTCGTGGCCGCCTGGCTCGGTATGGCGCTGATGCGCGTCGTGACCCACCACACGCGGATCCCTTCCGATACGGCACTCGGCATCGTCCTGTCGGTGTTCTTCGGGCTGGGGCTGATGTTGCTGACGTTCGTGCAGCGGCGTCCCGATGCTGCGCAAGCGGGGCTCGAGACCTTCCTGTTCGGGCAGGCGGCCACGCTTCTTCAAGGCGACGTCGTGGTCATTGCCGGACTCGGGCTTCTCTCCGTCGCGGTCGTGACGCTCCTCTGGAAGGAGTTCAAGATCCTGACCTTCGATCCCGAGTTCGGGGGATCGCTCGGATTCCCGATGCGCCGGATCGAGCTGCTGCTGACCACCTTCCTGGTGCTCGCGATCGTGATCGGCCTGCAGACCGTCGGCGTCGTGCTGATGGCGGCGATGGTGGTCGCGCCCGCGGCCGCGGCCCGGCAGTGGACGGACGCGCTCGGGGTGATGGTGTGGCTCGCGGCCCTCTTCGGTGGCCTGTCAGGGGCGGTCGGGGCCGTGCTCAGCAGTACGGCCAGGCTTCCGACCGGCCCGGCGATCGTCCTCGTCGCCTCGGCGATCGTCGCGGTGTCGATGGCGTTCGCGCCCCGTCGCGGCCTCCTCTGGAGCTGGATCCGGGCTCGCCGCGGGCGTGCCGCGATCCGGCTCGATACGGTGCTGACCGATCTCTATGCTCTTTACCTGCAGCACGAGGAGCTCGACCACGGCCACCACCCCGCGGTCCTCGAGGCGATGAGCGACGTGGGCGAAGGCGCCTTGCCCTCGCTGCAGGCCCTCGAGGACCGCGGGCTGGCCCGTCGCTTCGCCGATGGCTCGTGGGGCCTCACCGAAGCCGGCAGGGACGCGGCGGTCCGACGCCTCGCGGAGCTCCGGCCCGAGCTCGTCGGCGAGCACGGCGAGAGGAGTGCGCCCCGATGATCGGAATCGAGCTCGAGATCGTCCTTCTGGCCGTGACGGTCGCCGTGGCGTGCGCGCTTCCGGGCGTCTTTTTGGTCCTGCGGCGCATGGCTTTGATGAGCGACGCGATCAGCCACACGGTGCTTCTCGGAATCGTGGTGGCCTTCTTCGTGGTCGAAGACCTGACTTCGCCGATCCTGATCGTCGGGGCGGCCGCGACGGGCTTGATCACGGTGGCGCTGGTCGAAGCGATTCGCGGCACGGGCCTGGTGAAGGAAGACGCCGCGATCGGCCTCGTCTTCCCCGCGTTGTTCAGCGTCGCCGTGATCTTGATCACCCGTTTTGCGGGCGACGTGCACTTGGACACCGATGCCGTGCTGCTCGGTGAGATCGCTCTGGCGCCGTTCCGGCGGATGGTGATCGGGGGCGTCGATATCGGACCACGATCCCTGTGGGTCATGCTCGCGGTCCTTGCTCTGAATGCCGCGTTCCTGACGGCGTTCTACAAGGAGCTCAAGCTGTCGACCTTCGACGCGGCTCTGGCGGCGGCCCTCGGCTTCTCACCCGCGTTGATCCATTACGCCTTCATGGGCGTCGTCTCCGTGACAGCGGTCGCCGCATTCGATTCGGTCGGCTCGATTCTGGTCGTGGCGTTCATGATCGTGCCACCGGCCGCCGCCTATCTGCTTTCGGACCGTCTCGGTCACGTGCTCGGGCTGAGCGCCGGAATCGCGGCCCTGTCCGCCGTGATCGGCTACTTCGCGGCCCGATCGCTGGACGCCTCGATCGCCGGGTCGATGGCCGGCGCGGCCGGCGCGCTCTTCATGCTGGTGCTGATGGCCGCACCCGACCGCGGCCTCGTTGCTCTCGCGCGCCGGCGCGCGAGGCAGCGGGTCGAATTCGCGCGGCAGATGCTCACCATCCATCTGCTCCATCACGAGGGCACCCCCGCAGCCGCCGACGAGAGCCGGATCGACCACCTCTCGGAGCACCTGAGCTGGACGCCGGATCGCGCCGAGCGGGTCGTCGCTTCGGCGGTGAAGGCCGGTCACGTGACCATCGAAGACCGCCGTCTCCACCTGACCCAAGAGGGTCGGACGGCGGCGCGGCGGACGATGCTCGGGTGAGCGCAGGACAGCTCGCGGGTTCTCACTCGCCGTCCAACTCCGGCTCGTCGCCCCTTAGCCTGGCAGGATCCAGCGTGAGTGTCGGAAACCGCACTCGCGTCTGCCACGGCGCGCGGTCGGGCGGGGACGTCCGTTCGCGCTCCGCTCGTGACCGGAGCGCTCGGGCCTCGGTCAGGATCTCGGCCACATCCAGCCCCAGGTAGTGGGGAACGAACGGCTCGAGCGCGGCCTCGGCTTTCCGGAGCTGCGCCGCGATCCCGTGGGTGTTGTCCCTCTGCACGTGCACGAAGGCGCTGGCCAGGAGAATGAGGCCGTGATAGAAGCCGCTCCCTCCCTCACGCCAAGGGCCCTCGAGGACCTCGTGGCTTTCCCAGAACTCGTGCTCGTGAAACAGCTCGACGAAGCGTTG
>JBBDSN010000147.1:0-26756 GCA_040904885.1 Gemmatimonadota bacterium | reverse complement strand
GCCGGCGGCGCCTCGACTTCCTCGCGCAGGTCGAAGGTGAACGTCGCCCTGGGCTCGCCGTGCCGGGTGAGGTGGTAGACGAAGCCCACGCCAGGCTCGATGGTCATGGTCCAGATGTTCGTCGCCGCTTCCGGGATGAGCTCGGCCGTGTAGGCGTCGGCGTGGAAGCTCTGGCTGGTCGGGGTGCCCACGTCCTGGGTGTCTCCGCCATACTGGGTCACCTCGTCTTCGGAGCCATCCTCGTGCCGGTGGTCGTGCTTCAACCGGAGTCCATCGGCCGTCCGCGTCACGATCCAGGTCCGCGAGCGATTCTCTCCCACGTGGAGCGGGATCTGGATCTCGTCCGGCGAGCACCGCCGCACGTGCATCACCATCCCGCCATCGAAGCCGTCGCCCGAGGCGAGGGTCGCTTCGCCGGCGAACGCCTGGCCGCACATGGCCTCGAGCTGGGCGAAGAACGCGTCCTGCGGAGACATGGCGACCTGCTGTTCTTCCTGGTCGCCGCCGCATCCCCACAGGATCAGGCTCAGGACGATGGCCGCGCGTCTCGACTTCATGGGTGCCCCTCCGTCCGGCCGGAGCGGCTGCAGGACGGTCCCGCAGGCCGATCCGACATCGGTGGCATCGTGGGACGGCGACGGAGGGGCGTCAAGCTTGCCGCCGTCCGGCGTGCGCGTACGTTGGTCGTAGTCGTCGTATCCGAATGCGACCCGTCCAACCCTGGAAGCGACCTCATGGCCACCGGCTATTCCGGCACCCCGCTCTTCAGAAAGCTCGACTTGAAGCCAGGGATGGCGTGCCGGGCCCTGGACCCGCCGGAGCACTACCCGGCCATGTTGGCCGATCTCCCCGAGGGCATCCACTTCGGCGACCGGTCGGATCGCGCGCTGGACTTCATCCACCTCTTCGTGCTCGAGGCCGACGGGCTCGACGACCGACTCGCCGAGCTCCGGGAGCGCATCAACCCGGCCGGGATGATCTGGGTGTCGTGGCCCAAGAAGTCCTCGGGCGTCGAGACCGACGTGAACGGGAACGTGGTCCGGGAGGCCGGGTTCGCGGCCGGACTCGTCGACATCAAGGTGTGCGCCGTCGACGAGACCTGGTCCGGGCTCAAGTTCGTGATCCCGCGCGCCCAGCGGAACTGATCCGGGTGGGCGGCCGAGCTCTCGCGCGTCCCAAGCGAGCCCACCCTACTCACGTATTGCGTATATCGTACTCAACGGCGCACCCAGGTCAGCTCGCGAATCAGCCTCCGGACCTCTCCGGCACGGCCAGCCGCCTCCAACTCACGCCACATGACTTCGACGGCAACCTCGTCCACGAGGCCGGGAGGGCTCCCGCCGGAGCGGCTGTTGGATAGGCCGTTCTCACCGCGGAACGTATCGACGGCCGCGGCGATCTCGTCGCCGTAGACCTGCCACGCGTCGTCCCGCTCGAGCGCTTCCTGATCGGCCCTGTAATACCCCAGCGCGTGCATGATGAGCTTCACCTGCCAGACATCCGAGCCTGCCTGCTGCTGGAGCGTGCGGAACCCGAGCTTTCCGGAGATCGTGTCGTAGATCCGGCGCATCTCGCCCACGGGCTCCGGATGCTCGCACACGTTCACATGCACGGTCTGGCCATCGTCACGGCGGGCCATACCGTCCCGCGGGTCCGCCACGACCACCCCGGCGGACTGCAACCGTCCCCACCGCCGATCTCCGCCCATCGCCTGCCCCGCTTCCATGGCCTCGATGAGCCGGTCGGCAAGGTGGCGCCCGGACCCTTCACTCGCCTCGAAGGTGGTCGCGACGGCCTCGAGCACCTCGGGGCCCATGAGCACGTTGCCCTGCGCCGCATAGTTCAGTCCCGCACGATGCCCCGCCCACGGACCGGGGTTGCTCCCGGTATGCTGAGCGGTGCGCCCATCGAGGGAGATGACACCGATCTGGCGGCTTTCGATCCCGTCGTCGGTGGCCGTCGCCTCCGCGAGGGCCTCCTCCGGACTCAGGCCTGCTTCGATCAAGTCCAGCAACTCCTGGCCATACTGGGTCCGGGTCGAAGCCTGCGTCGCGACCGCCCCGACGCCCACCCGCACCCAAGGCACGCCGTTGGCGACGCAGGCGTTCCGGGTCGTGACGGCTGCGCCGACCTCTCCCGTCTCCGGGTCGACCCCGACGATCGAGAACGTGTGGAAGACGAGGTCCGCGCCCCACTGAACCGGCTCCTGCGCGGCCGCATCGAGCGAGGGAACAAGGAGACAGGCCAACAGCCCACAGAGCATCGCGGAGCGCGACCGAGGGTGGACCACACGGGGGAACAGGTGCGAGCGAGAGGCGTGATTCATGAATCCGGGGCCCTTCTAGAGGAGCGATGCCGCGAAGGTACGATCCAATGCCAAAGCAAGCGACCCCCGTCCGGTCGTGGAACCGGACGGGGGTCGTGTTGCCAGCGTCCCCGGGCGTCGCCCGCGGGACGGACGCGTCAGGTCACCGTCAGCGACCGCGAGAAAGTCACGCCACACACAGTCCCGGACATGCTCGCCGATCCGGTCTCGGTCCCGGCGTTCATCTCCAGCGAGAACTCGACGGAGAGGTTGCAGGTCCCGTCCTTGTCGTCGGTCGACCAGTCGACCCCACCGGAATAGCTCCCGTCCATGGAGATCAGGTCGCCCTCGGTCATCGCCACGAAGTTGGCGGTCACGTTCGGCGCCCCATCCAGCGTGAAGCGCAGCCCGTCCTGGGATTCACCCACGCACCCGCTGTGGACCTGGGTCACCGTGTACTCGAGGCTCGTCAGCTCCTCGGTCTCGTCGTCGGTCACGATGTCGAGCTCGCCGGCGACGTTCATGGTGCCACCGTACTCGCACGGCGCCTCGAAGTTGACCTGCTGACTAAAGGTCGCGCGTGCAGGTGCCGCAACCGGCCCCTGCTGATCAAACGTCGATACCACGGTTCCGGCCACGACTTCGGCGAGCGCTTCGGCCTCGGCCTGGGACAGGTCGGAGACCACGTCGGTCGCGCTGTCACCACAGGCGGCCGCGGTGAGGAGCATCGCGAGCGCAGTGCCTCGCACGTGCATACGGTTCATGGGTCAGTCCTTTGTGGGTGGGGGTCATCCTCGCGGCCAACCGGACCTGCAACATCCGGACCATCGGCCATCGAGCAATTTTTGCCCGCATGTCGGTCGGCGTAAACATGTGTTTTACGGCGTTTGCTTGCAGCCTGCAATACGAAGATCGCGATGTCACGCCACCAGGTCCGGATCGGCGCCGGCGGGCTCGGCCGTCACTCCAGGTACGTGTAGCCCTGCAGCCCATCGTCGAGGAAGCGTCGCAGACTGACCGCTTCGGCCAGCGTCAGACGACCCGCGGCCAACGCGGTTTCTGCATCTTTGCGGAGTTCCTCGCGCATGACGTCCGCGTCGTACTGCACGTAGCCCAACACTTCCCGCACGGTATCTCCCTCGACGACCTCTTCGATGCGCCACTTCCCGTTCTCGTCCAGGACCACATGGACCGCGTGCGTGTCTCCGAAAAGGTTGTGCAGATCACCGAGCGTCTCCTGGTAGGCGCCCGTCAGAAAAACTCCGAGATAGTAGGGCTCGAATTCCTGGTCGGCTTCGGGCGGCGCGGGAATGAGCTCGTGGAGCTCCAGAGTCCCCTTCGGTCCGTCCGCCGACGGGAACTGCTCGATACGTCCATCCGAATCACACGAGATGTCCACCAGGACGCCGCTACGGGTCGGCCGCTCGTCGAGCCGGTGGATCGGCATGATCGGAAAGAGTTGATCGATCGCCCATGAGTCGAGAAGGGACTGGAAGATGCTGAGGTTGATGAAGTACAGATCGGCGAAGGTCGCCGTGAGGTCGCTCATCTCCTCCGGGACTTCCTGATCGAGCATCTCGAGCGCCTTGCGACCGACGCACCAGTACAACTCCTCGATGGCGGCGCGGGCCGTGATATCCATGTAGCCGAGATTGAAGAGGCTCATCCCCTCCTCGAAAGCGTGTGCCGCGTCGTTGAAGAGCTCGACGGGATCGATGTCCTCCGGAGGTTCGCCCTGCATGCGCTCATACGCGTCCATGACGTCGCGGAGCGGCTGCGGCACGGCCTCGACCGCGAGCGCGCGCTCGATGAGCGGCTGGTTCGGGGTCTCGGGAAGCCTACGGCTCGCCACTGCCTCGCAAACGATCGCCGTGCAGTGGCTCACCAGCGCCCGGCCGGACTCGGAGAAGATGTGCGGAACCGCGATTTCCGCGTCGTCGCAGATCGACTTGATGCGGTGCACGACGTCGAGCGCGTACTGCTCGACCGTATAGTTGGACGAGGCCGGACTCGCCGTCCGGGTTCCGTCGTAGTCGACGCCGAGGCCCCCGCCCAGGTCGAGCATGCCCATGGGCGCTCCCTGCTCGACGAGCTCCGTATAGAGGTGGGTCACCTCGCTCACGGCATACTTCACGGTGCGAATATCGTAGATCTGCGAGCCGATGTGGCAGTGGAGGAGCTTCAGCGAGTCGAGCAGGTCGTGCTCCTTGAGGTAGTCCACCGCCTGGAGCACCTCGCTGACCGACAGGCCGAATTTTCCGCGCAGCCCGGACGACGTCGCCCACCGTCCGATGCCGCCAGCGCCGAGCCGCGCCCTGATCCCGATGTTGGGCCGGACATTGTGGGCCTTGGCCTGCTTCGCGATCAACTCGAGCTCGTGGAACTGCTCGACGACCGGAATCACGTTCCGCCCCATCTTGGCCGCGAGCACCACCGTCTCGATGAACTCGTCGTCCTTGAACCCGTTGCACACGAGCGGCATCGCGTTCCGTCCCACGGTGAGCGCGAGCCCGGCCAACAACTCCGGCTTGGACCCGACCTCGATGCCGAAATCGAGGTCCGCTGCCACGTCGCAAACGGCCTCGCACAGCTGGCGCTGCTGGTTGACCTTGATGGGATACACGCACGAATACCGGTTCTCGTATCCGACTTCCGAGATCGCGGTGGCGAATGCGTCCCGAAGTTTCGTCATGCGATGCCTGAGAAGATCAGGGAAACGCAGGATGACCGGAGCAGTCAGGCCTCTCGCCTCGAGCCCCTCGACGATCTCGAGCAGGTCGAACGAATGAACCGGAGATCCCGTGGGATGCACGACCAGCGTGCCGGACCCCGAGATCCCCAGGTAACCGTCACCCCACTCCTCGAAGCGGTAGGTGTCGGCGGCGGCGCGAGTCGACCACTCGGTCGACCGCTCCGGCTCGGTCGTGACGACTTCACTCATGTCAGGGCCTCGTGCGGGCACGGCGGTCGCACCCGGCGCAGGCGACGGACGGCCGGGCTCGGGCACATCGGGACAATGGGTTCGCGGCAGTGCAATATCGCATACGGACGCCGTCGGTGTAATGCCGGGGTGCCCCCTTCACACTTCTCCCGAAGAAACGCGTCGGAAGACCTCCAAGGCCGCCTCGACCTTCACGCGCGGCGCCCCGACCCACGTCCGCCAGGCTTCAGGGTCCACGTCGGCGCGAGCCAGCAGCCCGTCGACCACGCGCTCCAGCAGATCGAGCACGTCGGGGGCCGCGAGGTTGAGCTTCGGCCAGAGGCCCGCCACCACGGACAGGGAATGCCGGCTCCTGCGGAACAGGTCGGCGAGTTCCCGATCCGTGAAGAACGGCCCGCTGGCCGCGGCCATCAGGCACTGACCGAGAAGCTCCACCACGTCGTCATCGAGCTTTCGCAAGAGCACCTTCTCGGACTGGAACTCGAGCACGCGTCCCAGAAAGGTCATGAGCGGATAGACGGCCTCACCAAGGTGGGCGAGCGTAATCGGGGGCGCGCCGCGAGGGTAGAGATAAAGCCGGTCCCAATGCGCGTCTTTTTGCTCGACCTTGTCGGACATCTCCGGAGAGATCCAGTCGTAGCCGACCAGGTCTTCGAAGCGCACGAGCTCCACGCCACGCTCGTCCATCGCCCGCTGGATGCGACGCGGCGTGACGACCAACACCGCTCCATCCGTCGTCTCGATGCGGACGGCGGCACCGGCGCCGGCCAGCACGTCTTCCTCACCGAGGGGGCTCCGTGCCTCGAGCGTCGCGTTCAGCTCGTCGCGCTTCGCCCCCGCCTCCCGGAAAATCTCCACGAGCTGCTCCGTGAGCAGCCAGTCCACCATCGTCATGCTCGGTCCGCTCCGTGTCTTCGCAACGTCACATTCCAGAGTCGTGGATCGTCTCCCATGCACGAACGGGCTCGCCGGTGCGCCCGCGGGGAGACGGAGACCATCTTCATGACGAAACTAATGACTCGATGCCTTGTCAGAATGTCCCAGGGCACGGCGGTGCTCTTCGCCACCGCGCTCTTGGGCCTCGCAGGTCCATCGGACGCCCACGCTCAAGCCGTCGATCTCGACTTCGCGGTGGAACAGGCCTTCACCACGCTGCGGGACATGGGGACCCCCACCGGATACCGGACGGGGATCGCGCTCCCTGGCTTGCTGGGACCGGTCGGGGTCGAGCTCGGCTACCGTAGCGTGTCGGAGTATCTGGGCGAACGCCCCGAGCATTGCGGCATGGACGTGTGCACGCCCGGTCCGTTCGACACGGTGATGCGCATGCGTTCGGCCGTGCTCGGCCTGAGCCTCTCTCGTATGCTCAACCCGTTCGTCGAGTTCTCGCTCGGAGGAACGGCCACGCTGACATGGCAGGACACGGAGTACGGTCCCGCGGTGGGTGCCGAGCCCGTGGCGGCCGCGAGCACCGAGACCGCCGGACCGGACCTCGGGGGTGGCGCGTTCGCGACCTGGCGCTTCCCGCCCCTCGTGTCGGTCCTTCGGCCTTTCCTCTACGCCCGCGCCGAGTGGATCCGAGGCGGCCCGTGTGCCGCCGACGCGCCGTGTTTCGGGACGCGCTACCTGGGGAGCGCCGGAATCGGGTTGTACGCGAGAATTCCCTGAACGCGAGGGGGGGTGGGCGGCCCCCACCCCCTCACGTCGTCAGGACGTCGCGGAGCCTTCGGCGCCACTCTGGCGGTCGAACACCCCGGAGAGCACCAGCGCTCCGCCGGCCAGGGCCGTGTCCTTGAGCATGCTGCTCATGGACGATTGCATCGCCATCGCGTCCGCCGCGTTCAACACGCCCATGAGATGGATGGTGACGGCGAATGAGAGGAGGAGCAGGGCCAGCAACCGCGTCGCCAACACGGCATGCTTGTCGATCGAGATGCTCACCCCTGCGGCGATGAGGGCCGCTCCTGTCAGATAGACCCAGAGCACCCCCCCTGGCACAGGGACCATCCCGGCCATCGCACTTCCGTTCATGAAATGGAATATCCCGAAAATCGCCATCGGGATCGCGTAGAGGTACCGGCCAACGGTCGGTAATGCCTTCATGTCCGAGCCTCCGTACTGAGTGAGGAGTCGTGCAGCTTCGCACTTGAAATACGGCGGCCGGTCGTCCGGCGAAAGGGACATGGCCGTTCAAGAACGTGCCGAGAGCCCTCCAGCCAGTGGGCCGAAGGGCTCTCGGGTCGCGGCGATGCTACGCCCCGGGTTCGAGGCTCAGTTCACGTGGATGTGCACCGCGGTCGTCTCGAAGTCCGCGTGACCGCTGCCCACCGCGCCGTGCATGAGCTTGAACACGGCATCGGTCTCGCCGACCCCCATCCCGTGCACCTGTCCGCCGAACTCACCGGGCGTGTCCTGCTCGAACTCTGCGATGGTCTCGTCGGTGATATCGACCTCGAGGTACATGTCGGCGTCCAGGGTGACCGGGTCACCGTCGTGGTCGATGAAGCGCACGGTGATATGGGCCGTCTCCGTACCCACGGGCACATCGATCTCCCCGGTCCAGGTGCGGCTGTCGCCGTCATATGAGGCGATCACCGCCCCGTTCAGGACGAGCTCGACCCCTTCAACGGCTTCCTCGTGGTCGTCGAGCCCCACGGGATCGTCACTGCAGGCGCCCAGACCGACCATGCCGGCCACAGCCAGCGCGGCCAGCGAATTCCTGTATGAACGTTTCGTCTTCAAGGTTTTCCTCCTTTGGAATGATCGAACTGCCTTCGAAGGGGCTCGCGTCGTGCCCCGGCAGTCGCTTACTCAGAACACGACGCGGTAGGTGACGCTCAGCCCTCTTCCGGCCTCGGGCATGATCTCCTTGACCCGGGAGAGGTGGTTGCGGTATTCCCGGTCCGTGAGGTTCTCGGCGTTCACCGAGATCACGTGGAGCCGCCCCCCGACCGTCAGGCGTAGACCGGCCGACAGGTCGAAGACGGCATAACCGGGGGTGGTCGTCTCGAACTCGTCGAGTCGGTCCTGCTCGGCCGCGAGACTCGTTTCTCCCCGCACGAACCAGCGCGGATGCTCGTATTCGAGCCCGACCCGCGACTGCAGCGGAGGAATCAGGGGCAGCGGCACGTCGCCGTCCTCGCGCGTTCCCTTCACGTACGACAGCGTGCCGTGGAAGGTCAGGTGCCCGACGACGCTCCAGTCGAGACTTCCCTCGAAGCCGGTCAGCACGGCGTCATCGCCGCGAAACTGGTAGACGGGGAGGTTCGTGTTGCTCGTGTCGCCGGTCTCGGAGGGGTAGATGAAGCCCGAGATGTCGTTGCGGAACCCAGCAAGCTCCGCGGATACGCGGTCCCGCTCCACGCGCACGAAGGCGTCGAGCCCCGTGCCGACCTCGTTCTCCAACGACGGATTGCCGACCTCGAACGCGTACGCGGCCAGATGGGGCCCTTCGGAATACAGCTCGTTCACATCCGGCGTGCGGAACGCCCGTGCCAGGCTCGTCCCCACCCCGAAGCCCCCTCCGAGATCATAGAGCAGCCCGATCGAGCCCGAAGCTGCGTGGAACGTCCGGTCACGAATGACACCGATGGACGAACTCGGGTCTTCTTCCGCCGGATTCGTACGTGCCCAGTCGTAGCGGAGCCCGGCCTCGATCCGTAGCGGATCGAGATCGATTTCCTCGAAGACGTACCCGGCCATCGTGATCCTTCGCGTGTCGGGTGTGGAAAGCCCGCCGGCGAAGTTGAAGTCCTCGAGTGAAGCGCGCGCGCCCACCGCACCGTTCGAGAACGGGCCCCAGGCCTCGTGCCGAGCGAGCGCGTCCGCGCTCGTCGTCTGCAGCTTGAAGAACGTCCCGATGATGTTCGGTGGCTCGATCTCCAGGTGCCGGTACCACGTGTAGGCGCCGTCGATTTCCAGCGACCGGAACGGTCCCCACTCGCGTTCCAGACGTCCGTCGACCCGGGTCGACACCCGTTCCATCTCGATACGGACCCCCTCCTCGTGGCCACCCACGAACCCACCGGGGATCCCGTAGTGGTTGCGGTACGCGCGCACCGCGCCCCCCAGATACCCGTCGTCCTCGACCCAAGCGGTTCCGGCTCCGAGGTTCCACGTGTCGACCCCGGTGTTCTCGAGCGGGCCGATGGGCGTGCTCAGGTCGCCGGAAGTGCGGCCTCCCACCTCGATCCGGACGGGGACGTGCTCCGTGAGACCGAAGCGCATGTGCGCGCTACCGCCGAGCGCGTCCGTCACCGTCTGGCCCTGCAGGATCACCGCGCCGGTCGGGTGGTGGGGCACGTCGGACGGGACTTCGTCACGGATGACGTTGATGACGCCACCCAGGGCATTGCTGCCGTAGAGGATCGCCGCCGGCCCCCGGACGACCTCGATCCGGCGGGCCGACGCAGGGTTGAGCGCGGACGCGTGGTCCGATCCGGTGCTCGACAGGTCGCCGGTCCGACTTCCGTCTTCGAGCATCAGCACACGGTCTCCACTGAGGCCCCGGATGACGGGCCGAGCCGTGGCCGGCCCCATGCTCGTCACGGCCACGCCAGGTTCCGACGCGAGGGTCGCCGCGACGGTCCCTTGAAGCCGGCGCTGGAGATCCTGGCCGCTCAGCACATTGACGGGCCGGAGCGCCTCTGCGGCGCTTCGCTCAGTGAGCGCCCCGGTGATCACCAGGCCCGAGATGTCCATGGGTGAGGCCTCGAGCTCGATGACGACCACCGTGCCCCCGGAGTCCGTCGAAACCTCCAGCGTCTGCGTGCGGTACCCCAGTCGCTCGACACGAACGGTATGCATACCGGGCCCGATTCCCGCGATGTGAAACGAGCCGTCACCGTGCGTGGTGGCGGCTTGCCGCGCACCCAGGACGGACACGAGCGCGCCCGCCAGCGGCGCACCTGAGGCCGCATCTCTCACGACGCCTTCGATCTCGCCCTCGTGCTCGGGAGTCTGCGCGCCGAGGCTTCCCGGGCCCAGAGCGAGCAAAACCAGCGTCACGGGACCGAGGTGCCTGAAATGGAGGTATCGCGGTGATTTCATGGTTTGCTCGAGGGTTGTCCCGACCGCCGGCAGGATCGCGGACTGCCGCGGCGAGCGGAGGCCTGCGCCTTACACGGGCCAGACGACCAGCGGTCGCCCGGTGTCGGTAAAGACGATGGAAAGGGGTCGCGGACGAACGTCCGCGACGGAGGTCACGCCGTGGGGGGCGCTCTCGGGCTCGATGAGCCCGCATGCGCCCGGGAGGGCGCGCGAAGTCTCTCTTCCGCACGCACGACCGGTAACGCGGACGGTGTGACGAGTGCCACGACCTCGGCCGCCGAGCGTGCCGGGTTGGCGAGGGCCGTGGAACGCACGACCTGGCAGAATGCGTGGTCGTGATGAGGGGTGCAGTCGTCGCTGCCCTCGGACTCCATGTGTACCGGAGTCGCGTAACGCTCGACATCGAGCTGCCCATCCGCCGCAGGAAGCACGGTCGCTCCGGCCATCTGGAACAACGCCATGACGAGCACGCCGAGCCGGCGTGTCCATCTGGGGTCGCTAGCGAAGGAGGGCGTGTTCATAGCGGCAATTGTACCGTCCTACGACGCGAATGGTTCCGGGACCCGCGGCAGTCAGTCGAGCTCGAAAAGCGTGCCCCGGATGAGCTCGAGGTACGAAAGCGACTCGTTGGCGCGCGCGACGTTGCAGGAGTGATAGCGGATCGGGCGCCGCGTCTCGACCTCGGCCGAGGGCTCGTAATCGGCGAAGCCCCCGACCAGCATCCCATCGATGTTGCCCATGATCCGGTCGTCCACCCACCCGGCCAATATGATGCCGGACCAGTTGAACGACGGATTCGCGTCGAACTGCTCCGTGACGATGAGCACGCCGCGGCCACTCCACGGAGCCGAAGCGTTGAGGCTGCCGTTCACGCGCAGCACGGGAAAGGAGTCCGCGGGAAGCGACGTGAAGTCGGGTCGGACGTCCTCGAAGTCGACGGGAAACGCCGGGTCCGAGAGGACGTCCCAGCGAAGCCCGATCTCCGTCATGAACTGCGCATATCCTCCGGGCCACAACTGGCTGGGAGGGCTCCCGGAGAGCGTTCCGGCGTCCTCGACATCCTCGCGGGCGATGGCGCCGCCGATGCTCGGCGCGGTTCCTCCCGGGCAGACCCCGCCACCGATGTCGTCACCGGAAACGGTCGTGCCGTCGACCACGAACTCCGCCACGCTCAGAACCACCGCCGCGTGCAGCGGGAGCGGACGCTTACGGTGATACGCGTACGCCCCGACCACGCGCCGGGCCGGGCTCCCGGGCACCAGGGGATCGACCACGCTCCCCTCCGAACGGATGAAGTAGACGTGGGTGCGGTCGTCGATCTCCGCGATCCGCCGGGCCCGGACCGCGGCCTCACCCCCACCGAACGCGTAGCGCGCCGAGTCCGCGACGACGCCGAGCTGCTCCGCGATGAACCGGTGGAGCCCGCCACGAGCCAACGCCATCGCCTCCTCTCCCTGCGTGGAGTAGCGGGCCATGCGGGACTCGGCGTTGACCACGAGGTACCCAGCTGCGCCGGCGAGCGAGATCGCGAACAGCATCAGGACAACGAGGGCGAGCACGAAGCCGCCATCGCGCGCGCGATGAAACGAGGCTGGCGCTTTCACGGCGCGTTCCTCAGGGCGCGGTTCGTCGCCCACCCGAACGTGACGTCTTCATCGAGCAGAGACTCCGACGGTCGCCGCGCGTACAGGACGATACGGACGGCGTCGATGTCGTCGACCGAGCCTGCGTCGACCGTGTCCTGGTAGCTGGTGCCCCCGAGGCGATACTGGAAATACGCGGTCGTATCGATGCCGGAGGCGAACTCGACGGCGGCCTCCCCGTAGGGCTCCCTGAAGAGCGCCAGCGACATCGAATCCAGATCGGAGGGGCGGATGGTGAACGTCGTCTCCCGGAAGAGCATGACCAGCTCTCCGACGTCCGGTGTCTCGGTAAAACCGAAGAGGAGGTAGAGCCTCCGCACGGCGTGGAAGTCCGCGATCGCCGCGGTCGTGTCGGCTCCGTTCCCCTCGCAGCGGACCGAGCTACCCGTGTTCCCCGCGTCGAGGAAGCTCCATGGAGCCCGAGCGTAGTCCCAGTCTCCGCTCCCGGGGTCGTGCAGGGCGACCCCGGCGATCTCGTCCGTCTCGATGCCCGCGACGCCGCCATCGATGTGCAGGTCGACCACGGTGCCGAACAATCCGGATCGGCCGCAGACGCTCGCCAACGCGACGGGCGAGCGTACCGTGAGCGTACGGTTTCCGGCCAGGATGATCCCGTCAGGCGGCGACGATCGCAGCTCTCCCACCACGACATCCGTGGCCGACCTGGCGTTGTCGTGTACCGCGGCCCGAAGCACCTGGAGTGCCTGATAGCGGTTCTGGACCAGGAATGTCGTGCTCACCAGCACGATCACGATCGAGGAGAGGACGAGCGCGATCAGGGTCTCGACCAACGTGAAGCCGCCGGGCCGCCGGATCACCAGATCTCCGAGACGTAGGACGTCGCTGTGTAGGTCGGTCCGTCCCCCGCCACCGGGGTCAGCACGACCTCGACCCGGGCGAGCAGCGGCGTCAGGCGCGTCAGGGTCACGCGCCGCTCGTACGCGAGACCCGACATGGTCAGGGCGTCGACCTCGACCCCCATGACCAACGCCGAGAACGGAGCGGCGTCGAGGGAATCGAGCCGTTCGGCGGCCCGCACGGCCAGCTCGGAGGAGACCCCGGCGTATCGCATCTGCGTGCCCGTCGCCGTGCTCAACCGGATAACCATGAGCACCCCGACCGAAAAGATGACCAGGGCGCCGATCACCTCGATCAATGTGAAGCCGCCACCGACACCCCTCGCGCATCGCCCCGGTCCCCTCACGGTGCCTCGACCCTGGAAGCGCCGAGGCTGTTGAAGGACACGTTGTAGGACGTGGACCCGGACGTGAAGCTCGCCACGCCCAGCGCCCCGGTCGCACCGGACAGGTCAGCGAATCCCCGTCGGTTGAACACCAGGGAGTCACCGTCCAGGTCCAGGGAGATGGCGGACAGGTCGATGCCGTCCGAGTTGGAGAATCGACGCTGCACGACCTCCGTCCCGGTATCGCGCGTCACCACCTCGTAGCGCAGACCTCCTTCGAAGAACCGAACCACCACCGCCTCTCGTCCCCGCACGGCGAACATGCGTGCCTGTGTGAGGTCCTGCGCGAACAGCTGCGCGGCCCGCCGGGCCGAGGTCCGGCCGAGGTAGCTTCCGAGCGTGAGGCCGGCGAAGCCCATCATGATGGCACTCATGGTCAATACGACCACGAGCTCGATCAGCGTGAAGCCGGCACGCCCCGAAAGCTGTCGCGTCATGTCGCCCGTTCCGCCAGCGCCGAGAGCTCCCGCACCACGACCGAGACCGCCGCGAAACCGACCGTGCTCTCGTTCTTGAGGTCGGCCACCACGGCCCGAAAACGCTCGATCTCACGCGCTCGTGTCCTGAGGAGCCGATCCGTCGCCTGACCGATGTCGTCGGAATCGTCGCTGCGGGCGAGCACGGTCACGACCAGCTTCCGATGCGCTCTCGAGAGATCTCCCGAAAGTGCCCGCGCGGCCCGGTGCTCCCACTGGTCGTCCCCGGCCGAAGCGAGGGCCGAGCGCCGGAGCCACGGCACGTCGAAGAGGTCCGAGGTGCGGTAGAAGGCATGAGCGGCCGCGATCGGATCCGCCTCGGTCTCCCTCGCGATATCGAGCACCTCGAGTAGCTGATCGAGGAACCGGAGGGTGATGAGTCGGCGCGAGAATACCTCGTCCGCCCCGACCTTCTGGATCTCGCTCACGCGCGCCTCGAACAGCGTCCGGTCCTCGCCACTCACGAACGAGTCGAAGTGTTCCCGCAACATCGCCAGGCCCGGCACGCTCTGCGCGACGAACGTCGCCGGCGAAACGTCCGGCTCGACGTTCTGAAGAACCCAGCGGGTGGTGCGCTCGAGGAGGCGCGCGAGCCCGAGGATCCAGCGATATGCCGAGCGCGTGTGCAGCGTTTCCTGCTGCTCCGAGATCTGCGCGACGAGCGCGCGGTGGTCCGCCAGGCGCGACGCCACGAGCCAAGCCCGCGCGACCTCTTCGACCCGTGAGCCGGAGTCGCGCGCCACACGCGTGATGAACGTCGCGCCCATCACGTCGACGAGGTCGTTGGTGAGCTGGCTGGCGATGATCTCCCGACGCAGCCGATGGGATTCGAGATGGGCTCGACCGGCCGCCGAGATCGCCGCAGGCGGAAAGTAGCCCAACAGGTAGCTCTCGGTGACCGGATCGTCCGGGAGCCCGCCGGCCAGCAGGCGCGCCTTCAGCGCCAGCTTCGCGTACGCGAGCAGCACGCAAAGCTCGGGGCGGACCAACGTGTGTCCCCGTTCACGGCGCTCACCCAGCACATCGAGAGACGGGAGGCCCTCGGCGGCACGGTCCAACTCGCCCGACTTCTCGAGTGAGAACATGAGGTCCCTGAAGTCGTCGAAACTCTCGCGCACGCGCTGAGTGTCCAGCGAGACCGCTAAGCTCTGCGACCGGTTATCCTCGAGCACCAGATGCGCAACCGCCTCGGTCAGGTCCTCGAGCAACGCGTTGCGGCCGTCCTGGGTCATTTCGCCACTCGCCACAGCGGGCGCGAGCAGGATCTTGAGGTTGACCTCATGGTCGGACATGTCGACCCCGGCCGAGTTGTCGAGCGCGTCGGTGTTGATGCGACCACCCCGCAACGCGTAGGCCACCCGGGCCTGCTGTGTGAAACCGAGATTGCCGCCTTCGCCGACGACCTCGCACCGAAGGGTCGAGACATTGACCCGCACGGCGTCATTGGCGGGGTCTCCCGCGTCCGCGTGGGTTTCGGACTCGGCCTTCACATACGTCCCGATGCCGCCATTCCAGAGTAACTCGACGGGCGCCTGGAGCACGCGGCGGATGAGGGCTTCGCCGTCCATGACGACGTCCTCTCCTTCGGGGATACCGAGTGCACGCCGCGCCTCCGGGGTGAGCTCGACCTCCTTTGTGCCGCGAGGGATCACCATTCCGCCCGCGCTCAGGACGCTGGCATCGTAGTCCGCCCAGCTCGAACGGCCGAGCTCGAACATGCGCTTGCGCTCGGCGAACGAAGTCGCCGGATCGGGATCGGGATCGATGAACACGTGCCGATGATCGAACGCCGCGACGAGTCGGATCTGCTCGGACAGGAGCATGCCGTTTCCGAACACGTCCCCACTCATGTCCCCGATGCCCGCCACGGCGAAGGGCTCGAGCTGGATGTCCTTGCCCTTCTCGTGGAAATGGCGCCGCACGCACTCCCAAGCGCCCCGCGCGGTGATGCCCACCGCCTTGTGATCGTACCCTTGCGAGCCGCCGGACGCGAACGCGTCGTCGAGCCAGAAGCCGTACTCCGCCGAAACCTGGTTGGCGAGGTCGGAGAACGTTGCCGTGCCCTTGTCGGCCGCGACGACGAGGTAGGGATCGGGGACGTCGTAGCTCACGACCTTGTCGGGCGTGACGTTGCGACCCTCGACCAGGTTGTCGGTCATGTCGAGGAGGCCGCGGATCAGCGTACGATACTGGCGCCGCCCCTCTTCGAAGCGTGCGTCGGGCTCCGCAGGCGTGTGCCGGGTGATGAAACCGCCCTTTGAGCCTCCAGGCACGATCACCGCGTTCTTGACCACCTGCGTGCTCACGAGCCCCAGGACCTCGATCCGGAAGTCGTCCGGCCGGTCGCTCCAACGGATGCCTCCCCGCGCGACCTTCGAGCCACGCAGGTGCACCCCCTCCATGCGCGCCGAGTGCACCCAGACTTCGTACAGGAGGCGCGTCTTTCTAACGAAGTCGAGCGCCGAGCTCGCGAACTTGTAGGCGATGTACGGCACGCCACCCGAGCGGACCACGGGGTTCGCACCTCCCGTCCGGTAGTAGTTCGTCCGGACGGTCGCCATGATGAGTTGCTCCAGGCGGCGGAGCGCGCGGTCGTCGGAGAGCAGGGTGACCCCGCCGAGTGAGGCCTGAAACACGGCGCGGATGTCCGTGGCGGCCTGGTCACGGTCTTGCGTTTGGACCGTGCGGGAAGGATCGAAGCGCGTCTCGAACAGCTCGAAGAGCTCCTTCGCGATGCCCGGGTGCGCCACCAACGCCGACGGGAGGGCGAGGCGACTGGGCACGGCCCCGACCTGGAAGGCGAAGCCGGCAAAGGCGCGCAAGACGTCGACCTCACGCCACCGCAACCCGGCAGTGACCACCAGCGCGTTCAGCCGGTCGCTGAGCGCATCGCCCGCGCGGACGGCCAGGATCATCTCGGACAGGATGTGTCCGCGACGATCCACGTCGAGCGGACGTCCATCCGAGTCCAGCACCGCGAACACGTAGATGGTCGCGTCCGGATCGCCTTCCCCCCCCACCACGAAGGGTTTGACCGCCAGCACCTTGAGTCCGGCGTCCTCCAGAAGCGGCATGAAGTCGGAAAGCACCAAGCGCTCGCCCCGGAGGAGCACCTTCAACTCGGTCACGTCCTCCACGCCGGCGACCCGAATCGCATCCCCCCGGTTCGCGAGGGCGATGGACGTCGCGCGCCCGTCGGCCTTCATCGACTCGAGGGTCAGAATGTCCGCGACGGCCACCTGCGGATCCGTGGCCGCCTGGTATTCGCGGCTGAGCGAGCTCCCGTAAGCACGCGCGAGTTCGCGGGCTTCGTCAGAGCTACGCACCGCATCCAGCCCCTCCTGGATCCGGTCTTCCCACGTCCGGATCAGTCGACTCACGACCTGCTCGAGCTCAGCCGGGTCGACGGCGTCCACGTGCTCGACCGGCACGCCCATGTGAAAGTGCAGCCGGGCCTGATCCCCGGATCCGAGCGCCAGGTGGTAGTTGAGCACGTCGCCGTCGAAGATCCGGACCAGCTCGGCCTCGATCGCTTTACGCACCTCCCCGGAGAAGCGGTCTTTGGGCAGGATCACCATGACGGAAAGGCCCCGCTGAAGGGGGTCCTCGCGCAGCGTGACCCGCACGTCCTCGGTGTTGTAGGCGGTGAGCACCGTGCGCACATCCGCCCCGATCTCCTCGGCCGAAGTGAGGAAAAGCTCCTCCTTGGGCATCGAGTTGAAGATCGTGATGATCTCCTTGTAGTCGTGCGACCCCGGCCGCACGCCAGCGGCCTGGAGGATATCCGCAAGCTTTTTCCTCAGAATCGGGATGTTCTCGGCCGCTTCGGAGAACGCCCGTGAGGTGAACAGCCCTACGAAGCGGTGCTCGCCGATCGGATGACCCTCGTCGTCGAGCTTCTTGACTCCGATGTAGTCCATCCTCGCCCGACGGTGCACCGTCGACTCGGCATTGGTCTTGCTGATGATGAGCACGGGTCCGTGCTCGGCGAGGCGGCGCATCCCCTGGTCCAGGCGGGAAAACGGAACACCCGCCGCGAACTGCGACTCTGCCTCGTTGCGGAGCACGCCCAGCCCGGAGCCCGGCTCGACGATCACCAGCTTGTCGCCGTCCTCCTGTGGAACGAAGTCGTAGGCCCGGTATCCCAGGAAGACGAAGCCCCGATCGCGCAGCCAGGCGAGGAAGTCACGGATCTCGTCGAGCTCGGCGACCCGGTCCGGAGCCTCACGAGTCTGGTCGTCGAGCTCACCCACGACCCGATTGAGCGCGTCGACCATGGGCTCGAAATCATCCGTGGCACGCACCACGTCCTGGAGCCTGCTCGCCAACTCCTCCCGGAGGGCGACGAGGCGCTCGGGGTCCGAAATCCGGTCGACCTCGGAGTGCACGACCGATTCCTTCGTGCCTGTGTCGCTGGGAGGACTCACCGACCGCACGTGGCCGTCGTCGTCCCGGTTGACGTCGAGGATGGGGTAGACCATCCACGCGACCGGCAGCTCCTGGCTGTGCAGGAACTCCCGGATGGTATCGATGATGAACGGACGCTCGCTTACGTTCGTACGGATCACCGTCGTACCCGGGCTCCAGCCCTCGTCCTCCGGCGTCGGATTGCCGACTTCCACGTCCACCCGCGAAGCGCTTGACGACCGCAGGAACCGGTAGGCCCCGAGCGTCATGCCGGCGAGCTCCGACTCCGGCCTGCCGCCGAGAAGGTCGTCGGGGGCCCGCGCGAGGAACGCTCGAGCGAAGCCGAGCACGGTGTCGGCCTCTTCGGGAGAGACGAAGGATCGGAGGCGCGCGCAGACCGCGTCGACGGTCTCGGCGGGATCGCGGAGGCGGCGGCGGGCCGTGTCCGTGGTGTCGCTCATGGGTATGCGCGGCTCGGGGGGAGCTTCTCGGAGCGAGGGATGGTCCTTGAACAACGTTATCTGAGAACCGTTCCGTGGGAAACCCAAAAGATAGCCGAACGTCCCGGATTTGAATTCCCCGTCCCGGGCCTTTGACCTACCTTGCTGCATGCGCTTCCTCCATGTCGCCGACGTCCACCTCGACACCTCCTTCGCCGGTCGTTCCGAGACGGTTCGGCGCCGCCTCCGTGAGGCATCGCACGAAGCGTTCCGTCGTGCGGTCGACGTCGCGCTGCAGGAAGACGTCGATGCGATGCTGATCGCGGGGGACCTCTTCGACGGCGAGCGGCTCTCGTTCCAGACGGAGCGTTTCCTTCTGGAGCAGATCGGAAGGCTCGGGGACCAGGGTATCGCGGTCGTGTACGCGACGGGCAACCACGATCCCGGCTCCTCGGGCGGCGGACCGAGAACACTCCAGTGGCCGCCGAACGTCGTCACCGCCCCGGATGCGACACCCAAGCGCATCCAGATCGCGGCAAGGGCCGGCGGCACGGCAGGCTACGTCAACGCGATCGGACACGAGACAGCCCTCGAGGAGCGGGACCTTTCGCGGATGCTTCCCCGGCCTGAAGGCATCTGGCCGGAGGTCGGCCTCCTGCACACCCAGGTCCAGACGTCGGCGGGCGCGGACCGTCACGGGCGCTACGCTCCGTCGGACCTCTCCTACCTGCGTCGAGCCGGTTACGACTACTGGGCGTTGGGACACATCCACGTCCCTCAGGAGCTCTCGGCCGATCCGCCCGTGTGGTACGCGGGGAGCCTTCAGGGTCGGAGTCATGCCGAGCAAGGAGAGCGAGGCGCCGTGCTCGTGGACCTCTCCGACCGCGACGCGCCTCTGGTCGCGTTCCGACCTCTGGCTACGGTTCGCTGGGAGACGCTCGCAGTCGGAGATCTGGACGCGATCCGGTCGTTCGACGGGTTGGTCGGACACATCGGCGCCGCGTGGCGGAATGCCCGGGACCGCGATCCGGGCATCCCCGGCACGGAGTGGATGGTGCGCGTCTCCCTCCAGGGGCCCTGCGCGCTCTGGGCAGAGCTCCAGACCGAGGAGGGGCGGAGCACACTGGCCGGGGAAGCCCGTGACATCCTCGGCGTTCTCGACATGACCGTGGCCGCCCGCGAGGTCCACCCCGTCATTCCGCTCGACGAGCACCGTGGGCGCACGGACGTGCTCGGTGAGGCGCTCCGGCTGGCCGCCGACATCCGCGAGGGCCGTGCCGTGCTGCCGGACTTCAGGACGGACGACCTCGCGGGTGCGGCCGGGCGTTCTCCGGAGGCCGTCGAGGCGTACGTCCGCGAACTCCTCGAGGGGATCGACGGAACGCTCGCCGCCCGGCTACTCGACGACATCGGAAGCGACGCGTGAGGATCGAGCACTTCGATATCGCGGCATTCGGCCGCTTGGAGGACTTCGACAGCGGAGCCGACCCACTCCCCTCGCTCGTCGTCGTACTGGGACCGAACGAGGCCGGCAAATCGACGATCTTCGAGTTCTTGACCACGCTCCTGTACGGGTTCGCGCCCGCCTCCCGCGAGCTGAACCCGCTCGTACCGTGGGGCACCGACGAAGCCGGGGGCTCTCTGGTGCTCAGCCTCCACGACGACCGCACGGCCGAAGTGACACGGCGGCTTCGCTCTCAACCCGCCGGGCAGCTCCAGCTGGGCGACCGCACGACCGACCTGAGGAACCAGCCCGTGCCCTGGGTCGAGCACGTGCCCAGGCGCGTGTTTCGCCAGGTGTTCGCGGTGACGTTGCGTGAGCTCGCGAGCCTGGACGAGGAGACGTGGGTCCGCATCCAGGACCGGGTGATCGGGTCGATGGGTGCGGCGGACCTGCGACCGGTAAGGGAAGTCGTGGCCGAGCTCGAGCGTGAAGCCGGAGAGTTGTGGCGACCCAACCGACGCGGGAACCAGAAGGTGCGCGAGGCGAGGGAGCGCATGCGCTCCCTGCGGGCCCGCCGCAGAGAAGCCACGGACCGCGACCGTGAGCTCCGTGCCAAGGTCGACGAGCTGGAGCGGACCCACCGCAAGCTCCACGCGAAGAGAGACAGGCGCGCAAAGGACGAGGCCGAAGTCGAGCGGGCACAGCTGCTCGCGCCTGTACGGGCCCAGCTGGCTCGGATCGAGTCCCTCCGTGCCGAGGCCGGTCCGCCGGAATGGCTCGCGGATTTGCCGGCCCGGCCGCACGAGCGGCTCGCGGAGCTCGAGGGCGTCGAGGCGCGGATCGCGAGCCGTCTGGCGGAGCTCGAAGCGGAACGCGCCGAGCTCCTCGAGGCGGTCGCCGAGCGGACGCCCGCCATAGAGGCGATCATCGAGCATCGGGACCAGATCACGCGGTTCGTGGCGTCGACGTCCAAGGTGGCCGCCGACCGCGACCGTGTGGTCGAGCTGAGAGCCGAGATCGACACGATCGAGGAGGGGCTCGACCGGATGTCGCGTGACCTCGTCGGGAAACCGTGGGTCGAAGCGCCCCAGAGCGCGTTGCTCGACACACCCCCCGGCGCGGCCCGCGACGCGGTGGAGCGCGTGGAACGCGCGCGTCGCGCGGGCGTCGCCGTGCCGAGTGGGCCGGATACCCATACCCACCCCTCCGGCTCCGGGGCCTGGTGGGGCGCCGTGCTCCTCCTCGTGCTCGGCTTGTCGGCGGTCGGCTGGGGAGTCCGCACCACGACGATCCTCTGGAGCGCGCTCGGCGCGGCCATGGCCACGGCGGCCGCCGCGTGGGTGTGGATCGAGGCCCGGGAACGGCGAGCACGTGCCGCCGAGCGGGCGGAGCGGGAGCGTGACCGGAACCGGACCGGTTCCGATCTCCGGCAAGCCCACGAGCGCTTCGGCACCCTGACGCGTGAGCTGACGCTCGCGGATCGACACGTGGAGGAGCCAGGAAGCGCGTTCGTCACGGCGCTCGAGCGCCTGCACGAGCTGGCCGACCTCCATCGGAACAAGGCGCGCGCGCACGCGGACGCTGCCGACCGTTTGGAGGCCGCCGACCGCCAGGGGCGGGCGCTGGCACGCCGCCTCTCAGTCGCATGTGATGCGGACGACGGGCCCGAGGAGGTCGGAGCCGTCCTGTCGAGCAAGCTCCGGCAGGCCGAGCGCATCGACCACGCCGCAGGCTCCGCCAGTGGGACGCTCGAGCGGCTCGACCGGACCTACGGGGAAACGGCCGCCGAGTTCGCGGAGACCCGCGAGGAGCTCGCGGCGCTGCGCGATGCCGCGGCTCGCTTCACGGACGGCCCAGCCTCCGAAGCGCTGGAGCGTGCTGCACGGCGCCTGGAGGCGCACCGTCGCGCGATGGGGCTCGAGGAGGAGCTCCAGCGTAGCCACCCGGACCTCGACGTCCTGCGCACGCGCATCGAAGAGGCCGAGCGTGCGGGGGCCAAATGGATCGGAGACGAGAGAGACCTCGTCCTACGCCGCGCCCGCATCCAGGCGCTCACCGCCGAGATCGAGGAGCTCGCGGGGAAGACGAAGGAGCTGGCCGCCGACATCGAGCACGCCGGCGGCCGAGAGACCGCGGACTGGGTGGACGGAGAGATCGCCACGCTCGAGGCGGACACCGCGGAGCTCGTCCGCGAACGGGACCGAAAGTGGGTGCTCGCGCGCCTGCTTCGGGATGCGGACCGGCGCTTCCGGGAGGAGCATCAGCCGGACCTCATGCGGCGTGCCAGTGCATATCTCGCGCACCTGACCGAGGGGAGGTACGACCGCATACTCGCCGAGGAGTCGGACGACCGCGACCTGTTTCGAATCGCCGGACCCGAGCTCGCGGGCCCGATCCCCCTCGCCCACCCCATCTCGACGGGTACCCTCGAACAGGCCTACCTCAGCCTCCGGCTCGCCATCGTGGACCACCTCGATCACGGCGCCGAGTCCCTGCCCCTGTTCATCGACGAGGTCTTCGTGAATTGGGACAGCGAGCGGCGCTCTCGGGGCCTCGAGGCCATCACGCAAATCGCCGAAGCTCGCCAGGTGTTCGTCTTCACCTGTCATCCACCCCTCGCGCGGGAGCTCGAAGACACCGGGGCGCGCCTGATCCGGTTGGAGCGAGGGTAGCGTGCGCATTCCGGACCTGCACGCAGTGCGGAGCGGGCTTCCGCCGGAGCCGGGAGTCGAACGGTTCGTCCTGGTCCACGGCTTCGGAGCGTCGTCGTTCACCTGGCGGCACTGGCTTCCCACGCTGGAGCGGCGAGGGCACGTCGTGTCGGTGGACCTCCTGGGCTTCGGCGGCTCACCGAAGCCGTCCGACGGGCCCTACGATCCAGTGAGCCAGGCAGCGCTGGTCACGGAAGCCGTCCGCGAGCTCGGGAACGGCCGCGTCACCGTGATCGGCCACTCGCTGGGCGGGTCGGTCGCCCTCCTCACGGCCCTCGCGCTGCGCGAGCTCGGCCAGCCACCGCACCGACTGGTCCTCCTGGCCGGCGCGGCCTACCGCCAACGCATGCCGCCCTTCGTGCACTGCGCCCGATACCCTCGCGCCATGGACTTCGGATTGCGGGCGCTTGGAGCACGTCTGATCGTGCGGCAGGTGGTGCGATCCATCGTCTTCGACGGGAGCAGCGTGACCGACGATCTCGTCGAGGGATACGCCGCACCCCTCGAGCAGCCGGACGCGCTCCCGGCCCTCCTCGCCTGTGCGGCACGCATCGAGCCACCCGGCCTCGACGCAATCACCGCACGCTATCCATCCCTGACGCTGCCCACGTTGCTCCTGTGGGGTCGTCACGACCGGGTCGTGCCCCCGTCCGTGGGCATCCGGCTCGCGCGCACGCTACCGAACGCGCGGCTCCACGTTCTCGAGCGTTGCGGGCACCTGCCTCACGAAGAGCTTCCGGAGGCGTCGCTCACGCTGCTGGAGGATTTCCTCGAGGCGAGCCGCTTCCACGTCTGACCGACGACGATCGGCTCAACTCACGTAGCGCAGTCGCGCCGCCACTCCTTCCGCCTCATCGTCCAGGCGATCCGCGTTCTCTCCCGACAACTCCTCGACGGCCGCCCCCTGCTCGAACGCGGTGCCGACGAAGTGATCGGCCAGGTCGGGCTCGCGCTCCCGAAAGCCGCGGGTCAGCAAGAGCGTATCGACCCTCGCGCCTCGGAGCGCGTCTTCGACGGGATCCACGCCGAGGGCCCCTTTCCCACCCGAGCGGGCGAGATCGAACACGACCTGGAGGAGGTCGGCCTGGCGACGTCCGCTCAGCGCCGACGCGGCTTCCTCGGCCACGGCCCTCACTTCCGCATCGGTCATCCCGAGGTGCAGCGACGACCGCTTGATCACCCGGTCCGAGATGCTGTCGAGGTTATGCTCCACCGCGGACTCGGCCTCCGAGGTGCCCCCCAGGACCACGAAGCCGTCCGTGCCGGCCAGATCACGGACCACCTCGACGAGTCGGGTGTGCAAGCGGGAGGCGCTCACGTCGAACGCCCGCTGGGCGGCGTCGGTGCCGGTCTCACCCCGCGATCCCGAGTGCGTCGCTGCCCGTTTCGACACGCCCGCTTCTCGGAAGTCCCCGATATCGACGTCGGCGAGGAGGTCCGCCCGCTCCTCGAGTGTTCCGTTGCGATAGGTGAAGACGCGCGCTTTACGGCTATCGACCAGCACCGCGACCACCATCCGGTCCTGCTTCAACGCGCGCACGTATGGTGCGGCCCGCAGGCCGCGCTCCCACCGAACGAGGTGCGGCATGGGCACCGGGAGCTCGTCAGCGTAGGCGAGATCCGCCTCGGTGGCGAACCCGACCCACCCCCGAGCCGGTAGAAACGCGCCGAAGCGGCCGAGCTTGTCCTCGAGACGGGCCCGGGCCTTGTCGAACGCCGCCACGTCCTGCGGCGCTTCGGCTTCGAGTCGAGCGCGCTCACGCGTGAGACCCTGCTCGAGCTCGAGCGTCCACGCCCGTCGCTCGGCCGGGTCATGCCCCTCGCCGTCCACGTATACGCTGAGGACGTTGTCGTCGCGGTGGGTGCGGTAGAGATCGATGAACTGGTCTCGATTCAGCATACAAGCTTTCTCCTTCAGGGATCGGGTCCCGGGGTCGCCTCGCTTCGGCGACCCGCTCTCGTTCGCCATGCCCTACGGTGGGTCCGCGGGGGTCCTCACGGCATTAATTGAAGCTTCGACGCGGCCCACGGCACTGGGGCCACGTGCTCGGGGTGCCCGCCGGCGGGTCGCGCGGCAGGACACGCGTGTCGCTCGGCACGCGGTCGGGATCCTCCGAGGCCATGTACGCCAGCATCGCCGCCAGGGTCGCGTTGTTCCTCAGATCCGCGAACACGATCTTGTCGAACGTGTCGAGATTGGTGTGCCACGTATACTGCCGGTAATCCGGATAGTTGGACTGCAGGCGAAAGCCGGGTGCGGGCACGCAGATGAACGACATATGGTCACTGCCCCCGACCTCTGGAACGCCGGGGATGTCGAGATCGATATGTCCGGTGATCTTGCCGGGGATTTTCGAGAACCAACGTCCGAAATGGGCACCGGCCCCGGTGAAGCCCTGCATGCGGATGAAGTCGATCCTCCATGTGCCGTTGTCCTGATTGAACGCGGCCTGAAGCCCGTCCGCGACCTCCGGATTGTCGGCGACGAAGGCGGTCGATCCGATCAACCCCTGCTCCTCGCCACCCCAGTGTCCTACCAGAATGGTGCGCCGAGGGTTCGGATATGTCTCCTTCAGTATGCGCATGGCCTCGAGCATCATGATGGTGCCGGTCCCGTTGTCGGTCGCTCCGGTCGCGCCGTCCCACGAGTCGAGATGCGCGCTCAGCACGACGTATTCGTTCGGCAGCTCGGTGCCCGGAATGCGGCCGACCACGTTGAAGGCCGGCACGTCGCCCAGGAACTCGGCGCGTGCGTCCAGTCGGACGCGCGGCGACTGTCCACGCTCGGCCATACGTGCCACCAGGCCATAGTCCTCGCAGGAAAGATGCAGCCCCGGGATCCCCTGCGACGGCGCGCTGAAAATCTTGTCCGCGCCCCAACCCTCCGACCAACGAGCCGTCAGGAATGCGACGGCGCCGGCTTCCTCGATGCGCTGGACGTAATCAGAGCCAATCGCCCGCAGCGACTGTCCCCACGCGCTCCGTCCCTCGGCCCGCGTGGCCTGCATCTCCTCGAACGCCTCTTCAGTTGCCCATTGCTCCCAAGATTCGTTCGGCCGACAGGTCGGCTCCGGCAGCGAGATGCCGACCATGCGCCCTTCCACCTCGGGCAGCCACGCCGCGAACTCGGCCGCGCTCGAAAAGTGTGGCATCTGCACGACGTCGGCCGCCACCGGACCGTCCGTTCCGGGGCTCCAGGCGAGCATCATCCCGTTCAGGCTTCGCACCCAGGGCGACACGAGATCGATGTGGGTGTACCCGCGATCCCAGCCGATCCACGTTCCGTACTCTTGTCGTTCCGCTTCGATGCCCCACCTGCCGTAGAGGTCGACGAGCCATTCGGCCGCACCTTCGTAAGCAGGCGATCCCATGAGTCTCGGTCCGATGGAATCCATGAGCACCTGGGCGAGGTCGAAGACCTGCGACCCGTCCTCCATGCCTTCGTCCCACATGGCGCGGATCACCGGGTCATCCGTCGGAAAGGTCTGCGCGGCCAGCAGCCCGGGCATGAGCACCGAGGCGAAGGTGAGCGCGGTGACGGTCAACGAGGTCTTCTTCATCGATTCATTCTCCCTGCAAGCGTCGTCGTTCACGTCATACGGAGGGCCGCGGGACCCCGATCGAATCTAGTGTAGTATGGCCGAAGCCCCATGGCAGTCGATCGCTCGGAGGGGGCGTGGATCGATGTGGCGTAGCGGCGGAGACCCATCCGGCCTCCGGCTTAGCCGGTCGATGAAAGAGCAGGTTCGGTTCCTCGACTCGTTCGACTCGCCCGCGCCATCCGAATCAGGCCTCCTCGACGTCGGCGGTCCACGTGACTTCGACGGCGCCCTGGAGGCTCCTGGCCGTCGGGCACTTCGAGACGTGCGTCTCGAGAGCCCGGTCGACCTTGTCCCGAGGAGCGCCCGCGGGTAACCGGAGCGTGTAGTGGACGTGAATGCGCGTCAGCACCACGACCTTGTCAACCAACTCGTTCGTGCCTTCAGCCCGGGCGTGTATCGCGTCGGGCGCCATCGGAATCCCGCGCACCTCCAGTGCGCCATTTAGAGTTCCGAGTAGTCAGCCGGCGGCCGCCGAAACGAGATAGTCGACGGGAA
>JBBDSN010000146.1:0-26909 GCA_040904885.1 Gemmatimonadota bacterium | reverse complement strand
GCACGTAGCGGAAGCGATCGGGTCAGGCGGGTAGGCGGTAGCCGGTAAGGAAGGAAAAAGGGTGGCGCTTCGAAGCCGATCGAAGCGCCACCCTCCGTTCCTCCGGGATCAGGCGCGCTCGAACCGGTCTAGGTTCATCACCTTGTCCCACGCGGCCACGAAGTCACGCACGAAGTCCTTCTCCGCGTCGTCGCACGCGTAGACTTCCGCGACGGCCCGGAGCTGGGAGTTCGACCCGAAGATCAGGTCTACCCGGGTGCCGGTCCACTTGACGTCTCCCGTCGCCCGGTCACGCCCCTCGAACAGATCGTCTTCCTCGGACGTCGACTTCCATACCGTGCCCATGTCGAGCAGATTCGAGAAGAAGTCGTTGGTGAGCGTCTCGGGACGGTCGGTAAAGACCCCGTGCTCGGACTGGTCGAAGTTCGCGTTCAGAACGCGCATCCCACCCACGAGCACGGTCATCTCGGGCGCGGTCAGCGTGAGGAGCTGGGCCCGGTCGACCAGCATCTCCTCCGCCGAGACGGTGAAGTCGTGCTTGAGGTAGTTCCGGAAGCCGTCCGCGACCGGCTCGAGCACGTCGAAGGACTCCGTGTCGGTCTGCGCCTCCGACGCGTCCGTACGGCCCGGTGCGAAGGGGACCTTCACGTCGTGCCCGGCGACCTTCGCGGCTTGCTCGACCGCCGCGCAACCACCCAGGACGATCATGTCGGCGAGGGAGATCTTCTTCCCATCCGACTGCTCGTCATTGAACTTCTTCTGGATGTGTTCGAGGATCTCGAGCGACTGCGCCAGCTTCGCGGGCTGGTTGACCTCCCAGTCTTTCTGCGGCGCGAGCCGGATGCGCGCCCCGTTCGCTCCCCCGCGCTTGTCCGAACCGCGGAAGGTGACTGCCGACGCCCAGGCGGTCGAGACCAGAGCGGGAATGGAGAGATCCGAGTCGAGGATCCGAGCCTTTAGCTCGGCAACGTCCTCGGCGTCGACCAACTCGTGGTCCACTTCGGGGACGGGATCCTGCCAGATGAGCTCCTCGTCGGGGACGAGCGGCCCGAGGTAACGGGAGCGGGGGCCCATGTCCCGGTGCGTCAGCTTGTACCATGCGCGGGCGAAGGCGTCGGCCAACTCATCCGGGTTCTCGTGGAAGCGCCTGGAGATCGGCTCGTAGATCGGGTCTTCGCGGAGCGCGAGATCGGTGGTGGCCATCATGGTCGGGTGCTTCTTCGACGGATCGAAGGCGTCCGGCACGAGGTCCTCTTCCGACGGATTCTTCGGCGTCCACTGCCACGCCCCGGCGGGACTCTTGGTCAGCTCCCACTCGTAGCGGAAGAGCAGGTCGAAGAAGGTGTTGTCCCACTGGGTCGGGGTAGGCGTCCACGCGCCCTCGAGGCCGCTGGTGATGGCGTCGGGGCCCACACCGGTGCCGTGGGTGCTCCTCCAGCCGAGGCCCTGCTCCTCGATGCTGGCGCCTTCGGGCTCGGGGCCCATGAGCGCCGGATCTCCCGCGCCGTGGCATTTCCCGAACGTGTGTCCACCGGCGATGAGCGCGACCGTCTCTTCGTCGTTCATGGCCATACGCCCGAACGTCTCACGGATGTCCACGGCGGCGGCCAGCGGATCCGGCTTCCCGTTCGGTCCCTCCGGATTCACGTAGATCAAACCCATCTGAACGGCGGCGAGGGGGTTCTCCAACTCCCGCTCGGCGGCGTAGCGCTTGTCTCCGAGCCACTCCGTCTCGGCCCCCCAGTAGATGTCCTCCTCTGGCTCCCAGATGTCCTCACGGCCTCCAGCGAAGCCGAAGGTCTCGAATCCCATGGACTCCAGCGCACAGTTACCGGTCAGGATCATGAGGTCGGCCCAGGAGATCTTCCTGCCGTACTTCTGCTTGACCGGCCAGAGCAACCGGCGCGCCTTGTCGAGATTCCCGTTGTCGGGCCAACTGTTGAGGGGCGCGAAGCGTTGCGTGCCCGAGGAGGAGCCGCCGCGGCCGTCGCCGATGCGGTAGGTGCCCGCGCTGTGCCAGGCCATCCGGATGAAGAAGGGTCCGTAGTGACCCCAGTCGGCCGGCCACCACTCCTGGGAATCGGTCATCAACTCGAAGAGGTCCTCTTGGACGGCCTCGAGGTCGAGCTTCTGGAACTCCTCCGTGTAGTTGAAGTCGTCCCCCATGGGATCGAGCAGAGGCGAGTTTTGGTGGAGAACTCTGAGGTTCAGTTGATTGGGCCACCAGTCCCGGTTCGACGTGCCCGCCAGGTTCGTGTGGACGTGGGACCCGTGCATGACTGGGCACTTGCCTGCGTTCTCGGCGTCATTTCCGCCCATATTCGTCTCCGATCGTGGCTGCGATGGTTGAAGTGCTTCGCAGCTAAAGTACCAAAACCCTCCCTTGGTCATCCACCTTTCGCCCCGGTCCGCCGTATGAGCGTCCCTCTCAAGCCCCCGTCTACCTCATCGCGCTTGGCGCCGTAGCGTTGATCACGCAGGGCAGGCCAGGGACGGCCGGCGCCGCTCCCTGACCTGCGGCCGTGACGCAGTGCGTCAGACGGGCTCGGCCATCGCGAGCACCTGGTCGCGACTGAGCTCCATGTCGTGCACCTCACGGGCGTGCTTGCGGACGGCCTCGACAAGCGCGTCGTCGGCTTCCTCCCGGATCACGGTGCCACAGTCACAGGATACCTGTTTCTTCGCCATTTTCTTCCTCGCTAGCTCGGGGGTCGTTGCGGGGGTCCTGACTTCCGTTCATGCTGGAACGATAGCGGGCCTGCCTTGGGCCCACCCTGCGCGAAGCTTGGAGAAAGCTTGGGGTCATTTTGCTGAGGATCTATCTGACCGGCCGCATGACGATCGAAGCGGGTGAGCGGCTCGTGGGCTCCCACGCTTTTCCCGGCCAGCAGGGTCGGACGGCCTTCGCGTTTCTCGTCTGCGAGCGGTTCCGTCCGGTGTCCCGCGACGAGGTCGCCGAAGTACTCTGGGGACGCGACCTTCCCAACGGGTGGGACTCGGCGCTCAGCTCGATCGTCAGCAAGCTTCGGTCACTTCTCTCGAGCGTGGGGCTGAAGGGTTCCAAAACCCTGGTCGGAGCGGGAGGCTGCTACGAGCTCTACCTGCCACAAACCCCCTGGGTCGACGTGGAGGATGCGGCGGATCGGATCCATGAGGCCGAGGCGGCGCTCCGAGCCGGCGATCTCGGCGGCGCCTACGGGCCTTCCGCCGTGGCGCACCATATCGCGCGGCGACCGTTCCTCCCGGGGGGTGAAGGGCATTGGCTGGACCTGCGCCGGGAGAAGTTGAACAGCATCCTGGTGCGTGCGCTGGAGTGTCGGGCGGAGGTCTATCTCTGGAACGAGGAACGGGCGTTGGCGGTGGAGGCGGCGAGGGAAGTGGTGAACCTTCGTCCCTTCCGGGAGAGCGGCCATCGCCTCCTGATGCGCGCTCACGTGGCGGAAGGGAATGCCGCGGAGGCCCTGCGCGTCTACGAGAGGTGCAGGGCCCTCATCGCGAGGGAGCTGGGCGCGGCTCCGTCACCGGAAACGAAGGAGCTCCACCGAGAGATCCTGCGCGGGTAGGGCGTTGCCGCGGCGCTCCCTTGACCCTAGCGTGGACCGGGTCCGCCTCGCTCCACCCTCCATCCCGGAACGTCTCGCGTGGGACTGCACGTCCTCCGCGCACGCCCGTCCGACCCGAGAGCCCACGCCACGTGCAGACCAAGACCTCAGCCGACCCGACTGGATCGCAGACCCCCGGGGAGCTCGACCCGTGGTGGGCGATGGCCTCCGACGACGCGCTCGGTCGCATCGTCAGCACGGAGGAGGGGCTGACGTCGGAGGAAGTGGGCCGGCGCCGGGAACGCTACGGGCCGAACACGATCCGGGTCGAGGAAGTCGAGCCGTGGTGGGAGCTGGCGCTCCACCAGTTCCGCGACCCGCTCATCTACATCCTCCTGGTGGCCGCGGCCGTCACGATCGCGATCCAGGACTACGTCGACGCGGGGGTCATCCTCGCGGTCGTGCTGCTGAACGCGGTCATCGGGTTCGTTCAGGAATACCGGGCGCGACAGGCCATGCGAGCGCTGTCCGATCTCAGCGCACCCAGAGCCGAGGCGGTCCGTGACGGACGACCGCGCCAGATACCCGCGGCCGATCTCGTTCCCGGGGACGTCGTCCTCCTCACTTCAGGTGCCCGGGTCCCTGCCGATCTCCGATTATTGCGCACGGTCGACCTCGAGGTAGACGAGTCGATGCTCACGGGAGAGTCCATGCCCGTGCGCAAGGATCCCGACGCGATGCTCGCCGGGACCCCGGTAGCGGGCGACCAGGTCAACATGGCGTTCGGAGCCACCATGGTCACGCGCGGGCGGGGCCGGGGACTCGTCGTGCGCACGGGGTCGCGCACGGAGGTCGGACGGATCGCCGAGGCGGTGTATGCCGCGGGCGAGGTCAGCACCCCCCTCCAGGAGAAGGTGCATGATTTCGGGGGGAAGGTCGGATTGGCGCTCGTCGGACTCGCCGGGGCCGCCGCCGTGCTCGGCATGCTTCACGGGCTAGGCGCCACGGAGATCTTCATGACGGCAGTCGCCATGGCGGTCTCCGCCGTTCCGGAAGGTCTTCCGGTGGTGCTGACCGTGACGCTCGCCGTCGGCGTGCGCCGTATGGCCGCCCGCAAGGCAATCATCCGGCGCCTGCCGGCCGTCGAGACGCTCGGGAGCACGAGCGTCATCGCCTCGGACAAGACCGGAACGTTGACCCGCAACGAGATGACGGTCCGGTCGATCTGGACCCCAGAAGGCCTCTTCGAGGTGTCGGGGGTCGGGTACGACCGTGACGGCGGGGTCCATCACGGGGACCGGCTCGTCGAGGTGGACCGGCACCCCGCACTCGAACAGTCGCTCCTCTCCGGCGTCCTGGCGAGCGAGGCAGACGAGCGCATCCTGGGTGAGGAAGGAGCACCGCTCGGAGATCCGACCGAGGTCGCCCTCCTCATCGCTGCCGAGAAGGGCGGCCTTGCGGTGCCCCGGGTTCGCGCCGCACACCCCGAGCTCGGCATGCTTCCGTTCGAGCCGGAGCTCCAGTTCATGGCGACCCTCGTTCGCGTCGGTGAAGCCGAGCGGATCTACATGAAGGGGGCTCCGGAGGCGGTGCTCGCCCGGTGCTCCCGGGTCATGGGAGTCGACGGCCCAAGTGCGCTCGAGGGTGCCGATCGCGACCGGATTCGTGACGCGGCCCAGGATCTCGCGGGTGGAGGACTCCGTGTGCTGGCGATGGCGTTCAAGGATGCGCCCGGGTCGAAGCTCGATGTCGAGGCGACGAACACCGGCTTCGTATTCTGTGGCCTTCAGGGTATGGAGGACCCGGTCCGTCCCGAGGCCGTCGAGGCTGTGGCCGAGGTCCAGCGTGCGGGCGTCCGGGTCATGATGCTCACGGGAGATCACCTCGCGACCGCCCGTGCCATCGGGCGCCAACTCGGCCTGGATGCTCCCGACCGTCGGGCCATTGAAGGCAGTGAGTTGGCCGAGCTCTCGGACGAGGCGCTCGACCAACTTCTCGAGGAGGGCGTGCAGGTCTTCGCGCGCGTGGCGCCGGAACATAAGCTGCGCATCGTCCAGCGACTCCGCGCGCGAGGGGAGGTCGTGGCCGTCACCGGCGACGGCGTGAACGACGCCCCTGCGTTGCGGGCCGCGCACCTCGGCATCGCGATGGGCATCACAGGCACGGACGTCGCGCGTGAGGCCTCGGACATGGTGCTCCAGGACGACAACTTCGCCACCATCCGGGATGCGGTGGAGGAAGGGCGCGTCGTCTTCTCCAACGTGCGCAAGGTCACGTTCTTCCTGCTTTCCACGGCGGTGGGCGAAGTCATCACCATCCTCGTCGCCCTCGCGGCGGGTTGGCCGCTCCCCTTCGTGGCGGCACAGATCCTGTGGATCAACCTGGTCACCAACGGCGTGCAGGACGTGGCGTTGGCCGTCGAGCCGGGAGAGCCGGGACTGCTTCGTCGGAAGCCCAGGCCCATCCATGAGGGTATCTTGTCCTGGCGGCTGCTCGAACGGCTCGGGGGCGTCGGCGCGGTGTTGGCGGCGGGCACGCTCGGCACCTTCTGGTGGTCGCTGGAGACTACGGGAGACCTGGACACCGCGCGTACCGTCGCGATGACCCAGATGGTCGTCTTCCAGTTCTTCCACGTGTTCAACTGTCGCTCGCTCGAGCGCTCGATCTTCCAGGTGCCGCCGTTCTCGAACCGCTTCCTGTTCGTGAGTCTTGTCGGCGCCCTTCTGGCCCAACTATCCGTGATCTACTGGGGCCCCTTCCAGGCGGTCTTCCGCACCGTGCCGCTCGGCCTCGGGGAGTGGGGGGTGATCGTGGCGGTCGGCTCGACCGTGATCCTGGGTGGTGAGCTGGACAAGGCATGGCAGCACAAGCGGGGGCGGGAGCTCGGATGAGGCCCCGGTCGAAGTCGCGTCCGCGTGGCCTGCTCTGGTCGTTCGCCTACGTCACACTGATTGCGCTGCCCCTGATCGTCCTCGCCAGCGGCCTCGTCGCGCTGCGCGGATCGGGTTGGTGGTTCGATTTCTCGATGGGGTTGGGGTTCGGCGCGCTGGCGCTGATGGGGGGACAATTCCTTCTCACGGCGCGTTTCCGGCGGGCCACGGCACCCTTTGGGATGGATGTCCTGTACGTGCTCCACCGCTGGCTGGCTGTGCTGGCGTTCGGGCTCGTGATGGCGCACTACCTGATTCTGCGCGTCCGATACCCTGCCACGCTCGCTCCCGCCTGGCCCATGGAGGCGCCCCTGTCCATGACCGCCGGGCGGGCGGCGCTCGCGCTGTTCGCGGTCCTGATCGTGTCGTCCCTCTGGCGGAAGAGCCTCCGCATCGAGTACGACGGCTGGCGAATCGCCCACGCGGTGCTCGCGGTCGCGGGCGTGGGACTTGCGCTCGTGCACGTCATGGGCGTGGCATACTACTCCGGAGTCTTCTGGACCCGCTCGATGCTCGAGCTCTTCCTGGGATCCCTCGTGGCCATCGTCGCCTACGTGCGGATCGTGAAACCGATTCTGCTCACGGGCAGGCCCTACCGCGTCACCCACGTAAGGGAGGAGCGGGGCCGCTCGTGGTCCCTCACCCTGGAGCCGGAGGGGCATCGGGGTCTTCGCTTCGCTCCCGGACAGTTCGCGTGGCTCTCGCTCGGTCACTCACCGCTGAAGGCCAGGGAGCATCCGTTCTCCTTTTCCGGGAGCGCCGAGGGCGGGGCGGCGCTCGAGTTCACCATCAAGGAGCTCGGCGACTTCACCGACACCATCGGCGAGATCGAGGTCGGGACCGTGGCCTACGTCGACGGGCCGCACGGGATCTTCACGGTGGATCGCCATCCGGATGCGCCCGCATTCTTGTTCATCGCCGGCGGTGTGGGGATCGCGCCCATCGTGAGCATACTGCGCACGCTCGCGGACCGGGGCGACGCGCGTCCCATGGGTCTCGTCTACGGGACAAGGTCCTGGGACGCCACGCCCCTGAGAGCCGAGGTCGCACGGCTCTCGACGCGGCTCGACCTCGAGGTCGAGCACGTGCTCGAGGAACCCCACGATGGGTGGGACGGGGCGGTCGGATGGCCCGACCCCGAGCTGATCGGAGGGGTTCTCGCCAAGCTTCCCGAGGGGGTCCAGTGTTTCATGTGCGGACCGGATCCTCTGACGGACATGGCCCAGGATGCCCTCAGGGAACGGGGCGTGCCGATGCGGCACATCCACCTCGAGCTCTTCGAGATGGCGTAACCGATGAGAGAGCGTATTGCGAAAGGCTTTGCGGTGGGGCTCACGCTTCTCGTGACGGTTTTGGCGGGGGCGTTCGCGGCGCGCAAGAACGCGCCGGGCGCACCCGACGCTCCTCGAGCCACGACCGATGCCGCGACTCCGTTCGTACCGGTCCCACCCCCGACAGAGCCTCCCACGGCTGAGGTGCTCGAGCGCGGGCGGGTCGTGTTCGACGAGCAGGGCTGCACGCGTTGCCACCGGCTCGAAGGCACCGGCAACCCTCGTAGCCCGCTCGACGGAGTCGGCGCGAGGCTCGCCCCGGACCGGATCCGGGCCTTCATCGTGGCGGACGACGCCGTCAGGGGTGAGCTCACGTCGTCCGTGGCCCGTGCCAAGGTGGCGTTCGCGGACCTTCCCGAGGCCGACCTGGATGCGTTGGTGACCTACCTGGCGACGCTGCGATAGGGGAGACCGCCCCTACCGCACCTCCACCACCCCCCCGCCAATCCGCACGCCCGACCCTTCGGCCATGCTGTCGTAGTAGCGCACGAATCGCTCCGGCTCGAAGTGGTCGGTGTAGTCGTCGAGATTCCGCGCCCACCGGTAGCCGATGGGCTGATACCAGAGCGCGGCCTCGACCGTCAGCGCGCCGTTCGCGCCGGACACTTCGAGCTCGTAGCGGGTCCGGTCCGACCCGCCGAGAAAGTCGCCGTCGGCGAATGCGGCGCCGCGGACCGCCACGTCCGGATCGGCGGTGGCCTTGTCGAAGCCGTTGGGCAGAATGCGGTTGTCCTTCAGATAGGTGGAGGCGCTAAGGAGTCCGGTGGTCGGGGTACCGGAGGGGTCGCCCAGGACCGACTCGTAGATCTGCACCTGATCGGGCGAGCGCACCACCGTGTAGTGCGGCTCGTAGGCGTCCGGGTCTGCGTCTGCGTCGTTCCCGACGATCGAGCCATTGGGCCGCAGCGCGCCGGACTCGAAGACCACCCGGCCGGACGGATCGCTCACCTTCACATGCAGCCAGGCCCTCCGCGACGGATACGCCGTGGGGAGCTTGTGACCGGCCAGGTTGTCCACAACTACGTCGAAGGCGACGCCGTCGTCGGTGCGACGCGCCTCGTCGACCCGGACCTGCGCTGTGCTCGAGCGCAGGTGCTCCACCGTCCGTATCACCGCGGCGTCGAGCTCCTGAGGAAGTGCGGTCACTCCAAGCTCGTTCCGGTACCGGTTGAGCATTCGGAGCATGAAGAAGTTTCCGCCCCGGAAGACGTGCCGGGAAACCTCCGTGCGGGGCTGGCCGAGCACGCTGGTCACCGGGGCCTCGCCCTGGACGACGGGCATGTGGCACGACTGGCAACTCTGCTCTTCCCGGTAATCGCTGTGGAGCCACTCCAGGTAGGGGACCTGCTCGGGGAGCTCGGCAATCTGGTTGCCGTCCTGGTCGAGCGTTTCCGTGTAGAGCGTGTGGCACGACGCGCACAGCTCGGACGACTGGATGTGGGGGGACTCCGTAGGCCGGAATCCGGATGCGGACTGCATGAGGCGCACCCGCCCGTCGTCGACCTCGAACGGACCATAGATCGTGCGCTCGCCCGTCGCCGTGCTCTCGTCGACCTCGAAGGCTCCGGTGAAGCTCTCCGGCGAGCCCAGGTTCGTATCCGCGATCTGATGGCAAACGGAGCACGACACGCCGTCGAGCGCGTCCGCGGCCAGCTGGGGATCTGCTCCGTACCGGGGGAGGCTTCCGAAGACCTCACCCATGCCGCCGGTGAGGTGGGCGGAGTAACGTGCGATGGGCATGTGGCACGTGGAGCATTTGTCCTCGATCGCCTCCTTCGCCACGGGATGGTCCGTGATCTCCCGTCGAACCGCTGCCTGCCAATACGGATCACGCGCAGCATTGGCCATCATCGAGGCGCGCCAATCGAATCCGATGGAGATGTCCTCTCCGAGAGCCGTGGTGACGCCGTTGTGACACGCGAGGCACATGTCGCTCGTTTCGAAGAGGCGCACCGCGGCCCCGTGGGCGGCGACGGCTTCCTGCGACGACGGTTCGAACGCGATGGGAGGGGTCTGGGCGAACAACTCGCCCACGACGTACCCGACGCTGAGAAATGCCGTCAAAGATACCGCGTAGGTCATGATCCGCATGGTTACCATCCCTCGAAGAATCCGCCGTCGAACCAGTCCCACAAAATGTAGAAGAGCAGGGTGGGCTCTCGTGTGGCCGTGTCGTTGACCGGGACCCGCACCGCCAGGTTCGCCATCACGTGCTGCCTGGTGTTGAGCGTCACCTGGAACTGAGGGACCAGATCCCAGTGGACCGTCGCGCCGTCCTCCAGCTCGCGGCTGGACAGCACCTCGACCATCGGGCTCCAGGTGCGGCCCCAGGCCCCCTGGGTGAAGCTCTTGCCCAGCACCATTCGGAGCGCCGCCTCATCCCCGGCGCGATCCGCGTCGAACGGGCGCTCGTAGACGCCCTGAAGCTGCAGGAACGCGTCCGCCGGCAGGGCGTGTCCGTACGAGGCGAACGTCTCGAACACCGGCGTGCCGACGCCGAAGCCATGCTCGTAGTTTCCGGTCGGGAGCTTGATCTCGGCGGCCGCGCTGAAGATCGACCCCTTCTCGAGGCTATGGTAGAAGGCCCGCTTCACCCCGACGACGAGGTCGCCCAGTCCGCCCTGCCAAGAGGCGGCATCGCCCCGTGACCGATACGAAAAGGGCACGACGAACTCGATCTGGTTCCTGGCTCCGAAACGCTTCTCATAGACGAATTCCCCCGTGAGGACGGCCGTTCCGTCGAGCGAAGCCCCGTAGGTGAATACGGCCTCGTCCTCGGGATACGCCTTCTCGGTGACCATCGCGCGCGGCAGGTTGAGCTCGCCTCTAGGCCAGTTGTCGTCGGCACACAGGGTCCGGACGTAGTCAAGGGCGCGCTGTAACTGGTCGACGCTCAACACCCCACCGATGGCGGGCATCAGGGGATCGAAGCCTCGGGTAGGCCCGCCGTCGTGCGCGACCGCGAGCCAGTCCGAATCGGGCTCGCGCGTCGCGAAGCTGCAGTCGGTGAAATCCGGCAGGGGAATCGCGAAGCCCACGGCGGAGGACGGCATTCCCGTGCCGTCGGGTCCGTGGCATCCGGCACAGGCCTCTCGGTAGAGTTCCTCGCCGTTCATCGCCGTGTAGTCGGTTCGGGGCCAGGGACCCTCACCCACCTGGGCGTCTGTCGGTCCAGCCAGGAGTGCCGTCAGGAAGAGGTTTGCGCCGATGACTACGAGGTCGCTCGGCCGCGCGACATGCGTCGGACTCCTGCTCATGCTCATGATCCTCCCACGGGAAGACTCCATCCAAAGTATGCTGACAGATCTGGAGACGCCTCACTCAGCCCCGCCGTCACACCGAGCGAGAGCGATCGTCCCCGTTCCAGGAATCGCGACAGTCCCAGCGACATACTTAAGGGCGCTTCCGCCGTCGGCACAATGCGGCTGCTCCCGGAGACGCTCGCGAGCAGCGACGTGCCGCTCTCTCCGAACAGCCTGGAAACGCCCGCGGAATACAGCACGCCGTCCCGAAGCTCCAACTCCGGGAGGTCACCGAACCACCAATGGGCACCATCCAGGAAGAACCAGGTGCTTCCCACGCCCAGCGCGACCGATGCGCCCGCCCCGACATCCCATTCGCCCGTCCCGACGCCAGACTCGAGGCCACGCAGGGGCGCTTTGGCCCCGAGGCTGAGCGACACCGATCGCACGAATCCGAAGCCCGAGTATGCAGCATAGGCCAAACGGAGGGACGGATCGCCGATCTCGAGCGCGTAAGCGTCCCGGAACACGACTGCCGAGTCGGTCGGCGTGGTGCCACCGCCCGAACCGGTTTCGTCTCTTCGCTTCGTCCCGATCGGCCCGTCCCCGGAGCGACGACCGACCACGCCGCTCCCCTCGCCACCGGTCGGGACCGGCTGACCGGCTACGATGCTCACGACACCGCTGTTCTGGAGCACGAGCGGGAGCGTCGCCGACGCGCTGAGCCTGGAGCCTCCGACGCTGAGCCCGTTCGAGAGCCAAAAAGAATGGGTGCGCTCGGCGAACACGTAGGAGCCGGTCGAGTAGCTGACCGATCCCGAGTACCGTACGCCCTGGCCGGCCAATGGGTCGGGGTTCCAGGGCAATCCCGGCGTGCCGGCCGCGGCCAGGACCAGCCCGACCACGACCAAGCGCATTCTGGCCGCCCGAACATCGGGCGCCGCGGGCTTCATGGCTGCCTCACCCGCCGGTCGGTGCCGAGGTCTGGACCCGATCCCTCAACCGCTCGAGGAGTCGGATTCCTTCTTCCATCGACCCCACCATCATCTCCCAGTGGTGCCGGAGGCGTTCGACTTCCTGCTCGACGTCCCGCTGAAACGGTGTGCCCGCTTGCTCCAACATGCTCCGGAGTTGCTCCATGGCCCGGTGCATTTCCTGTGCACCCACGTTCATGGAGCGCGCCATCTCACGAAGCCGCTCCTCCTGGCGGAGCCGTTCGGCGAACTGAACGTCGAGGTCCCGGCGCAGCCGGTGCTGCTCCATCTCCTGAACGATCTGCTGCTCCAACTGATGGGCCCGCTCTTGCACGGTCGCCATCTGGCGCATGGTCTCGGTCAGCTGGCGCGCGTGCTCCTGCATGCGCTGCATCTGCTCCATCTGTTGCTGTTGCTGGAGCGCGGCAGGATTCTGGGCCGTAACCGTGGCGGGAAGCAGGGCGAGCATGGCGATGCCGGCCGCCCAGGTCCGCGTAAGCGAGGTGCGCATAGCGATCTCCTTCTACCGTCCCGGAGGCGGGGCGTCGGGATCGGTGCCCGACCGGCGGGGCGTGATGACAGAACCTCCGAGGGCCGCCGTGTCTGTTCAAGCGACCCTCATGAATAATGAATCGCTCGGATCACGTTCGACCAGTATCGGGAGATCGCCGTGGCCCCTTGTAGTGTTATTCCCCGCAGCCAGGAACGGATAAAGAAAAGGGGCGGCGCCATCTGGCGCCGCCCCCTCTCCCCGCACCGGAGGTGTCCGGCTCTAGTACCGGTAGTGATCCGGCTTGAACGGACCCTGCTGCGGCACGCCGATGTAGTCCGCCTGATCCTTGCTGAGCTCGGTCAGCTTCACGCCGAGCTGCTCGAGGTGGAGCGTGGCGACCTTCTCGTCGAGATGCTTCGGCAGCACGTACACTTTCTTGCCGTACTGATCGATGTTGCGAGCGAGCTCGATCTGGGCCAGGACCTGGTTCGTGAAGCTCGCGCTCATCACGAAGCTCGGATGGCCGGTGGCGCACCCCAGGTTCATCAGCCGGCCCTCGGCGAGGATCAGCACCGAATGGCCGTCCGGGAACGTCCACTCGTGGTACTGCGGCTTGATCTCCTTCTTCTTGATACCGGGCGTCTTGGCGAGCCCAGCCATGTCGATCTCGTTGTCGAAGTGGCCGATGTTGGCGACGATGCCCTTGTCCTTCATCCGCGCCATATGATCTGCGGTGAGGATGTCCTTGTTGCCGGTCGCCGTGATGACGAGATCAACGGTCTCGATCACGTCCTCGAGCCGTGCGACCGTGAAGCCTTCCATCGCGGCCTGCAGCGCGCAGATCGGGTCGACCTCGGTGACCGTCACGCGTGCCCCCTGCGCCTTGAGCGCCTGGGCGCACCCCTTGCCGACGTCGCCGTAGCCGCAGACCACTGCGGACTTACCGGAGAGCAGGACGTCGGTGGCCCGGTTCAGGCCGTCGATGACCGAGTGCCGGCACCCGTAGAGGTTGTCGAACTTCGACTTGGTGACCGAGTCGTTGACGTTGATGGCGGGGAAGAGCAGCGAGCCGTCCTTCTCCATCTCATAGAGCCGGTGGACCCCCGTCGTGGTCTCCTCGGAGACGCCGCGGATGTCCTTTCCGATGCGGGCCCATTTCCCTGGATCCTCGGTCAGGGTCTTGCGGAGCAGCTCCAGGATCACGCCCCATTCCTCAGGCTCCTTGTCCGCGTCGAACGCCGGGACCTTGTCGGCGGTCCCGAACTCCACGCCCCTGTGGATGAGCAGCGTGGCGTCGCCGCCGTCGTCGACGAGCAGGTCCGGACCCGAGCCGTCCGGCCAGGTCAGCATCTGGTCCGTGCACCACCAGTACTCCTCGAGCGTCTCGCCCTTCCAGGCGAACACGACGGACCCCTTGGGGTCGTCAGGAGTGCCGTCGCGGCCCACGACGACGGCCGAAGCCGCGTGGTCCTGGGTCGAGAAGATGTTGCACGACGCCCAGCGCACGTCGGCGCCGAGGTCGGCCAGGGTCTCGATGAGGACCGCGGTCTGGACGGTCATGTGCAGGGAGCCGGCGACCTTCAGCCCGGCGAGGGGCTGTTGCGGACCGTACTCCTCACGCGCGGCCATGAGTCCGGGCATCTCGTTCTCGGCGAGCCGGATCTCGTCCCGGCCCCACTCGGCGAGGGAGAGGTCCTTCACCTTGAAGGGAGGGCGGTCGGTTCCGGTCGCGGACGTCGTCTCGCGCTGGTTGGGAAGCGTTGTGGTATTCGTCATGGAATCACTTTCCTCTTATGAGGTCTGGAATGTTGGGACGCCGCACCCGAACGGGCGGACGTCAGGAACAGCATGGGCCCGCTCGCCGACGGATCGGGAGCGAGTCGGTGCGTGCGGACATCGTCGAAGCCGGCTGCCGTGAGCCAGTCGGTGATGGTGTCGGGCTCGAAGCCGGGCCAAACATGGCCCATCTCTTCGGCGTACCCGACGCCGCGTTCGTGCAGCCGCATCTCGAGCACGACGATGCGCCCTTCGGGCCGTAGCGATCGGTGGACCTCGTCGAGCACTTGCGGCGGATCGACAACGTAGTGCAGAACGAGCGACAGGATCGCCACGTCGAGCTCCCCATCCGCGATGGGCAGCGCTTCCAGCGCGCCGGTTCGCAAATCGACGTTCCCGAGATCCTGCAGCCGGTGCTCGGCCGCGGAGAGCATCTCGTCGGAACGGTCGACGCCGATGACGCGGTGCACGAACGGTGCGAGCAGTCGGGCGAGCGCCCCGGTCCCCACGCCGAGGTCGCCCACGGTCCACTCGGTGTCGAGCAGGCCGAGAAGGGGAGCGAAACGGACGTCGCGCCCGAAGAGCTCCTCCCGGAGATCGTCCCAACGCTCGGCCGCCCGCGCGAAGAACTCGGCCGACCGCAGCCGCCGATCCCTCAGCACGGCCTGGGCGCGCTCCTCGTCGGCGCCGTAGGGGCCGTCGGTCCCGAGCCGGGTGCGCACGATACCCCAGAGCTCACGGGCCCCGTCGTCCAACTCGGTCGTCAGGCGGTAGTGCCGAAGGCGCCCGTCCTGTCGCGCCTCGACCCAACCCTCGTCGGCCAGCGTCTTCAGATGCCGGCTTACCGAGGGCTGCGCGATCTGCAACACCGCGCTCAACTCACCGACGGAGAACTCGCTCCGGTCGAGGAGCGCCAGAATGCGCACGCGCGTCTCGTCGCCGAGCGCGTTGAGCTGGTCCAGGATCGGGGAGGGGATTATTGCATTCATGAATGTGAATATGAATATACATGAGCTGGGGCTATGGGCAACCGCAGGGACGCCCATTGACTTGGTCCTGGCATCCGGGTCCGTTAGTTTTCAGGTGCATCCGTGATTGATGCACTTGACTTGACATGGAGCCTGACTCAGTGAGCCACAGCCACGCGCACGCGCCTCACCAAGATATCGTATATCCTGCCACCATCCCCTTCATCCTGGTGCACCTCGCCTGTTTGGGAGCGATCTGGACCGGGGTGAGCGCCACGGCGTTGTGGGTCGCATTCGTGCTGTACGTGGTGCGCATGTGGGGAATCACGGCGGGGTACCACCGGTACTTCAGCCATCGGTCGTACAAGACGAGCCGCGTCATGCAGTTCGTGATCGCGTTCATCGGTCAGACATCGGCCCAGCGCGGCGCGATCTGGTGGGCCGCCGTGCATCGCCATCACCATCTGTACTCGGATACGGAGCAGGATGTGCACTCGCCGCGTCATCACGGCTTCCTGTATTCGCATGTGGGCTGGGTCTTCAACCCCAGTAGCTGGAAGCCCGACTTCGGCACGGTGAAGGATCTGACCAAGTACCCGGAGCTGGTCTGGCTCAATCGGTTGAACTACGTGCCCGCCATCCTGCTGGGAGTCGCGCTGTTCCTCTGGGGCGGTTGGGGCATGCTGGTGGTCGGCTTTTTCTGGAGCACGGTCGCGGTCTACCACGGCACGTTCTTCATCAACTCGCTGGCCCACGTGCACGGGTCGCAGCGGTACCTGACGGGCGACGATTCCCGGAACAACTTCTGGCTGGCGCTCATCACGCTCGGTGAGGGGTGGCACAACAACCACCACCACTACCAGAGCTCGACGCGCCAGGGCTTCCGGTGGTGGGAGGTCGACATCTCCTACTACGCGCTCAAGACGATGTCGTGGTTCGGCCTGGTCTGGGATCTGCGCGCTCCGCCCGAAGCCATCGTCCGTGGCGAGAGCCCGATCGGGCGCAAGGTGATCGAGAAGGTGGCCGGTGACCTGGCGGGCAGCTTCCGAGTCGAGGGCATCGCGCAGTCGGTTCGCGAGGCTTGGGCGGATTCCCACGCCTTCGAAGACCTGCAGGAGAAGGCGCGCCGCACGCGCGGTCAGGTCGAGCAGCGGATCGCGGAGCTTTCGGTTCCGCACCTGCCGACCATTCCCGAGCTGCGTGAGAAGGCCGAGGAGATGTTCCAGGAGTCGCCGTCGCTCGACATGATCGTCCAACGCGCGCACGAGATGCTCGCCGAGGCGGTGGCCGCGCACCTCTGCGACACGGAGCTCTCCAACGCCTGACGGCACGACACTAGGCAGGACGCCCCCCTTCCACCTTCCTTGCTAGGAGGGTGGAAGGGGGGCATTCTTTTGCGCGCTCGCGATTCCGCAACTCCTCTCCTGCCCCAACTCGGATCCATCCATGGAATGGTTGCAAGGCGTCGTAAACTTCCTGAACACGTACGTGATCGAGGTGGGAGTCTCCATCGCTGGGGAGAACATCCCCTTCACGGTGATCCTTCTTCTGGGCACGGGTTTCTACCTGACCGTGCGCACCGGCTTCATCCAGTTGAAGCGCCTGGCACATGGCTTCGCGGTGACGACCGGCATGTACGACGATCCGGACGACCCGGGTGACGTCTCCCACTTCCAGGCACTGACCACGGCTCTGTCCGCCACGGTCGGAATCGGCAACATCGCGGGCGTGGCGATCGCGATCCACTGGGGTGGGCCGGGAGCGCTGTTCTGGATGTGGGTGACCGCGTTCGTCGGGATGGCCACCAAGTTCTCCGAGGTCACGCTGGCCCAGCGGTATCGGGAGGTCGATCCGGAGGGCGGAGCCCATAAATGGGAAGGGGCCGTGGCCGGGGGCCCGATGTACTACATCGAACGGGGGCTCGGACCCGCGTGGAAGCCGCTGGCCGTCTTCTTCGCCGTGATGCTCGGCTTCACGGCGTTCCTGACGGGTAACGCCGTGCAGGCGAACACGGTGGCCGACACGATGCAGTCGACGTTCGCGATTCCGCCGTGGGCGACCGGGCTGGTGACGGCGGTCGTCGTCGGTGGCGTGATCCTGGGCGGGATCCAGAGGATCGGGCGGGTCACGGCGTTCCTCGCGCCGCTCATGGCGGCCATCTACGTGGCGGGCGCCCTGCTGATCATCCTCATGAACCTGGATCAGCTGGTCCCGGCGTTGATGACGATCCTGACCGAGGCGTTCAATCCGAGTGCCGGCGTCGCCGGCATCGGTGCCGGGGTGTTCGTCGTCACGCTCATGTGGGGCGTGCGCCGGGGGCTCTTCTCGAACGAAGCCGGCCAGGGCTCGGCGCCCATCGCGCACGCGGCCGCCAAGACGGACGAACCCGTCTCGGAAGGCGTGGTCGCGCTCCTCGAGCCGTTCATCGACACCATCGTCATCTGCTCGATGACGGGTCTGGTCATCATCATGACGGCCTCTCACACGGAGCGGTTCCCGACGGAGATCACGCTGGGCGGGGGCGACGTCATCTACACGACGGTCCAGGAGAACGACCGCTACCAGTTCGTGGCCACGCCCGAGGAGCTCGTGATCGCGGACGGCCGTCACTCAGTGACGGGCATCGGGGCGCCACTCCTGTCCTGGCACGAAGCCTCGGTCGAGGAGCTCTTCGTCGATCCGGCCCAGACACAGCCGTTCACAGGTGTGGTTTTCCCGCTGCTGGGACAGGCCGTCGCCGAGGACGGGACGACCTACACCTCGCTCTACGGGAACGCCGTCGAGAACGCGGCGCCTCTTACGATGAACGCCTTCCGAACGGGGCTCGCCCCATTGGGTGATTGGGGTCACTACATCGTGCTCGTGGCCGTGCTCCTGTTCGCGGTCTCCACCTCCATCGCGTGGAGCTACTACGGAGACCGGTGTGCCAACTACCTGTTCGGTCACGGTGCGGTGCTGCCTTACAAGTTCATCTTCGTGGGCATGCACTTCCTGGGTGCGGTCGTCCCGCTGGCGGTCGTGTGGGCGCTCGGCGACGTGGCTCTGGCCATCGTCATCATCCCGAACCTGATCGCGCTGACCCTCCTCGCTCCGAAGGTGGTCGAGGAGACGAACAGCTACTTCCAGCGCCGGCCCTGGGAAGCGCAGGGTGAGAAGCACAAGCGTAGGAAGGCCGAGGGGCGTTCCTAGCCAGGCGGAAGACCGCGACCTCGTTTCTACCGGCGGGCCGCCTGGACGAAGGCGGCGGCCCGAATGGGGTCGACTCCGGTGCCGGCCGTACCGTCACGCATGACGGTGGTGCCCACGATCACGCCACGGACGCCGGCCGGCAGGGTCCCTACGCGCTCCGCCGTCACGCCGCTCCCGATGAAGACCGGGGCTTCGGGGACGGCGCGGCTCACTTCGGTGACGTCTCCCGGGTCGGTCGTCTGCCCCGTGCCGCTTCCGGAGACGACGAGAGCGTCCGCCAGCCCCCGGGTCCATGCGTCTGCCGCGGCGTCGGCGAGGCTCGCGCCCGCCGGCGGGGTCGCATGCTTCACGTGGACGTCCGCCAGGATCGCCGCGTCCACGCCGAGCTCCCGCCGCAGCCGGAGCGTCTCGTGGGCGGCGCCGGTCAGCAGACCCTGATCGGTCCACATCGCTCCGGTGTGAACGTTCACCCGGATGAACGATGCGCCCGTCGCCGCGGCGATGGACAGAGCGGACATCGCGTCGTTGCGCAGTACGTTCACCCCGACGGGAATGCCTACGCGCTCGACGACGGCGGACACGGCGCGCGTCATCGCGGCGACGGTCACGGCGGGTACCGCGCCCGGATGAAAGGGTGCGTCGAGGTAGTTCTCGACGATGACGCCGTCGAACCCGGCCCCTTCGAGGGCCTTCGCGTCCTCGACGGCGCGCTCGAGCACGGCGCCCATGGCCCCGGCCCACCGGGGCGCGCCGGGGAGCGGGAGAAGGTGGACCATCCCGATCAGGACCGGGCGTCCCGGCCAGAGCACGTCGATGCCGCGTCTCGGAGCGCTCATCGGTCGCGCTTCTCCTTCCGTTCGTCTTGAGTGAGCCGGGCGGGGGCGACCGCGCCGCGCCCGAAGCGGTCACGCACCTCGTCCACCGCGCGGGAAAGCTCCCGTTCCTTGTCCGATTCGGGCGCACCCGTCGGCTCCGCGAAGAGGCCGAGTTGCCTCGGCGCGTTTCCAGCTTCGAACCCGGCCAGGCCGATGCCGAGCAAGCGTGCGGGACGGCGGCGGGCCGTGCGGAGGTCGTCGAGGAGGCCTTGCGCGGCGCTCCGAATGGCCCGGTCCGATTCGACTGCCTCGGATAGCGTGACGGCCTTCTGGCGGGTCTTGAAGTCGTGGTCCCGGAGCTTGACGGTGACCGTGCGGCACCTCAGACCCTGCCGGCGAAGCACCGCGCCGACCGACTCCGAAAGCCGGAGTAGCTCGGTGTCGAGCGACTCGGCGTCGGTGATGTCTTCGTGGAAGGTGCGCTCGGAAGAGATGGACTTACGTTCCCGGTCCGGATCCACCTCGTCGCCACCGACGCCGCGAATGCGGTCGTGGAGCCACGCGCCCCTCCGGGGTCCGAACCAACGCTCGAGCCACGCCTCGCCGACGCCGACCGCGTCGTCCACGGTGCGGAGGCCCCGCGCGGCCAGAGCTTCGACCAGCGCCGGCCCGACGCCGGGAATGTCTCCGAGATCGTGTTCCCGGAGGAAGGCGGCCTCGTGCCCGGCCGGGACGACATACACGCCTGCCGGCTTGGCCCGCGACGTGGCGAGCTTCGCGACCAGCCGGTTCGAGCCGCCGCCCACGGATGTGGAGATCGAGGTGCGTTGGAGCACGGTCCGGCGGATGCGGTCCGCGGTCTCGGCGAGGGTCTTGCCGCGGAAGAGTCGTTCCGTGCCGGTCAGGTCGAGGTAGAATTCGTCGACGGAGGCGGCTTCCACGACGGGTGCCAAGTCTTCGAGCGCCCGCCGCACGGAAGCGCTGTGCCGCCCGACCGCCCCGCGCGGGACCGAGACGACCGTCGCCCGTGGGCAGAGTCGAAGGGCCTGGCCCGTGGGCATGGCCGAGCGCACTCCGTAGGCCCGTGCCTCGTACGACGCGGAGGTGACCACCCCTCGGCCCGTCGGCGAACCCCCGACGATCAGGAACTCCGTGCGTCCGGCGCCCTCGGGATCCTCGAGCCGCGCGACCTGAACGAAGAAGGCGTCGCAGTCCACGTGGAGAATCCGGCGCGGACGATGGCCCGGTTCAGGCGATCCATGACCCTCGGTGCGGACGTCGATGACGGGTGCCTCGGTTTGCCGTGAACACTCGAGCGGAGTAAGATTTCAAGACTGCGGCCTCGCCACGCTCAAGATAATGGACGGCCTCTTCTCAGGGGACGCTCCGTCGGCGGCCACCCGGCCCCGACCGTACGAGGCCCGACGATTTTGCCAAGGAGTCACGCTACATGGGTTACCCATTCGCCCTTCCGGAGCTCGGTTACGCATTCAATGCGCTCGAGCCGAACATCGACGCTCGTACGATGGAGATCCATCACGGCAAGCATCACGCCGGGTACACGAGCAAGCTGAACGCAGCGCTCGAGGGGCACTCTGCCCTTCACGGGAAATCGGCCGAGGCCCTGGTCGCGGACCTGGACTCCGTCCCGGAGGCCATCCGAACCGCCGTGCGCAACAACGGCGGTGGATACGTCAACCACACGCTCTTCTGGGACGTCATGCGCCCCGGTGGTGCCGACGCCCCCTCCGGTGATCTCGCTTCGGCCATCGACAACACCTTCGGTTCCTTCAAGGACTTCAAGGACAAGCTGCAGGGTGCCGCGGCCGGACAGTTCGGCTCCGGGTGGGGTTGGCTCGCGGTCGACGGCAAGGGTGGACTGCAGGTCCTCTCGACTCCGAACCAGGATTCGCCGCTGTCGCAGGGTCATACCCCGGTTCTCGGCGTCGACGTGTGGGAGCACGCCTACTACCTGCACTACCAGAACAGGCGGCCGGACTACCTGTCGGCGTGGTGGAACGTCGTCAACTGGGACGTGGTAGGGAAAAGATACGCGGACGCTCGCGGCTGACATCTATCGGGACGGTCTCGGGGTCCGGGGAGCCCACTTTGGTCCCCGGATTCCGTGACGGTTCCAGTCCCCGCTTGTGCTCTGGAAACATATGTTTCATACTGGAGTTCATTCCGGACTTCGGAACCATCTTCAACCTCTGCTCTCGATGGGTGCGATGAGTCGAGATTACGGACGCGCACGAGCCGCCATGCAGCATTCGGGCTTGCCTGCGCATGGAATGCGCGCCCCTGCGGGCCGATGCTTGGGTGCCTCGGTGCTCGGTGCGCTGGTGATGCTCGGCACGCTACTGGCCGCCCCTCCCGCGATCTCCGGGCAGTCTCTTCGTGGCTCGCCGGCTTCCCTCGACATCCAGAACCGGGTGGCGCGCGAGAACGATTACTCCTACATCGATACCGCGGAGCGGGTACGGTACTTCGTAGAACAGGGGTGGTTGGTCCGGGTCCAGTCGAAGCACGACTTCGCGCTACATGCCGTCTCCTTTCCCTACGCCAGACCCGAGGTCGCGCTCTTCGTGGAGCGGCTGGCTCAGCAGTACCGGGCCGCGTGCGGCGAGCAGTTGGTGGTCACGAGCCTCACTCGCCCGACGACCCGTCAGCCCCGGAACGCTTCAGCCCGTTCGGTACACCCGACGGGCATGGCGATCGACCTCCGATACAGCAGGGACCAGCGCTGTCGCAATTGGCTGGAAGGTGTCCTGCTGAGCCTCGAGCGCGCCGGTGTGCTCGACGCGACGCTCGAACGGTATCCGCTGCACTATCACGTGGCGCTCTTCCCGAGTCGTTACGCGGCCTACGTCGAGAATCTGGTGACGCGGAGCACGACCCAGATGGCGGGGGGGGAAGCGTACTCGGAGCGATCGGCGTACACCATCCAGGCCGGCGACTCCCTGTGGGAGATCGCTCGGCAGCACGGTGTTTCCGTCGACGAGCTTCAGGCGGTCAACAGGATCGACGGGAACCGGATCTACGCCGGACAGGTGATCGACGTCCCGCTCGGTGGCTGAACCCTCGCAAGAACATGCCACGATCGTTCTCGGCGAGCTGCGGGCCCGGGACAGATACCGACTCCTGACCTCGCTGGTGGTGCCGCGCCCGATCGCCTGGGCCTCCACCTGGAGCGCGGACGGAACACCGAATCTGGCGCCGTTCAGCTATTTTGCCGCACTCTCGTCCACACCTGCCCTGGTGGGGATCTCCGTGGGTGCGCGGGGTGGGGTGCCCAAGGATACACTCGAGAACGCCCGGGAGACGGGGGCGTTGTGCGTGAACGTCGTGACCGAGCGGCAATTCGAGGCCATGAACGCGACCTCGGCCGAGGTCGGCAGGGAGGTGGACGAGTTCCTTCTCGCCGGACTCGAGGCGCGCCCATCGTCCCGGGTGCGAGCACCGTATGTCGCGGGGTGTCCGGCCGTGCTCGAATGCGAAGTGCGCCAGGAAACCGTGCTGCACGGATCGTCGAACGTGCTGCTCATCGCGGAGATCATGGGCGTCCTTCTGGCGCAGGAGCTCCTGCCCGACGAAGGGTATGCCGTGGATCCGGGCCGACTCGCGCCGGTCGGCCGGCTGGGGGGCGAAGGGTACATGATGCCCGGCGCCTTCCGCTTCATCCCGCGCCCATAATGCATTTCGCGACTCGGTCGTATTGCATGATGCAAGGGCGCGCCACTACCCTTGGCCGTGTTTCCGTGCCGGTGGTCGCCCCGGTCCCGCCGTTCCCGCAGTCCTCCTAGGAGCCGCACGCTTGGTCGAACCCGCCGCGTCACGATCCTTCGGCGAAACACCGCCGCTCCGGGGCGACATCTTTCGCTGGCTTTACCTCGGGCGCCTGAGCCTCGTCTCCGGGATCCTCGCCGGCGCCCTGTTCGCCTGGTTCAACGCGCGCCCCGAGGACACGCTGGTCGCGACGGTCATGTTCGTGGTGGCCCTGATCGTCACGGGCGCCTCGTTCTGGTACACGCACCTGCTGAAGCGCCAGCCGGGCGAGGCCTTCCGGTATGGCCAGGTCGTGATGGATGTCGTGCTGGTCACGGGCGTCATCCATGTGACCGGCGGCCCTGAGAGCAGCTTCGCGCCCCTGTACATTCTCGTCATCAGCGCGGGCGCGCTCCTGCTGCCGCTTCCGGGCGGCGTGCTGATCGGCGCGTTGGCGAGTATCGTCTACTTCGCGGATCTCGCGTGGGGCCACCAGGGAACCTTCACGCTCGAGGTGGCGCTCCGGATCGGGCTGTTCGCCTTGGTCGCCCTGATCACGGGAGTGCTCGGCGACCGGCTCCGTCGGGCGGGCCAAGCGCTCGGCGCCGTCTCTTCGGAGCTCCAGCGTCTCCGCCTCGATACCGGTGACATTCTGGCCCATCTGTCGACCGGCGTGATCACCGTCGACGGGGATCGGCGTCTCGCGTATGTCAACCCGGCCGCCGAGGCTTTGCTCGGCGTCGATCTGGCCAGTCTCACGGGAATGCCGGTGCTGAACGCCCTGGAACTGACCACGCCCGGGATGGGCGAGGTCCTCGACCGCGCCCTGGACGATCGTCGCACACGCACGCGGTCGCGGATCGGCGTGGAGCGTGGCGGAGAGGTGCTCCGCCTCGGCATCAGTACCACGCTTCTCGAGCGCGGGGGCGACACCCCCCCCTCCGTGACGGCGATCTTCGAGGACATCACCGACCTCGAGCGGATCGACGAGCTGAACGTGCGGACCGAGCGGCTCGAGGCCGTCGCGGCGCTGTCGGCCTCCCTCGCGCACGAGATCAAGAATCCGCTCGCGTCGATCCGGAGTGCGATCGAGCAGCTCGGGAGCGACCGCTTGAGCCCGGACGACCGCGCGCTGCTGCGGCGCCTCGTCGTGACCGAGTCCGACCGGTTGAGCCGTCTCCTGACCGAATTCCTCGACTATTCGGGGGTGAAGCTCGGGGTCCAGCAGCGGGTCGAGCTCCGCCAGTTGGTGCGGGATTGCGTCGTAGTGGCCCGCCAGCATCCGGATCTGGAGGGGATCGATCTTCAGCTCGAGATGGACGAGGACCCCATGCCGGTGCTCGGCGACGCGGATCTGCTGCACCGGGCACTGCTCAACCTGATCCTCAACGCCGGCCAGCACGCCGGTCCCGAAGGCAGGGTCGTGGTTTCGCTCCAGGACGAGCGTTACCGCAAGACCCCGCGCGGCGTCAACATCAGGAATCCGGTACGCCTTTCGGTCCGGGACTCGGGGCCCGGCATCCCCCCGGGGATGGAAAGCCGCATCTTCGATCCGTTCTTTTCGACGCGGAAGGGCGGAAGCGGACTCGGACTCGCCCTGGTGCATCGGGCCGTCGAGGCCCATTCGGGCGTGGTGTTCGTGGAGCGCGCCATCGAAGGCGGGGCTCAGTTCGTCATCTTTCTTCCGGGCCTCCCGGAAGGTGAAAGGAGAGACCACACGTGAGTGACGCACCGAAGATTCTGTTGGTCGACGATGAAACGTCCATCCTCGACACCCTCCAGGTCCTCTTCAGGGGAGAGGGGTACGAGGTCGCGGTGGCGGAGACCGGCCAGAAGGCCATCGACGTGCTTTCGTCCGGGAAGCCGGACCTCGTCCTTACCGACATCCGCATGCCGGGCAAGACCGGCCTCGAGGTGCTGGCCGCCGCGCATGAGATCGATCCGGAGCTGCCCGTCATCCTCATGACCGCGCAGGCGTCGCTCCAGTCGGCGGTGCGGGCGGTCAACGAGGGTGCGTACTACTACCTGCAGAAGCCGTTCTCCAACGACGAGCTGTTGGCCATCTGCGGCCGGGCGGTCGAGACCCGGCAGCTCAAGGTGGAGAACCGCGCGCTCAAGGCGGAAATCGGGCAGCAACGCTCGGCGGCGTCCGTCACACGCCCGATCGGGACCGCGCCGTGTTTCACGGAAGTGCTCGAGCTCGCCGAGACCGTGGCGGGAACCGATTCCACCGCGCTCATCTCGGGCGAGAGCGGAACGGGTAAAGAGGTGCTGGCGCGCTACATCCATGCCCGCTCCCACCGGTCGGGCGGCGCCTTCCTCTCCATCAACTGCGGCGCGCTTCCCGAAAGCCTGCTCGAGAGTGAGCTGTTCGGCCATGTGAAGGGCTCGTTCACCGGTGCGGTCAAAGACAAGGACGGGCTCCTCGTCGCCGCCGAGGGCGGCACCTTCTTCATGGACGAGATCGGCGAGATGACGCCGGCCACCCAGGTGAAGCTCCTTCGTGCGATCCAGGAGCGTGAGGTCATTCCGGTCGGCTCCACGAAGGCGGTGCCCGTCGACGTGCGTCTGGTCGCCGCGACGAACCGCGACCTCGAGACGGAGATCGATCGGGGCACCTTCCGGAGCGACCTCTACTACAGGCTGAACGTCATCCAGCTGCATATGCCCCCGTTGCGGGAGCGTCAGGACGACATCCCCCTCCTCGCGCGGTATTTCCTCGAGGGAGAGGCCGAGGCGCGGGACCGGAAGCGTGTTCTCGAGATCACCGAGGAAGCGCTCAAATTGCTGGCCGACTACGACTGGCCCGGTAACGTGCGTGAGCTCGAGAACGCCCTCGAACGGGCGGCGGTCGTCGTGTCCGGCCAGAAGATCCGCCCCGAGGACCTTCCCGAGCGCGTGCGGGAGACCCCGGCCCCCAAGCTCGTGCGGAATGACGAAGCTCGGCGGAACCCGACCATGGAGATGATCGAGCAGGCCTACATCGTCTGGGTCCTCCAGGCGGAGGGCGGCAACAAGACGCGTGCCGCCGAAGTGCTGGGCATCGATCCGTCCACCCTGTACCGTAAGCTGAACCGCTACGGCATCGGCGACTGATCCTTCGTTCACGATCCGGAAGACGACAACTCCGTCCGAACCTCGAGACGAGCGATTCATGCACAGGAAACCCCAGGGCAGTGCGACCCCGCCCCACGAGGAACTCCCGTGGCAGTCGGTGCGCGTCAGCGTGGTGATCCCGGTCTACAACGAGCGCGATACCGTGGAGCAGCTCTTGAGGCGGGTGCGCGAGGTCCCGCTGCAGCTCGAGGTCATCGTGGTCGACGACGGCTCGACCGACGGGACCCGGGACGTGTTGCCGGCGCTCGAGGGGTCGCTCATCGACACGTTGGTCATGCACGAACAGAACCAGGGGAAGGGGGCCGCCCTTCGGACCGGTTTCCAGCACGCGACCGGCGACGTCGTCGTGGTGCAGGACGCCGATCTCGAGTACGACCCTTATGAGCTACCCCGTCTTCTGGAGCCCATTCTGAGTGGCAAGGCCGACGCGGTGTACGGGTCGCGGTTCCTCGGAGGGCCGCACCGGGTGCTCCTCTTCTGGCACTCGATCGGCAACCGCGTGCTCACGCTCCTGTCCAACATGTTCACCGACGTGAACCTGACCGACATGGAGACCTGTTACAAGATGATTCGCCGGGAGCTTCTCGAGACCCTTCCGCTGTCCGCGAACCGGTTCGGCATCGAGCCCGAGCTGACGGCCAGGCTGGCGCAGGCGGGCGCGCGCATCTACGAGCTGCCCATCAGCTACCATGGGCGCTCGTACGCGGAGGGAAAGAAGATCGGCTGGAAGGACGGGGTATCCGCGCTCTGGGCCATCGTGAAGTACA
>JBBDSN010000145.1:0-27005 GCA_040904885.1 Gemmatimonadota bacterium | reverse complement strand
CTAGATGACCACGCCCGAGTGGCTCCTCGTCGGCGTGTTCGCCGGGACCATCGCATTGATGTTCGGGACCCGCCTCAGGTCCGATCTGGTCGCGATCCTGGCCGCGCTCTCGCTGGGCCTGCTCGGCGTCATCCCCGACGGCACCGTGCTCCAGGGCATGAGCAGCACCGTCGTGCTCGCCCTCATCGGGCTGTTCATCCTCGCGGAAGGGCTCGAAGACACAGGCGTGATCCGCTGGGCCGCGCAGAAGCTCTCAACCCTCGGGGGCGACAGCGAGCGACGTCTCGTCTTCACGCTCATGGCCTCGGCCGCGGTCCTCTCGCTCGGCATGAACAACGTCGCCGTCGGCGCGCTCTTCCTTCCCGCCTCCATCCGCGTGGCTCGCTCTTCGGGTGTCCCTGTTTCTGGGCTGCTGATGCCGGTTTCCTACGCGACCCTGCTCGGTGGGATGGCCACGATCTTCACCAGCGCGAACATCATCATGAGCGATCTGCTCATCCAGCAGGGATCCCAGGCCCTGGGCATGATCGACTTCGCGCTGACCGGCGGCATGGTGGCCATTGCGGGCATCGTATACATGCTCTTCGTCGGAAATCGACTGCTTCCGGAACGGAAGAAGGAGGCCGAGGATCCCTTCGGAGACTTCTTCGGACTCTACAAGCTGGGCGAGCGGTTCTGGGAGTTCGAGGTACGTGCGGACTCGCGGCTCGCCGGACAGACGATCGAGGAGATCGGGTTCCGCGAGCACTTCGGTCTCTCCGTTCTCGCGGTCCGGCGTCGGCACCGCACGTTCCTGGTTCCGGGTCCCGGCATCGCGATCGTACCGGGAGATCGAGTGGTGGTGCTCGGACACAAGGACCGCCTGCGCGAGCTGGTAGCCTGGGGTGTCGAGTTGCGCACCGGTGCTTCTCCCGGGGATCTCCAGGAGGAGCTCGAGCTCACGGAAATCGTCGTGCCGCCGCGGTCGCGATCCACCGGGAAGACGCTCACCGACCTCGAGCTCCGGACGAAGTACGGGGTAACGGTGCTGGCCCTCTGGCGCGAAGGGCAGATCATCCGGACCGACGTCGGTAAGACGCCGCTGGAGATCGGAGACGGGCTCCTGGTGGTGAATCTGCCACAGCGCCTCGACGCGCTCACGCGGGGCGGTGACTTCCTCCTCGTGGGGAGCAAGCTGGCCGCGCCCGAGCGTCCCGAGCGGGCGCCCCTGGCGTTGGCGATCTTCGGGCTGGTGGTCGCGGTGGCGTTCACGGGGCTGCTGCCGATCGGCGAGACGGTGCTCACCGGAGCCATGGCGATGGTGCTGACGCGATGCGTGACCATGGAACAGGCGTACCGGTCCATCGAGTGGCACGTGATCTTCCTGGTCGCCGGGCTGCTTCCCCTTGGCTTCGCGATGATCGATACAGGGCTCGCGGACCGGATCGCGGGCGGGCTGGGAGGACTCGTGGAGGGTGGGCGGCCCCTGCTCGCGATCGCCGTCATGTTCGGTGTGAGCGCGGCCGCGACCCAGATCATCGGGGGTCAGGTAAGCGCCCTGTTGGTCGGGCCGGTCGCTCTAGCGGTGGCGGCCACGGCCGGCATCGCACCCCAGCCCATGGCCGTCGCCGTCGCGATCGGAGCGTCCACGGCCTTCCTCACGCCCATCGCCCATCCGGTCAATGCGATGATGATGGGTACCGGCGGATATAGGCGCAGGGACTTCGCACGGGTCGGAGCCGGAATGACGGTCGTCACGCTACTTGCCACGATGGCGGGCATGTGGGTGTTCTGGGGGATCCGGTAGATGATTTCCGGCTTGCCGTGCGGGCCGGAACAGCTGGTTGCTCAGTTCGGCCGCATCGACATCTATGTCTTCGACCAGATCGCTCGCGGCCGCATCACGCCGCAGATGCGCGTGCTCGACGCGGGGTGCGGCGGCGGGCGCAACTTGGAATATCTCATACGGTGCGGCGCGGACGTCCGGGGCGTGGACTCAGACGCCATCGCGATCGAGCGGATCAGGGCCCTCGCCGCGCAAGCCGCGCCGGAGTTGCCGCCGACCCACTTCGTCGAGGGCACAATCGCCGATCTCCCATTTCCGGATGCGTACTTCGAAGCGGTGATCTGCAGCGCCGTGCTCCACTTCGCGAGGGATGAGGCGCACTTCGAGGCCATGGTCTCGGAGATGTGGCGGGCCCTCCGGCCCAACGGAGTCTTCTTCGCCCGCCTGGCCTCGACGATCGGCATCGAGGGACGGGTGGAGCCTCTGCACGACCGCTGGCACCACCTGCCCGATGGGAGCGAGCGCTTCCTGGTGGACGAGGACTATCTGATCCGCATTGGTGACCAGCTCGGAGGTGTGCTTCTGGATCCCCTGAAGACGACCATCGTCCAGGGGATGCGGTCGATGACGACCTGGGTGCTGAAGAAGAGCTAGCGGGCAGCCCCCGCTCCGACGCTGGGGATCAGCGCACGCCTTCGCTGCTGCGCTTCTACCCTACCCCGGATCTCCCCGGACGCCTGAGCGTCAGGCGCGCTCTACTTTGACGGAGACGGGATTCCGGAGCATGTCGAGCACCGGCGACGTCTTCTGGACGTGTTCGCAGAGCTCGTCCACCCGCTCGGACGGAGCATCGCAGTCGACTTCGTATCGAACCGTGATGTCGTCATAGCCGGGCCGGACGTCTTCGGACAGGCCCAGGAATCCGTGCAGGTCGAGCACACCCTCGATTTCCATCTCCAGCCTCTCGACCTCGATGCCCTGCGCCGCCGCGTGGTAGCTGAAACCCACCGCGAGACAGGAGCCGAGCGCGTGCAGAACCGCTTCGACCGCGTTCGGAGCCTGGTCGCTCCCGAGCAGCACATTCGGCTCGTCGCCTTCCATGTAGAAGGGCTCGGAACGGGAGGCGTCCTCCTCGCCCGCGTGGCGGAAGCTCTGGATCTCCGTGCGGGAGCGAGCGCCGCCCAGCCATTCATTCGATGCCCGGAACCTGAACTTCGCGATGCCGGGATCGTCCCCGATGGCATCGATCGTATCCGTGAGTTGACCAAGGTCGACATCGTTGAGCTCTTTCTGCGTGGTCTGCATCGGTTTCCTCCTCATCTTTCTCGCATCCGGGAAACGAGATGGAGAGGATCGCGCCCGGATGTCCGCGGCCCCCTCAGCCGGATCGACCGGCCTTTCATTCAAGACGACGCAGCGGAGCGGGAAGAGTTCCCGAGCGGCCCGGAACTCTCGTCTGGGTGTCGTGTCGGAAACTTCGGTGAGCAAGCATTCCATCGAGCCCTTGGGATCTACATGTCCATCGATTGTCCTCAACCCGAGCGCACTGATGCCGATCGGGCTTGGTTCGGCCGGCGCGTCGAAGACCTCCGGCCGGAGCTGATCGGCAAGGCCATGAAGCTGTGCGGCAACCGACCCGACGCGGAGGATCTGGTGGGAGAGACCCTGGCGAACGCCTGGGCCTCGCTGCCTTCACTGAACGATCGATCCGCGCTGCGTGCCTGGACTTTCCGCATCCTCAAAAACGTGTTCGCGTCACAGTGCCGGTCTCCCCGGGCCCGATGCACGCACGAGGAGATCGACACGGTCGCGGACGCTTCCGCCGCCTGGCTCCAACGGTCGGTTGACCCCACGTCGGCGGGGAGGGCGTCCGCGTGGTGGGTAGACCCCGCCCGTGCCTGCTCGAACCGGATGCTGAGGGAGGATCTGGAGCGCGCCGTCGAGGCCATGCCCGAGCCCTTCCGCTCCACCGTGGTGATGATCGACGTGCAGGGACGGACTTATGAAGAAGCCGCTCGAGCGCTGGAGCGTCCTGTCGGGACTGTCCGGTCTCGGCTGGCCAGAGGGCGGTCACGCCTCCGCTCGGAGCTCCAAGATCACGCTGTCGAGGCCGGAATATCGCATGGATGACCGCCTGGACTCACTCCCGTCGCAGCTCGTCTCGGCGACGATGGAAGGTGTCCTCGTCGATCTCTCCACGCGCGTACTGCTCTCGCAGCAGCTCTTCGGCCCCGTTCCTGGAGCTCCCTCCTGACCCGGCCCTCCCGGATGTGGTGGCGCGTACGACGGCCCACACCACGAGCGCCAGGATCACCAGGATCAGCAGCCATCCGAAGCCCATGCCCCAGCCTCCCCAGCCCCCCATGTGTTGACCCCACTGGATGACGGTCATCGTCGTGTACATCATGTCGTGCTCCCTTCTCTCGTAGGATTCGCCCTCGTAGGAGTGCAATACCCATACCTCGGGCTTGGAGCTTGCGTTTCTGCCTGATATCGTGCCGATGCAGGAGCTTACCCCCGCACCCGTCGATGCGACGAACCGAGGAGACCTGGCACCGTGAAAGCCGAGCGCCTTCCGGATTTGATCACGAGGATCCGGCTTCTCGCGATCCCCGTGCTCTGGCTCTTCGCGCTCACGGGACGGAGCCTGACGGTCGGGGTGGGGCTGAGCGTCGTCTGGGCTACCGACGCGATCGACGGCTTCCTGGCACGTCGGCTGGGTGTGGAGAGCGACCGGGGCCGCAGGCTCGACTCGATCGCCGACGCGGTCATGTTCCTCTCCGCAATGATCTGGGTCGCCATGCTCCGTCCGGCGTTCATCGCCGACCATCGCGTGCTGCTGGTGGTATGGCTCACCATCGGCACCGTCAGCTACATCGTGTCGTGGATACGCTTCCGCCAGGTCCCCTCCGGGCATCTCCTCTCGGCCAAGGCCGCCAACTTCGTCGGCTTCCTCTTCATTCCGTATCTCATCGCGTTCGGGACGTACGCCGGAGCCGTGGCATGGGCGGTCATGGCCGTCTGGCTGCTCGCGGCGATCGAGACGCTGTTCGCCGTCGTCACGCTCGAGAGAATGGAAGGGCGAAAGCACATGGTGGGCGAGATTCGGCGGCGTCTCTTCCGGGAGCGCGGAGGAGAGGGTCGAAGGTAGGACGGATCGGCGTGAGGCGCTTCAGAAATGTGGGAAGTGAAAACGCCCATGGCCGCGGCTATTCGCAGACGATGTCGCACAGAAAGCGAATGCTGACGTTGAGGGCCACGTGCCCGCGCCACGCCCCGTCACCGTGCAGAGCTCCAGCCTGGAGCGCCACGACATCGGCGGCCTCCAGGAGCACCGCAGGCCCGATCACGCCGACCGGCACGTAACCCGCTGCGATCAGGCCCACGTATCCCGGCAAGGTCCGTCCCGTCCGGTAAAGCACTCCTCCGTGTCCGTAGCCGAGTCCCTCGAGCCGGTGTCCGGTGGCGGTGGGTGCCGCCGCGTTCAGGCCCGCTGCGAGCATTCCCGTCAGGTGCCACACCCGGGAGGAGGCCTCCACCGGGCCGCTCCCCGGGACGCCCGGAAGGGGGAGAGGCGGCGGAGCCCCGATCGGCCGCCGGAACTCAGCGCCGAAAACGCCGCCTCCGACCTGCCCGGCGACCCACGCCGCCTGGGCCCGCCAGGATTGCGCCTCGGCTGCGTTCGCTCCGACAAAGAGGGCCAGGCCGAGCCCCAGAACGAGCGCAGAGCGCATGCGCGTCCCAGCACAGGTGCACGCGCTCATCCCGGCACCGGAACGGTCGGGTCGGCCGTGACGGGGATGGCGCCATGGTACGACGAGTCCGGGGCGCGAGCAGGAGGCGCGGTCGGAGGCGGCGGTGCGTCCGCTGCCAGAAACCGCCGCGTGGCGTCCAGAGCCTCCGGATCGTTGCAAAGGAACGCGTGTGCTTCGGGCCGGCCGGTGAGGCCCAGGACGCGATCGCCGTAGCTCGATCCACCCCAATCGAGGGTCGTTCGGTACGGCACCAGGTCGTCCCCTTGCTCCCTCCGCGCATACTCGTGCTCGACAGGGAGGAGGTCTCCGTCTCGGGCGACTTCGACCGGTGTGAGCTGCCGCTTGCCGAGCAACGCCATGGCCATGGTCCCGGATCCGAGTCGAGCGAAGGGCCCGTGCATGAGGTCCGCGGCTTCTCGGGCTCGGAGCAGAAGATCCTCCTGAATGCCTTCGCCGAACGCGCCCGGCCATCCACCGGGTTGCAGCAGCTGCTGGTCGTCCGGGGCCGGATGGCCATCCGGCTTCACCACCGCCTTCCAGACCGGGAGCATCTGGTAGAGCGCCGGCCAACTCAGCGCCATGCCCCTGGCCGCCGCCATGTGGGCCGAGCCCAGCCCTTCGCTGCCCCAGAGAAGGGCTTCGGTGGCACGCATCGTACCCGCGAGAGGCGAACCCACCAGCACGACCCGCGCCACCAGTCTGGAGAACTCGTTGATGTCGAAGGTGAGCTTGCTGGCCAGAATGATGACGAGTCCGCCCTGTGAATGACCGATCAGGTTGAAGCGGCCGCTCGCCGGCTTGTTCGTCCTCATGTGCTCGAGTAGAAGCTGCGCGTTGTAACGGATGTCCATCCGCCAGTCGTACGGCCAGGCCTCGGCGAACGACAGCATCCGCTCGTACGGGGCGCCCACGACCGAGTGGGGCGTGACCTCGGTGCCGGGCTCGAGAGACGTTCGGGACGCCTTCCATGTGCCGGGCTCCTGCTCGATGGAGAGGAGTCGCTCCCACTCCTCGGGAGGCCGGCCGCCGAGATCGTCCTTCTGGAGGCCGAGGCTCACCCGCACCGCGTTGTACACGACCGTTCCGTCCTGGTCGGCCAGCGAGGTGGCCTGGGTGCCGGGAACGAGGAGGGTGTGGTCAGCCATCGGTCGTGCTCACCGGACCCCCACCCAGCCCCGCACCGAGGCAAAGAGCTTCACGGAATCGTACCCGACGCCGTCCTTGAAGACGAGCCGAGTGCCGCGGAACGCCGCGACGTCCTGCGTCGGATCACCGGCGATCAGCACGAGATCCGCCCGTTTGCCCACTTCGACGGTCCCGATCTCGTCCTCCCGCTCCAGATATCGGGCGCCGTTGCGGGTCGCGACCTCCACCGCCTGCTCGACGGTCAAGCCCATCTCCACGAGAAGCTGGAGCGCACGTTGGTTGGCGTACCCCGGCACCACATCGCCGCCACCCGTCGGGTCCGTGCCCACGACGAGAACCCCCCCGGCATCGTAGAAGGCCTTTTCCATCGCCATGTACTTCTCCAGCAGGACACCGGCCTGTTCGTTCGAGCGGGCGAGGCGGTCCATCACCTGCTCGGCGAGCTGGGGCAGCATGGCCGCAAACGCCCCCTCCGGGGGCAGTGGCCGATTCGGCGCACGACGCTCCACGACCGTGAGCGTCGACGTGACGGCCACGTCCCGGTCGATGAGATGATCGACGACATCCATGAACGCGGGGCTCGCCACATCGAGGTCGAGGTAGCTCTCGCTCGCGCCTCGTGGGCACTCGTCGGGTTGCTTGTCCGCCACCCAGTCGGTCGCGGCAAAGAAGCCGTGCTCGAGATTGTCGATGCCGAGGTCGGCGGCCTCGCGGTAGGTGATGGAGCACAGGTGCCCGGTCACCTTGATGCCACGGGCGTGGGCGGCGTCGATGGCGGCGCCGAGCGTCGCGCGGTCGATGCGGTTGTAGGCCTTGAACGAGGTCACGCCCAGGTCGGCCCAGAAGTTCACATGGGCACGAGCCTGCGCAGGGGTGGAGAGCTCGGGAAAGGCCCAGATGAAGCCCCCCGGTCCTTCGAGATACGGACCGGTCACGTCCATGTGCGGTCCAGGGACGCGGCCAGCCTCGATCTCACGCCGGATCGAGAGATCCGTGTACGGGTCGAGACTACCGCCCGTGCGAATCGTGGTGGCGCCTCCGGCCAGATAGAGCGGCGGGAAGGAGACCTGGTTCGTGTTGTACCGGGTCTGGCCCGACGGGTAGAACATGTGCTCGTGGAGCATCACCAGGCCCGGCATGAGCGTGTGCCCCGCCCCTTCGACGACTTCGGCGCCGGGCACCGCGCCAAGCTCGCCCGTCGGCGCGACCCGCACGATGCGCCCGTCACGTAGCTCGACCGACATCCCCGACCGGGCCGCCGTGCCCGTCCCGTCGATGAGCCGCACGTCCCGGATCAGCACGTGCGGCGCCGACACCGAAACGAAGTCACGTACGCTCTCGGAAAGGGCGTCATAGGGCTGCGCCGCCAGCGTGCGTGGCCAGGCACAGAGCGCGAGAAGCACGATCGTCGCGCACACACCCATGTGTCTGGGCCCAGCCGCTGGCGGTCTCCTCGCAGGCCGTGTCACGGCGCTTCCATCCTCACCTCCGTCGTGATGTCGATCGCCTCGTGTATGCTCAGGTACACGGGACACTTCTCCTTATAGAGGTCGTGCACCCGCTCGACCGTCTCCCGGTGTTTCTCGTCAGCCTTCAGCTCGTACACGACATGGATGCGGCGCACGACCATCACCCCACCCTGCTTCTCGACCTCCCCCCGTACACGGGCCTTCAACGTTCCCTCGCTCGCCTTGATCTCGCGCGCCTCCAGCGCGCCTCCGAAGGTTCCGGTCAGTCAGCCGCCGGCCGCCGCGATCAGGTAGTCGAGGGTGGTCGTCGTCTCCTTCTCGGGCGTTACCCCGTAGTGCTCGGCGATCGCTCCGTGGACCCCAAACGCTACCGGACCGTCGTGGGCCGGCAACCACGCATGGCGGTAGGGACCCTTGATACGCTCGATCGTGATGTCTGCGGTGTAGACGACTTCGGACATGGTGCACCTCGTGGCTTCGGGAGAGGGGATCGCAATGACTCTACGGTGCGACGCCAGTGGGGGCGACCGCAAGCCGATGGGTGTGGGAATGGCGCGACGGCACCCGGCGAACCCTCCGACGTCTCCCGAGTACTTTCATATCTACGCTCCGACGACCCCTGTGAAACCATGCCAACAAAATCGAGCTCCACGAGGGCGCGGCCAGCCACCCACACCACCGGTGTGGGTCTCGTCGGCCTCTTCACCCTGCTCTTGCTGCTCCCCCTCACCCCCGCCCACGCCCAATCGGTCGACGCGAGCGACGTGAACATGGGTGGCATCGAGCGCCGCATCGAGCTGATCGAGCCGAAGAGTGGCCCGGCTGGGACGCTCGTGCGTGTGAACACCGAGGACATGCCGGTCATCACCCCGGTCCGGGTCGGGATCGGCGCGGCGCAGGCGGGATTCGAGGCGTTCCAGGAGCTCCTCACGGGCCAGGAGGGGGAGTTCGACGTCACCGTCAAGGTACCCGACTGGGCATCGTGGGACCGGGTCCACGTCTTCATCGTCTTCGACATCTACTTCAGGCCGATCGCGCTTTCGGACGCTTTTCACGTCACCGACGAGCGCGGCATGGTTCGTCGAACCGGTCGCATCACGAACGACGATCAGGAATGCACGACGTTCCGGGACATCGATGGCGTGGAGTACGCGCTTGTCGGTGACGACGCGATGATTGCCGGGATCGAGCGGGATGCGACGGTCACGCTGGAAGGTCGTGTCGTCGAGCGTATTATCTGCGAGCTCCGGAACGTGCTCGAAGTCGTCGAGGTCCGGAGCGACTAGACCAGGGAACGAAGCGGCTACAGCGACGGACGCCTGAGATGGAAGTCGGTGGCGTCCTGATACGCCTTCGCCAGTCTGAGCATCTCCGCCTCCCCGTAGAGCGCCCCGATGAACAGGACTCCGGTCGGGGTGCCATCCGGCGCGAACCCGTTCGGGACCGATACGCCGGGATGGCCGGTCAGGTTGTTCGCGCTGTTGTTCGCGCTGCCCCCGTGCGGCGCGACATAGACATCGAGATCGCTCATCGCCTCGGCCATGTTCTGCATGAGCAGGGTTCGACGCCGGTTCAGCTGCACGTACTCGACGGCGGGCAGCAGGCGGGCTGCCCTCATGAGCATGTCTTCGGGCTCATCGCGGTCCTGGATGAGCAGATCGACCCTTCCGGTCTGGATCAGCTCGTCGAACGCGGCGGCCTCGTCGACCAGCAGCATCTGGAGCGCGTCCATGTCCGCATGCTCGGGAAGGCTGAACGGCCGCAGCTCGATGCCCATGCCCCGGAGCACGTCGAGCGTGGCCAGATCGTTCGCCCTGGCCGCGGCCCCGCCATCCCCCCGCCGCTCCGCCTCGAACGCTTCCGCCAGGTATCCGACGCGCAAGCCCGATAGCGGCATATCCGCGTGCCAGTTGAACGGACGGTCGACGACCGCGAGATCCTGGAGATCGGGCCCGCGAATCGCCTCGAAGACCAACGCGCAATCTTCCACGGAACGGCACATGGGCCCAACCTTGTCGAGACTCCAGCTCACCGGCATCACACCGTGGCGGCTCACCACGCCGAAGGTCGGTCGCAAGCCGGTCACGCCGCACGTGCGCGAGGGGCCGACGATGGAGCCGAGGGTCTCGCTGCCGAGGGAGAAGCCGACGAGACCGGCCGCGGTGGCCGCCCCGGGTCCAGCCGACGACCCTCCCGAGCCCTGCGCGGGATTCCAGGGATTGCGGGTCCGTCCGTCGAACCAGCGGTCGCCACGTGCGATCTCGCCGGTCGTCAGCTTCGCGATCAGCACGGCTCCGGCTTCGGAAAGCCTCTGGACGACCGTGGCATCGTAGTCGAGCACCTGGTCGCGGTAGGCTTCGGAGCCCCACGTGGTGCGATATCCGCGCTTCGCGATGATGTCTTTCGCCCCCCACGGGATCCCGTGCAGCGGCCCCCTGTAGCGTCCCGCTTCGAGCTCCCGGTCCGCCCGCTCGGCTTCCTCCATGGCCGACTCGTCCGTGAACGAGACGACACACTCGAGCACGCTGTCGTAGCGGCGCAGCCGGTCGAGGTACATCCGGGTCAGCTCGACCGACGTCGCCTGCCGCGAATGGATCAACGCGGCCAGGTGCGTGACCGGCCAGAAGGCGACGTCTTCCAGGTTCGACGGACGGCGCACCGAGGGTCGCGGGCTTGGCCGGAAAGGCCGGCGCTCGTCGCTGATGCGCTGCCCCGGCACCATGGGGTTGAAGTACAGCGGCGGCGCCACGTTCTGGTCAATGTGCACCTCGCGCAGCTCGCGGTAGATCTCGAGATTCGCCTGCAGCTGCTCCACCATCTCTTCGCGGTCCTCGGGCCTGAACTCCAGACCGGCGAGGCGGGCGGCATGATCGATCATCTCCGAGGTGATCGCCTCCTGCCCGCCACCGGACTCGGCCCAGAGGGCGCCCGGGAAGAGCGTGGACCCGAACCCGAGGCTCCCACAATAGGCGAGGAAGGCACGGCGGCGGAGGGGATCGGAAGAGGCGTCGGACACGTTCGGCTCCAATGGGTCGCGGACAGGTGCCGGCAACGTGGGGAGCCCGCGCGGCGGGAACAAGCCCTCCCGGCGCTCTCCGCCGTACCCTCCCCACTTCGCCGACAGGCTTAGATTGAACGGGACCGACGGGCGCGTCCGCACCTCTTCACGAGATCGCGGCACTCCCGACAGCACCCAGCATCCGGAGCCGAGCGCCGATGGACCACCCGACCCCGTTTCGACCCGAGCGACACGCAACCTTCGACCCGGACCGCATGGGAAAAAGCACCCTGTTCCGATCCGACCGGCTCCTCCTGGGGCTGAACGCGTTCGAACCGGGACAGGAGCATCGGCTTCACGCGCACGTCGGGATGGACAAGGTGTATTACGTGCTCGAAGGCTCGGGCGTCTTCCTGCTCGCGGAGCGTGAAGAGCCGATGGAAGCCGGTGTCATGCTCGTCGCGCCCGACGGCGTTCCACACGGCATCCGCAATACGGGATCGGAGCGCCTCGTGGTTCTCGCCATCATCGCACCCGCCCCCTGACCGAGGTCGTGACCATGGATCGCAGACGCTTTCTCTCCCTCGCCGGGGTCGGTGCCGCGGGATCGGCAATGGCGCTACCGGGTCTGACCTGGCCTCCTCTTCAGGAGCGCCGCTACCCCCTCCGGCGACTCCAGAGCGTCGCGGGCGACGGGCTCACGCTCACCGCCGGCGTAAGCACCGCGGACTTCGGGCCGGGGCGAGCCGAGGCATGGACCCTGAACGGTGAGTTCCCAGCGCCCACCATCCGCATCCGCCGCGGCGAGAGAACACGGATCCTTCTGCAGAACGAGCTTCCCGAGCCGACGATCCTCCACTGGCACGGGCTGGACGTGCCCGAGGCCGCGGATGGCCATCCACGGCTGGCCGTCGGTCCCGGCGAGTCGTACCGGTACGATTTCACGGTCAGTGACCGCGCCGGTCTGTACTGGTACCACCCGCACACGCACGAGCGCACGGCGCCGCAGACGTACAAGGGCATGGCCGGCCTGCTCGTGGTCGAGGATGAGACCGACACGTCGCTCAGCTTGCCCGCCGGTGAGTTCGAGATCCCGCTGATCCTCCAGGACAAGCGCACAGGTGGTGGCGCCCCGCTCCGGTACGCGGCCTCCATGGGTCCGGACATGATGATGGGTTATCTCGGCGATACGCCATTCGCGAACGGCGTCGCGCACGCCACGGTGGACGTGCGCCGCGGCCTGTACCGGCTGAGGGTCCTCAACGCGTCGAACGCGCGCATCTTCGATCTCGCGCTCAGCACTGGAGCGTCACTCACGCTCGTCGGGAGCGACGGAGGCCTCCTGGAGCGGCCCACTCGGCTGAGGCGCATCATGCTCGGAACGGGAGAGCGCGTCGACCTGCTCGCGGATTTCTCCAACCTTCAGCCGGGAGACCGGGTTCTTCTTCGCTCTCTCGAGTTCCGGGTGCCTGGAATGATGGGGATGGGCATGGGTGGGCGCGGGATGGGCGGCAGGGGGATGGGCCGAGGCGGAATGATGGGGGGCATGGCGGGTGTTCCACCGCAAGGAGCCCCCATGGACCTGCTCGAATTCGTGATGACCGACGAGCCAGCTGAGCCCCCGTCTCCGATTCCGGAGACCCTCTCGAGCATCCCGACGCCGCGCATCGATGCGGACACGCCTCGACGCGAGTTCCGCTTCGAGAGCATGATGATGAGCCACACCATCAACGGCCGTGCATTCGCGATGGACCGGATCGATCTGCGCGTCCCCCTCGGTCAGACCGAGGTGTGGACGATCGTGAACACGAGCCGGCTTCCGCACCCCGTACATGTCCACGTCGGACAGTTCCGTGTGTTGTCCCGCACCGGTGGTCGCGGGCGGATCATGCCTTGGGAAGCCGGGTTGAAAGACACGGTGCTGGTGTTTCCGGACGAGCGGGTCGAGATCGCCGTGCGCTTCGACGAGCACCCCGGGCTGTTCCTCCTGCACTGTCACAATCTCGAGCATGAGGACATGGGCATGATGCTGAACTTCCAGGTCGAGTAGCGGCCCCCCCAAGGAGATCCAGGATGACGAAAGACAGGACGACACCCGATCCGGCGAATGGAAACGAGCCGCCGGTGAGCAGGTTCACGGTGTACGTCGTCACGATCCTCGTCATGCTCGCGATCACGGCCTGGATCGCGTCCCGTTCCGCGCCGGCCGAAGGACAGCAGACCGGCCTCGACGAGACCCCGCCGTCGGCCATCGCCCCGAAGCCGGATCGAAGCGCATCCAACCGGAGCGCATCCGCCCAGGCACCTGCACCCGAGATCTCATGGCGGCCTTCGACGCCGGCCCAGGGTCACATCTTCCTGCTCCGGGTGCACGATACCGGCGGCCAGGCCCTCTCCGGCGCGAGCGGGCGAGCGGGTGAGCCCCTTCACTTCACGGCCGCCGAGGACGGCGCGTTCGAGAGCCTCGTCCCAGTCCCGATCGACCACGAGGGCGCACTGGAAGTCGAGATCACCGTGCGCTACCCTGACGGCCGCACGGTCGAGCTACCTCGGGCGGTGCCGGTCGCACCGGGCGCGTACGAGCACGAGCGCCTGACCGTCGCACCGCGCTTCGGCACCCCGATGAACGAAGCCGACCAGGCCCGGCTCGCCCGCGATCAAAAGCGCGCGCGCAGCGTCTCTGAGGCGGCGCACCGGACGCCTCGCATGTGGGACCGCATCGTGATCCCCCGGGTGGACCGGGTGACCAGCGGGTTCGGGAACGGCCGGGAGTTCAACGGCCAGATCATGAGCCGGCACATGGGCCTCGACCTCGACGGCGAGACGGGCGATACGGTCTACGCGGCGACCCGTGGGGTGGTCGAGCTCGTGGACGAGTTCCTGCTCGCGGGCAACATCGTCTACCTGAACCACGGCGCGGGCCTCGTCACCGGCTACTTCCACCTCAGTGAACAGCTGGTGTCGGAAGGAGACGCGGTGGAGGCCGGTACGCCGATCGGGCGGGTGGGCGCTACGGGCAGGGTAACCGGCCCGCACCTGCACTGGGTCGTGCGCTACGGGCACACGAGCGTCGACCCGAGAAGCCTCCTCGCGGTGATGGGTGTGGGTTAGCACCACCGCACCCGCACCCGGTACTCGACCGTCGTCTCGCCCCGCGACTCGACGCGCGGATCGAACGCGAAGGTGAACGCGTCGACTTTCGTGGCGCGGTGCGTCGAAGACACGATCTCCCAGTCGCCGCCGACCGGCTCGATCAACGTCACCGTGACATCCTCGTCCTTGTGGTTGCGGATATCCACCCGCCACGTGCTCTCGGAGACACACCCCGAGATGACCGTGTAGTCCATCTGGCGACGATCGGCGACCACGTCGAACGCCTCGCCCATCTTGATGCGGACCTCCTCGTCGCGCGGCGTATGGTCAATGCGGTCCTCACCCACGAACTGCTGCGCACCCGACGCGTCACGCTTGTAGACACGCACCGTTCCCTTGGGGAGCGGCATGCCGAGCCCCGCCCGTTCGCTGTTCTCGAAGTCCAGGTACACGCCGACCTTCTGGTTCGCCGAGATCTGGCCGTGCTGCCCACGGTAGTAGTGGGCCAGTCCGTGGAAGATGAGCCGCTTCTCGATCTCGGCATCCTCGGCCTCGAGCAGCACGACCTGTTTCTGCTCGTTGTTCACCACGTCGGCGGGCCGCTGGAGGGTGTAGAGGTGGTACTCGAAGAACGCGTCCTCGGTGAATCCCCGCTCGGCTGCCGCGGGCATGACGTCCGCCATCATGCGCGCTCTCATCGCCCCTTCGCTCACTCCCGAGACCCTCTGCACGTCGCCGGCCACGAGCTGGAGCTGCGCCCCTTCGTACGTGGCGCCGCTCTGGTTCACGAGTGTGACCCAGCCCGTCAGGTCGGCGACCGCATCGTCTTCGTCGAGCACGAGCACGTAGTCGGACTTCCAGTTGAGGCTGTTGGTGAGGTAGGTCACCTCGACGCGCTGACGCGGACCACCGGCGTCGAGCTTCCAGAGCAGGGTGGGCTCGGCGATCAGGTTGTCCGGGAGCTCGGGAAAGCCGAACCGGCCGGGGTAGTCGTAGGTGATTTCCCCATCGATCCTGAGAATCGGGCCGCCGTTCACCGACAACACCTCGGCCTCGTGCGGCTCCTCGGTGCCGTTGGGACCCGGACGGTATACGGTCACCCTTCGTCCGACGTACTTCTCGAGCAGCTTCTGCGGGTTGAGCAGATCGTACTGGTAGTTCTGCTCCAGCACCTGCATGCCGGGTCCGCCGAGCGGTCTGATGTGGACCGTCTCCGGCTGGATGCCGGACGCGACGTCGGCGAACTCCAGATCGATACGGCCCTGCCCGAGATCGAGCGTGCGGATCTCACGCACGAGTCCGAAGTTCTGGTTGTAGACCGTGATGGCGACCGACTCCCGCTGGTCAGCCGTCGACCGGAGTCGATCGTCGATGACCGGATCGGCGACGCCGGCGGGCGCCTCCGTCGCGGAAGGCAAGACGAGCGCGGCCAGTGCGGCGGCCGTGGCGAAGATGCTGCGCATGGTGAACCTCCGAAGCGGTCGGAAGGGAGAGCGGCCCCGCGGGTCCGTCCCGCGGGCCTGCATCGGCCTTGCAATCAGTGGGGACGTCCGAGCCGGGCGGTCCTGCACACTCTGAGGTCGAACCAGGCACCGGAGAGAGGATTCCCGTGGGCAACGGTTGAATGTCACCGTGCGCCCCGGCATAGTGGTCGGATGTCGGAATCGCGCGGGACCTCACCTGAGCTCGGGCGCCGGACGGGCCTCCGCCCGGTCGGCTTCGCCGGGGTATGCATGTGCGCCGGCCTTGCGCTGGTCGGGGCATCCTGCGGAGGCGACCCGGCGGACGACGACTCCCGGACGGCGGACGTCGAGGTCTGGTACCACGCCGGACAACCCGGTGAGCGGGCGGTCCTCGAAGCGCAGGCAGCCCGCTTCAATGCGCGGCAGGACTCCATACGTGTGCAGCTATCGTTTCTGCCCGAGGGATCCTACAACGCCCAGGTGCAAGCGTCGGCCGTGGCGGGGAAGCTGCCGGACCTGCTCGATCTGGACGGACCGTACGTGGCCACGTACGCGTGGCAGGGTCATCTCGGGCCGTTGGACGGGCTCCTCGCCGACTCGGTCGTCGACGACCTGCTTCCGTCCATCCGCACCCAGGGCACGTGGAACGGCACGCTGTACGGAATCGGCACGTTCGACTCCGGCCTGGCCCTGTACGGCGACCGTCGCGCCTTGCGCGCGGTCGATGCCCGCGTGCCCGACCGTCCATTGAACGCATGGTCGACCGTCGAGCTGAGTGAGCTGCTCGGTCGACTCGCCGCCGCGGACGACGACGGCGCGGTGCTCGATCTGAAGCTGAACTACGAGGGGGAGTGGTTCACCTACGCGTTCCAACCCACGCTGCGGTCGGCGGGAGGCGGCCTGCTCGACATGTCGGGCGGCGTACCGGTCGCGGAGGGGACGCTGAACGGCCTGGCTTCGGTCGAGGCCATGCGCACCCTGCAATCGTGGATGACGGCCGGATGGGTCGACCCGAACCTGGACGACGCGGCCTTCGTATCGGGACGGGTCGCGCTCTCATGGAGCGGGCACTGGGACTATCCGCGGTACCGGGATGCGCTCGGAGACGACCTGCTCGTGCTGCCGCTCCCCGACTTCGGCCTCGGAACCAGGACGGGCCAGGGGTCTTGGGTCTGGACCATTCCCCGCGGCTCGGCGCACCCCGAGGCCGCCGCCGCCTTCCTGTCGTTCCTGCTCGAGCCCGAACAGGTGCTCGAGATGGCCGACGCGAACGGCGCCGTTCCAGGCACCCGAACCGCCGCCCGGTCGAGCGAAGCCTACGGGCCGGACGGCCCGCTGCACCTCATCCTACGGCAGCTCGAAGAGGGGTGGTCCGTCCCCCGGCCGCAGACCCCGGCGTATCCCTTCACCTCGTCGCTCTTCCAGGACGTGTTCGACGCCGTACGGAACGGAGAGGCCGTCCCTGCGGTCCTCGACCGGGCCGCGGAAGCCATCGACCAGGAGATCTCGGACAACCACGGCTTTCGGCTCCCGTGACGGACGGACGGACATCCGCCCTCGAGCCGCCACGCGGCGCGAATCGTGCCTCGGTCGGAACGGCGGCGTCCATGGCCGGGCCGGCCCTCCTGGGGCTCGGACTCTTCGTCGTGGCGCCTTTCCTGCTGGCGGTGCTCCTGTCCCTCACGAACGTGCGACTCGGCTCGCCGTTGCCGGTCGAGTGGCTGGGGCTCGAGCAATACCGCCGGGTGCTCACGTCGTCGACGTTCCACCGCGCCCTGGCGAACAACCTCTATTTCGCCGCCGTGGTCGTGCCGCTTCAGACCGCCCTCGCGCTCGGCGCTGCGCTCCTTCTGGATCGTGGCGTCCGGGGCACGGCCCTCGCACGCGTCGCCTTTCTTCTACCCGTCGTCTTCCCGATGGCCTTGATTGCGGTCGTGTGGGAGCTTCTCTATGCGGCGGGGCCCGACGGACCCCTCAACGCGCTTCTTCAATCGATCACGTTCGGGGCGTGGACGCCACGCGACTTCCTGCGCGACCCCGCCCTCGCCATGCCGGCCATCATCGTGCTCTCGATCTGGCAGGGTATGGGGTTCCAGATGGTCATCCTCTCGGCGGGTCTCCAGGCGATTCCGAGCCACCTCCACGAAGCGGCCGCCCTCGACGGGGCCAGCGCCTGGGCACGCTTTCGTCACGTCACGCTGCCGGGGCTCAAGAACGCCCTCGTCCTCGTGGGTGTCGTCACGGCGATCCTTTCCTTTCGACTCTTCGACCAGATCCGGATCCTCACACGCGGTGGCCCGGAGCAGCGCACCACCACGGTCATGTACGAGGCCGTGACCGCGGCGTTCGACCGTCAGCAGGTGGCGCTCTCCGCGGCCATGAGCGTGGTCTTCTTTCTGGTGGTGCTCACGATCTCGCTCTTCGGCGGATGGGCGAGAGGACGGCGCCGGTGATGGACGGAACCGGGAGCACGATCGGTGGAATGTCATGGCGCACAGGCACGCCCCTCGCCCGCGCCGCCACGTACCTCGCGCTCGTGGTGGGCACGCTGGTCTGGATCGCGCCGATCCTCGTGATGGTGGCCGCCAGCCTTCGCCCGGAGAGTCGCGTGCTCCCCGAGGCGGGGACGCTCAGGGGCCTGATGCCCGCCGATGCGACGCTCCAGAACTACGCGGACGTCTTCGAGCGGGTCGATTTCGCGCGCATGTTCTGGAACACGCTGGTCATCAACGCGTCCATCGTGGTCGGAGGATTGGCCATCAACGCCTCCGCCGCCTACGCGCTGGCCCGGCTCGAATGGCGTGGCAGGAGGCTTACGCTCGCTCTCGTGCTCGCGTTGCTCGTCGTCCCGTTCGAGGCCATCGCGGTCCCTTTATTCTACGCGACCACAGCCCTCGGCTGGCGCGACACCTACCTGGTGCAGATCCTCCCGTTCGTCGCGAACACGCTCTCCATCTACATCTTCTACTCGTTCTTCCTCGGGATGCCCAGGGAGATCGAGGACGCCGGCCGGGTCGACGGAGCAGGTCCCTGGCGCATCTTCCTGGAGATCGTCGTACCGTCATCGCGCATGGTGTTCGCCACCGTCGCGATCGTCACTTTCGTGTTGCATTGGGGGCTCTACCTGTGGCCACTCCTGGTCACGAGCCGGGTGGATGTCCGGCCCCTTCCGCTCGGCATCGCGGCGTTCCGTACGCTTCCGCCGGTCCAGTGGGGTGATGTGATGGCCTTCGCGGTCATGATGGTGGCCCCCGTCGCATTCATCTTCCTGATCCTGCAGAGATGGTTCGCGCGGAGCTCGGTATCCGCCGGGCTCAAAGGCTGACATGGCGGACATCCGGCTCCTCGGTATCGACAAGCGCTACGAAGGCGGCGTGCATGCCGTCCGGGACCTGGATCTCGAGGTTGCCGACGGTACGCTCACGGTGCTGCTCGGACCGTCCGGGTGCGGCAAGTCCACCGTGCTCCGACTCGTAGCGGGCCTGGAATCGCCGACCGCCGGGGAGATCCACATCGGCGGCCGCCGCGTGGACCGGGAGCCCCCGCACCGACGGGACGTGGCCATGGTGTTTCAGAGCTACGCCCTCTACGGGCATATGACGGTCCGTGAGAACATCGAGTTTCCGCTCCGGATGCGGGACGTGCCCCGTCGCGAGCGAGCGAAACGGGCCGCGGAGATCGCCGAGCTGCTCGAGCTCACGCCGCTTCTGGACGCCACGCCCGGCACGCTTTCCGGCGGCCAACAGCAAAGGGTCGCCATGGGGCGCGCCCTCGTACGCCGGCCGGCGGCGTTCCTGCTCGACGAGCCGCTGTCGAACCTGGACGCACGGCTGCGCGTTCATGTGCGAGAGGAGATCCGCGCCATCCAGAGACGGTTGGGCGTAACGACCGTGCACGTGACCCACGACCAGGTCGAAGCCTTGAGCCTGGGCGATCGGGTCGCCGTGATGAAAGATGGTCGGCTCCAGCAATACGGGCCCGGCCAGGAGCTCTATGACCGACCGAAAAACACATTCGTGGCGACCTTCCTCGGACAGCCCGGCATGAACCTCCTCGAGGCGCGACTGCGGCGGAAAGGCACGCACGGTGCGGAAGTGGTCCTGGCAACGGGCGAGCGGCTCGATCTCCTCGGGCTGGGCCGGTCGATGGGTGCGTCGCCGGCCCGAGACGTCCCGGACGGCGACCCGGGCGAGGGCGATGGTCCGGATGCCGGTCCCGGCGAAGGCGATCCGGTGACACTCGGCGTCCGCCCCGAAGCGGTGGACCTGGCCGATGCGGATGGGAGCGCAGAGGCCGGTGCCGCCACGATCTCCGGAACGGTGGGCACCGTGGAGGAGCTCGGGAGTGAGCGCATCTTGCACCTGGCGCTGCCGGGGAGAGGGTCGGGCGGAGACCTCTTCGCCGTTCGCCTGGACCGGCGGCGCGGTAGCCCGAGGCCTGGAGACCGGGTGCACCTGGCCCTTCGTGCGGAGGCAATCCGGCTCTTCGACGTGCACGGCGACGCGATCGATATAGCTTGATGACATGACGAGCTACGAACCCATCGATTGCGGCGTACACGACCGACTCGAGGCCTTCGCGGTCACCCGCACGCAGTGTCGCATCGAGTACGCGACCCCGGCCGGGGAGGAGCGGGTCGCGAACGGGCTTATCGTCAACGTCTTCGCCCGGGACGGCGCCGAATACATCCAGTTGGACGACCGCACCGAAATTCGGCTGGACCGACTGCGCTCGGTGGAGCGCGACAGCTCCTGACGGGTATCTCCACCCCCTCCGTACATCAACCGACAGCACGAAGCACATGGCCAAGAATCAATCTTTCGACATCTCGACCTCCGTCGACCTCCAGGAGGTCGACAACGCCGTCAACCAGACCACCAAGGAGATCCTGACCCGCTACGACTTCAAGGGAACGAGCTGTACCGTGGAGCTCGACCGGGAGGCGGGCGCGGTGAAGGTCGATGCGGACGACGAGTATCGTCTGCAGGCGGTCGTCGGCGTGTTGCGGGAGAAGCTCAGCCGCAGGAACGTGCCGCTCAAGAACCTGGACATGGGCAAGGTCGAGGTCGGCACGCTGGGTCGGGCGCGCCAGACCGTCGGGCTCAAGCAAGGCATCGATCAGGAGACGGCGAAGCGGATCTCCAAGGACATTCGCGATGCGGGCTTCAAGAAGGTCCAGGTCCAGATCCAGGGCGAGGAACTGCGCGTGACGTCGCCGGCGCGCGATACCCTTCAGGAGGTCATGGCGCTGGTGAAGGGCGGCGATTATGGCGTCGAGGTCATGTTCGGCAACTACCGCTGAGCTCCGGCCCCCCACCCTCCGCATCCTGCGATCATCTTCGCCGCACCGCCCGAATCCTCCCACAAATAGACATGGACCTTCACCCGCTCTGGCTCCAAGAGCACAGCGCGTCTTCACTCGGACGTCTGATGCCGCGCATCGAGGCCCGCTTCGCCGGGCAGGCGGACCCCGCCGAATGGGAGGCGTACGTCGAGCGCCTACGGCGTCACTTTCCCGCTCTGTTCGCCCAGCTCCACGCGCTCTACGGACACCACTACGACTTCTTCTTCCACCTCGAGAGCATCCTCACGTCGGCGACCGAGATGTGGCTGGCGCGGTCCGACGAGCTGAAGGCTTTGGACGCCGTGAGGACGGATGACCCGCACTGGTACGAATCGCACCATATGGTGGGCGCTTCCTGCTATGTCGACCGATTCGCGGGGGACCTCGACGGGCTGCGCGAACAAGTCCCCTACCTGTCCGAGTTGGGCGTTACATGCCTCCACCTGATGCCGCTCTTCGACGTCCCCGAAGGAGACGACGACGGGGGCTACGCGGTGCGCAGCTACAGAAAAGTCGATCCCGCGCTCGGGACCATGGAAGAGCTCAGCGACCTCGCGACGGAGCTGAGACACCGCGGCATCTCGCTCGCCTTGGACTTCGTCTTCAACCATACGTCGGACGAGCACGAGTGGGCGCGCCGCGCGCTCGAAGGGGAAGCGGAGTATCGATCGTATTACCGCATGTATCCGGACCGGCAGATGCCGGATGCGTTCGAGCGCAGCATGCCCGAGGTCTTCACGGACGATCACCCCGGTGCCTTCACGTACCGCTCCGAGATCCGTAAGTGGGTGTGGACCACCTTCCATACCTACCAGTGGGATCTCAACTACGAGAACCCGGTCGTCTTCAATCGGATGCTCACGGAGATGCTCTTCCTGGCCAACCAGGGCGTGGAAGTGCTCCGGCTCGACGCGGTCGCGTTCCTCTGGAAGCGACTCGGAACCAACTGCCAGAACCTCCCCGAGGCGCACCAGATCATCCGCGCGTTCAATGCCATGGCTTCGATCGCGGCCCCGGCGATGGTGCTGCTGTCCGAGGCGATCGTCCACCCCGACGAGGTCCGGAAGTACATCAGCGTCGAGGAGTGCCCGCTCTCCTACAACCCGCAACTCATGGCGCTCCTCTGGGAGGCTCTGGCCACGAGGAACGTCGGCGTTCTCCGCTCGTCGATGACCCGCCGCTTCGCCCTCCCCGAAGGGTGCACCTGGCTCAACTACGTGCGTGGTCATGACGACATCGGCTGGGCGTTCGCCGACGAGGAGGTGTTGGAGAGCGGGTTCGATCCGGCTGCGCACCGGGCCTTCCTGACCGACTTCTATACCGGTCGGTTTCCCGGAAGCTTCGCGCGGGGGGAGCCGTTCCAGCCCGACCCCATCACCGGTCTCGCCCGGGTCTCCGGGACGTGCGCGTCCCTCTGCGGGATCGAGGCCGCGTTGGAAGCGGATGACGAAGCGGCGCTGGAACTGGCCGTGCGACGCGTGCTCCTCATCCACGGGGTCGCTACGACCATCGGAGGCATTCCTCTCCTGTATCTCGGCGACGAGATCGCGACGCTGAACGACGCCGGGTACCAGGATGACGAGGAGATGGCAGGCGACACCCGGTGGCTCCACCGGGCCGCGTTCGACCCCGACCGGGCCGAGCTTCGGCACGACGCGTCGTCCGTTCCCGGCCGTGTCTATCACGGGCTCCTGCGGCTCCTACAGCTACGCAAGAACAACGCGGCCTTCGGCGAGGCCGCTACCGAGATCACGGGTACCGGAAACCCGCAGGTGTTCGGCTTCATCCGAAGTCGCGACGACCGGATGGTCTTCGTGCTGGCGAACTTCACGGAGGTGCCGCAGGCGGTCGAAGCGAGACGGCTGCGGCAGATGGGCCTCCGCAAGACCGCGGTCGACCTGTATGCAGGCCGGACCGTCACGGCGACCCGTGAGTTGGTGCTGGAGCCCTACCAGCTCATGGTGCTGAGTCGTGGGAGGGCGGGCTGACGTCGGGTTCGGCGGGCGCAGTCCCAACCATCCGCACCGGAAACGGGTCGCTCTGGCTCCCCACGTAGAGGGTACGGTGCGGGAACGGGATCTCCACCCCCTCGGCATCGAAGCGAGCTTTGATGTCCTGGTGGATGCTGGTCTTGAGTTGCAAGAAGTTCTGCTGCGTGGCCCACACGCCGAACAAAAAGTCGATGGACGATGCGCCGAAGCCTTCGAACACCACGATGGGCGCCGGCTCCATGAGGCACATGGGATTCTTCCTTGCGACATCGAGCAACATCTCGCGGATGCGGGACGGGTCTTCCTTGTAGGCCACCCCGAGCCTCACATCGACGCGGCGGACCGGGAAGCGCGTCACGTTGATCATCTGGCTCTTCACGAGCGTCTCGTTCGGAATCCGCACCATGCGATTATCGAAGGTGCGAAGCTGCACGCTGAGCGTATCGATCGAGATGACACGGCCCTTCACGTCCCCGACTTCGATCAGGTCGTCGACGACGAAGGGGCGCTCGGCGATCAGAAAGAGCCCACTGATGACGTTCGAGACACTCGTCTGGGACGCGAACCCCAGCGCGATGCCGAGGATGCCGGCGGCGCCGAGGAGTGGAGCAAGGCTGAAGCCGAGCTCGCGCAGCGTGGATACGGCGACGATGATGAGCCCGCCGTAGAGAACGATCTTTCCGGCCACGAGCCCGGCCTGCGGGTGCATCCGACTGGTCATCCATGCCTTGGCGCCCCTGGCGGCCAGGAACACGAGCGGCGCACCGACGAGCACCATGATCAGACCACGCAGCGTCGTGCCCACCGGGAGCGCCCCCAGGACGCTCGTGACGGCACCCGGGGCAGGCTCCTGGAAGGCGAACGCCAGAGCGAACAGTGGCATGGTGTTCACCCTCCCAGCACGGAAAAGGAGCGGAGCCTGTCGAACGTGCGGGCCTGCAAGCCCCTGCGAAGCGCGACCCTAGGCTCGGAGATGGGCTGCGCGTCGGGCTGCTCGACCGGAGGTCTCTTCCCGAACCGGATATCGCTTCCTTCCTCGGCCGCCAGGTACGTGACCTTCACCTCGTCCGTCCAGATCCTGGGTCCGGCTCGAAACAACGACAGGTGGAGCCCCCGCACGGAAAACTTGTCCACCGGAAGTGCCTCGCCGGACTCGTTCTCGAGTTGCACGGGACACATGGCCATGTGTGGCACGAACAACTCGTCCGACACCTCGGCCCGGGCCTTGGTCGTGAGCCAGTATGCGAGTTCGCCTTCCCGTATGTTGCCCCACCAGGTATCGGAGAGCACCAGGCTCGGCTCATCCAGCGCGACGACATCGTCGATCTCCGGACTCGTAAGGACGACCTGCGCGAAGACGGGCAACCGGACGAACACGCGGGCTTTACGCCGACCCGGGAGATGGAAGGGGTACTCGTGAGACACCACGAGCAACCGGTCGGGTGCGGCCGGCCGGAGGTGGACGCGCGCGTCGTCCGGCACGGACCAACGCTCCCAATCGTCATGGTCCTCGTCGGTGCGCTCGCCACGCTCCGACCGGAGCCAGATCTCGGTCGGGGTACGCTTCACGGTCAGATGGAGGGTCCCGATGGTCAGGTCGGTGGACGCTCCAGGGGCGAGATCGAGCTCGCCCCAAGGTCTCGGGTCGGTCATGGTGGACTGATCGCCGCCCGCCGGGGCGGCGTCAAGACCGGTGGAAGCACGACGGGCGAGCCCAGCCTTCCGACCGGGCCCGCCCGTTGTGCTTCAGGAGCGCCGGGAATCAGGCGATCTTGACCAGAAGGAGGTCGAACGTCAGGTCCTTCCCCGCCAGCGGATGGTTGGCATCGATCTTGATCGTCTCGTCGGTGGCGGCGGCGACGACGACCGGGACGGCCTGGCCATCCGGCGTCTGCATGCGGAGCTGCTCACCGGGTTTGGGGTCGAGCCCGTCGGGCAGCTGCGTCCGGGGCACGTCCATGACGAGCTCGTCGCGACGCGGACCGTACGCTTCGTCCACTGGGACCTCGGCGGTCTTCTGATCGCCGACGGCCATCCCCTGGACGGCGTTCTCGAAGCCCGGGATCACCGCGCCTTCGCCGAGCTTGATCTCGAGCGGATCGCGGTCCTGTGAAGAATCGAACGTGGTACCGTCCGCGAGGCGGCCGGTGTAGTGAACGTGTACGGTGTCGCCTTGCTTGGCATCGGCCATGGGCGGGGTCTCCTGTGTCGTCTCTTGAATGCTACCTTCAGTGTCTAGCCAAAGTACAACCCCGGACACGCTAGAATGTTCAGCGCCGACCGACGGTCGGATGGCGGCTATGCAGCGTCAGACCCTGAAGTTCCTCGAACCATCCAGCAGTTCATGACGATATCTCTCGCCGAGGAGATCGCTCGGCGACGCACTTTCGCGATCATCAGCCACCCCGACGCCGGCAAGACCACGCTTACGGAAAAGCTCCTCCTGTACGGAGGCGCGATCCACGCGGCCGGATCGGTGAAGAGCCGACGTGCGTCACGACACGCGACTTCGGACTGGCTCGACATGGAGCAGGAGCGTGGCATCTCGATCACCGCCAGCGTGCTTCATTTCGATTACCGCGGGTTCCGCATCAACCTGCTCGACACACCCGGCCACCAAGACTTCTCGGAGGACACCTACCGCGCCCTCACTGCGGCCGACAGCGCGATCATGCTGCTCGATAACCGTAAGGGCGTGGAAACACAGACCGAGAAGCTGTTCAGCGTCTGCAAGCGGCGACGGCTGCCGATCTTCACGTTCGTCAACAAGTGCGACCGCGTGGGCGAGGACCCACTCGGCCTCATCGACGACGTGGAAGCCGAGCTCGGGATCCGCTGCTTCGTCGCGACGTGGCCGGTGCGTGTGGCCGGACGGTTGGTCGGTGTCTACGATCGGGCCGAGAAGCAGGTCATCATGTACACAAAGACCGACGACCACGGTCAGTCCCGTCCCGAAGCCCGGACCGTGGCGCTCGATCATCCGGACCTCGAGAAGGTCCTGGGGACCGAGGGCGTGTTACAGCTACAGGACGAAGTCGAGTTGATCGAGGTGGCGGGCACCCCCATGGACTTCGACGCCGTCGCGGCCGGTGAGGCGACCCCGGTCTACTTCGGGAGCGCACTCACCAATTACGGCGTGGACGTCTTCCTCGAGCGCTTCCTCGCCTCCGCGCCACCACCCACGGCACGGGAAAGCAACCACGGTCCGATCGACCCCGCCGAGCATCCGTTCTCGGGGTTCGTCTTCAAGGTCCAGGCGAATATGGACCTACGACACCGTGACCGCATCGCGTTCGTACGCATCTGTTCGGGTCGCTTCGAACCCGGAGAAGAGGCCCGCGTCGCGCGCACGGGAAAGACGTTGCGCCTGGCGCAGCCGCAGGAGTTCATGGCTCGCGAGCGGACCCATAGCGAAGACGCAGTGGCCGGGGACGTCGTCGGGCTGCACGACCGGGGCAGCCTGCGGGTGGGCGACACGGTCGCGGTCGGCGAGCAGATCGAATACCCGGGCGTGCCGAGGTTCTCGCCGGAGCTCTTCGCGCAGGTCCGCATGGAAGACGCGCTCCGGAGAAAGCACCTCGATCGGGGGCTTCGCCACCTCGCGGAAGAAGGCACGATCCTGCTTCTGTTCGCGCCGTCCATCACGGGCCCGGTGCCGATCGTGGGCGCGGTGGGCCAGCTCCAGTTCGACGTACTCGTCGATCGCTTGAAGCGCGAGTACAACGTCGACATCCGCCTCGAGGTGCTCCCCTTCCACTGCGCGCGGTGGGTGACCGGTCCGGAAGCCACCATCAAAAAGGTGGCCTCGCTCTACGGGCGCAGACAGGTCGAGGACGCCGACGGCACCCCGCTCATCCTGTTCGACACGGAGTGGGCCCTGAAGCGCACCGTCGAGCAGGAAAAGGACCTCGTCTTCCACGACGTGCAGCCCAAGCGGAGCGAGAAAGCGCGGGCTTGACCGGAGAGCGACGGCTAGAAGGC
>JBBDSN010000144.1:0-4635 GCA_040904885.1 Gemmatimonadota bacterium | reverse complement strand
CCGACCTGGTACGAGATCCGGGTGAGCGGCGAGGGGCACACGGCGCGCCGGGCCGAGTTCGACATGATGGTGGCGATGAACCCCGCGACGTACGAACGGGACGTCCGGGAGGTGCGTCCCGGTGGATGGGTGCTGCACGACTCGAGCTGGCCGCTCTCCGACGAGCTGCTACGCGAAGACGTGACCTTCCTCGGCGTCCCCCTGGCCCGGCTCTGCAACGAGCGCTTCGAAGGCGCCCGAGCGCGCATCCTCCTCAAGAACATCGCCTACTCCGGCGTCCTTGCCGCACTGATCGACATGGACCTCGAGGTGATCGACACGCTCCTGAAAGAGACGTACGGCCGGAAGAAGGCCCTGCTCGACTCGAACTACGAGGCGGTGCGCCTGGGGTACGATCATGCGAAGGAGCACTTCGACTGCCCCCTTCCGTTCAGGCTCGAGCCGATGGACGAGACCAAGGGGCACATCCTCATCGACGGGAACACCGCCGCCGGGCTCGGTTGCGTGTATGCTGGGGCCACGGTCGCCGCGTGGTACCCGATCACGCCGTCGACCTCACTCGTGGACGCGTTCACCGGGTTCTGCGCCAAGCTCCGGAAGGACCCGGAGACGGGAAAGAGCCGCGTGGCGATCATCCAGGCCGAGGACGAGCTCGCCGCCGTCGGGATGGTGGTCGGAGCTTCGTGGGTCGGCGCGCGTTCGTTCACCGCCACGAGCGGCCCGGGGATCTCGCTCATGAGCGAGTTCATCGGACTCGCGTACTACGCCGAGATCCCCGCGGTGATCTTCGACATCCAGCGCACCGGACCCTCCACAGGGATGCCCACGCGGACCCAACAGGGCGACCTGATGATGGTCGCGTATGCCTCGCACGGAGACACGCGGCACATCGCGCTCTTCCCCGCGCACCCGGGCGAGTGCTTCGATATGGCCGTCGAGGCGTTCGACCTCGCCGAGCGGTACCAGACGCCCGTGTTCGTCGTGTCGGATCTGGACATCGGGATGAACGACTGGGTCGTTCCGGAGATCCGGTGGGACGACGCCTACGTGCCCGACCGCGGGAAGGTGCTCAGCGCCGACGAGCTCGAGAAGACGGAGAAGTTCTACCGCTACCTGGACGTAGACGGCGACGGCATCGCCGCGCGTACGCTGCCTGGGGTGCATCCGAAGGGCGCGTTCTTCACGCGCGGATCGGGGCACGACCGCTACGGGCGCTACACCGAAGACGCCGACGCGTATGAGGACGTGGTCGACCGCCTCGACCGGAAGATCGGCGGATCGGTGGCACGGACTCCGAATCCGGAGGTGCACGCGGCGAAAGTCGGCCCGAGCGGAGAGATCGAAGACCCGGCGCCCATCGGGCTCGTGACCATCGGCGGGTGCCGCGCCGCGGTGCTCGAGGCGCGGGCACGGTTGGCCGACCGGGGGCTCGACGCGGACGTGATGCGCATGAGGGCGTTCCCTTTCGGGCCCGAGGTGGAGGCGTTCCTGGAGGGCCACGAGGAGGTGTACGTGATCGAGCAGAACCGGGACGGCCAACTACGTTCGCTGCTCGCGCTCGAGACCGAGTTCCCGCTCGAGCGGATGGTGTCGGTGCTCTCGTACGGCGGGATGCCGCTGAGTGCGAAGGAGGTGATCGAGGCGGTGGAGTTGGGCGTGGGGGCGGACCGGCAGGCAGGCAAGGGAGCTGCCGTGGTGACGGACGCCACACCCCGTCACCCGCCGGGGCCACCAGTTACCGCGGAAACTGCGAAGATCAAGAGGAAGCACGCATGACGCACATCGCCAAGCCCAAGGTCCGCCATCCGAGGCTCGCCACCAATGCCATCGGACTCACGCGCCGCGACTACGAAGGCGCCATGTCGACGCTGTGCGCCGGGTGCGGGCACGACTCCATCACCGCTGCCGTCATCCAAGCCGCCTGGAACATGAGCCTCGAGCCACACCGGGTCGCCAAGCTGAGCGGCATCGGGTGCTCCTCGAAGACGCCTACCTACTTCATCGGACAGGCACACGGCTTCAATTCGGTGCACGGTCGCATGCCCTCGATCGCGACGGGCGCCCAGGCGGCACACCCCGCGCTGACGTACATCGGCGTGTCCGGTGACGGAGACTCGCTCGCCATCGGGCTGGGCCAGCTATGCCACGCCATGCGGCGGAACGTGGACATGCTCTACCTGCTCGAGAACAACGGGGTGTACGGGCTCACCAAGGGGCAGTTCTCGGCCTCGGCCGACATCGGGACGAAGGCCAAGCGCGGGCAGGTTAACCACCAGCCTCCGATCGACCCGGTGCTGCTCGCACTCGGTCTCGGGGCGACGTTCGTGGGGCGCGGCTTCTCCGGAGACAAGGCGCAACTCGTGCCCATGCTCGAGGCGGGCATCAGGCACAAGGGCTTCGCGTTCATCGATATCGTCTCGCCGTGCGTGGCGTTCAACGACCACGAGGGCTCGACCAAGAGCTACAGGTACACCCGCGAGCACCTCGAAGCAGCCGTCGAAGCGGACCTGGTGCTCCCGATGGCCGAGATCACCACGTCGTACGAGCCGGGCACCGCGCGCGAGGTCCGGCTTCCTGATGGAAGCTCGATCCGCTTCCGGAAGGTGCCCGAGGACTACGACCCCGAGGACCGCGACCAAGTCGACCGGTACATCCGCGCCCGCCAGGCCGAGGGCGAGATCCCGACCGGCCTCCTGTACGTGGACGCGGACGCGCCGGACCATGTGGAGACGCTGGGCACGATCGACCGCGAGCTGGTGGACCTTCCGTTCGAGGATCTCTGCCCGGGGAGCGAGCGGCTCGAGGAGGTGCTGGCGGGATTCAGGTGAGCAACCTCGTCGAAGGCGACATCAGCGGACCAACGGGTTCCGCACCGTCAGGGCGGGGAAGCGCGAGAAGTCGCGGTCGGCGGTCCATAACTCCCGCACCCCGTGATGCGTGCACAGGGCCGCGATCCGCCCGTCGTGCACCTTCGCACCCATGACACGGCCACCTACCAGCGTCCCGGCCAACTGAGTCCAGTACCCGGGGCCTTCGGAGAGCAGAACGACCGAGGGCGACTCCAGCCAGGCGGCAACCTGGTCGGCGGCTTTGGGGAGTGGCGTCGGCGGATCGAAGATCCGGGCGTGCGTGACGATGGCCAGGAACTCGTGAACGCACGGCCACGGGATCGACCAGGGTGCCGAACCCTCCGCCAGGGCCCGAACCACCGCCGAAGCCTCGGCGTGCCAGGGTCCGTCTGCCCGATGAGCGTACACCAGGATATTGGTGTCGAGCGCGATCAACTGCCACGACCCTCGTAGGCCAGGGCGATCATCCGGTCCCACGCTCCGGCGCGCACGTCCGGTTGAAGCCCGTTGCCAGTTACGCTGGCATCCCGTAGCACGAACGCCCCCTGCTCCGACACGGCTTCTGCCAGTAAGATGCGGAGGCCCTCTTCGATCAGAGCCCGCAGGGTCGTCCCACGTGCACGGGCATGGCGCTTCGCCGACTCGAGCAGGGGATCGGAGATCTCCACAGTGGTTTTCATGTGGGTACCCATATTGACTAAGCCATACTCCCTTATCCTATGTCCGTTGGGACCCGATGGCCCTCCAAAGGTTTCACTCGCACTTGGGCGACGGCATGGGAGACCGGGACGTGAGGGCCGGACGGTCATGGCCGCTCCCGAGCGCTTCGCGTCCGCGTGCCCACGACGAGGAGTGTGATCACGGTGAGAGGCAACGCGAAGTAGACGGCCGCGGTCCGGAACGCCGGGAGGGTGGGATGGTCCGCGGCGTGCATCACCAGATAGGCCGTGTACGCTACGTAATAACCGAGAAACAGGGCTCCTTCCCAGCGGTCGATCCGGTGTCCGGAGAAAAAGATGGGAAGACAGGCGACGGCCACCGCGATCATGACCAACATGTCGAAGGTCAGGACGGAGCGCGCCACGTCGATGCCACAGGGCGCAACCATGGACGAAAGGCCCAGCACCGGGAGGATGTTGAAGACGTTGCTTCCCACGACATTACCGACGGCGATGTCCCGTTGCCAGCATGGAGGTGGCGACCTCGGGAAGCGACGTCCCCGCGGCGACGATCGTGAGACCGATCACGAGCTCGCTGACCCCCAACGTCTCGGCGATCGTGACCGCGCCGGCCACCAACCAGGTGGAACCCAGGACGAGCGCGGCGAGTCCCGCAACGATCAGCGCCACGTTCCGAAGCCACGAGGCCGACTGGGGCGCATCGGTGTCAGGCGGAGACCCGGAAGTCACCGGGCCGCCTCCCGATGCCCGCCGGCTCTGCCGGATCAAGAATGCCGTATAGGCCACCAGTGCGGTGAAGAGCATGCCCCCTCCAGACGCCCGATCATTCCGTCGAGCGCGAGCAGGAGCACCGCGACCGACGCGCCCACCATCAGCGGCACGTCGGAACGCACGAGCTGCTGGGCCACCACCAGGGGCGTGATCAGCGGAGAATTCAGTAGCCGGCTGCTGGGTCCGCGCCCGACGCGTGCGGGCGGCGATACCCTGGCACGAGTGTTGCTCGGAACGTGGACGTCACACCCCGAACCTATTGGACTCCCTCCCGAGATCCTCCATGATCCACCACCGCCACCGCCGCGGTCGCACCTTCGGCCTCCGAGCGTCTC
>JBBDSN010000143.1:0-4690 GCA_040904885.1 Gemmatimonadota bacterium | reverse complement strand
CCCTTCCTCTGTGCGCACGCTGTTGATTGAGGGCAGGGCGATCTTGCTCATCCGGCCGAACGTCAACGGGCGGAGCAGTCGATCCCGGACCCGACCGATCGGTCCTCGCGCCAGCGCGAAACCGGGGCCGAATGGGGGCGTGTCCGATGATGGAAGGGGGGGTGAAATACGGTTGAAATGAACACCAGGGAATACCCGATGCCTCGGCCGCAGCCAGGGCGCCCCAGCTGTTGGTGTCGATGATGAGGACGTCGGGCTGGACCCGGTCGATGTGGTGTTGGAGATCGGTCCGGTCGATTGGTGCCCGGTCGGCAAATGTTGCCACAGCCAGAGCAAGAGCCTCCATCGGGTTCTTCCCCTTGTAATCGTCCATTTCCCTGGACTCGATCGCCCCATCGATCGACTCGGCGAACAGACCCTGTGAGCGCACAAGGTCGATTTCACCGGAGAGAGTCACGACATGAACCTCGTGACCTCTTGCCGATAACTCCGTTGCCGGCCCCATGGCGGGATAGAGGTGTCCTCTCGCCGGTGAGGTGTAGATCAAGACTCGAGCCATTCTCCTTCTCCTATTCGTTTGAGACCCTCGAGGAGGGTCAGCATCGTTTTCTCTGCCTCGTCCCGACTGAGTCCGCGGTCGAGACGGAGCAACTTCCACACGTAGAGATCCGTCGCCGCGATGGCTGCCTCCAGTCTCCGCTTGCGCTCGGACCCGCGGGCGCCATCAAGGATCGGTCGGCAGTGCTGTTCGACCCATTTCTCATGTGCGTCCCGCCCGGCCGACACCGCAGCGGCGATCAGTGGAAACCTTGATTCTTGCGCGAGGAGGTTGAGGACGGTCTCGCCGTCGCGCTCGTAGTGCCCGACTAGAGCCTCCACTGCCGACTCCATGGTCACATCGTCTGGATGGAGAGGCTCCCGCTCCGCACGGATTCGGGCGCTTTCCCGCTCGCTGAGAGTGGTGAACAGCTCCTCTTTGGAGCCGAACCTCCGGATCACCGTCTGAACGCTGACGCCTGCGTCTTCGGCGATGTCGTTGAAGGTCACGTCGTCGAACGCCATCTTCGAGAATCGCCCCCAGGCGGCATCGAGTATCCGCTCGCCGGTCTCTGCCACCGACCTGGCCCGAGCCTTCATCTTGTAGGTTCGGGTCGTTGCCTCATATTTCATATTAATGACATTAACATGAAATTATCGGGCGTGACAACGCCCGTCCGCTTTTCCGAACCTGCCATCTCCTCTCAGCATCTGGCCGGCTTGGGGCGAGATACCATCCGACAGGCACCACCGACCGTCGATGGCTCAGTCGCGAACACCCTCTTCGCGCACCGTGCGGCTCGGCTCGTCGTCTGGATCGCGAAGCATCCGCCCGTCGACGGTGGGTCGGGGCGGGGTGACCGGTCCCGCCCGTCTCGTCCGAGTCGGGTGGGCGAGGTTTAGATCTCTTCCCAGAGCGCACGGATCGGCACGGCATGGAACCCATCCCCGAATCTCACGCTGGCTTCGCCGTCGTAGAGCACCACACCCGCCGCGAACCGCTTCCCGGCCGCCTCTCTCAGCTTTCTCAGGCCGCGGAAGTCGGTGGCGGTGACCGTCGCGGCGGCCTTCACTTCGACCCCGGCCACCTGACCGGCGCGACGCTCGAGTACGATGTCCACCTCCGCCATGTCCTTGTCACGGAAGTGATGGAAGCGGATAGGGTCCTCATGCCAGCTCGCCTGGCGGCGCAGTTCTTGGTACACGAAGGTCTCGAGCAGCGGGCCCAGGGCGGTCCGATCTTCCCAGAGTGCCTCGGCGTCGAGCCCCAGGAGGGCACAGGCCAGCCCTGAATCGCCCATATGTAACTTGGGCGTCTTCACCAGGCGCTTCAGCCGGTTGGTGTGCCAGGGCGGGAGCTCCTCCAACAAGAAGACGTGTGCCAGCAGCGTCACGTAGTCACGAATCGTCGGGCGGGTCACCTGAAACGGGCCCGCCAGGTCACTGATGTTGATGAGGCTGGCCGTCTGCCCTGCGGCCATGGCCAGCAGGCGGGGGAGCGTATCGAGCGAACGAATGCGAGAGAGGTCGCGCACGTCGCGCTGGACCAGCGTTTCGATGTAGTCGCGGTACCACGCCTCCCGGCGACGCCCCGCCGGGCGGACGAGCGCGGAAGGATAACCACCTCCCGCGACGCGCTCAGTCAGCTTCCTACCGAGGCGCTCGTGGGCGCGCGTGCGAAATCCACCTTGGAACAGTGCGTCCAGGAAGGTGGGCTCGCGGCCTGCGAGTTCGCACTGGGCCAGGGGATGAAGCCGCAAGATCTCCAGGCGTCCAGCGAGGGAATCCGCGAGCTTCGGTACCAGGAGAACGTTGGCCGACCCCGTCAGCAGAAACCGCCCCGGGATGCGGCGGCGATCCACGGCCGTTTTGAGGGCCATGAAGATCCCGGGGGCGCGCTGGACCTCGTCCAGGATCACGCGCTCGGGAAGGTCGCCGACGAAGCCCACGGGGTCGGCCTTCGCCGCGGAGAGGGTCACGTCGTCGTCGAAGCTCAGGTACGTGTAACCCCGCTCCTCCCCCACGATCTGGGCAAGGGTCGTCTTACCACACTGGCGCGGCCCATGGATCAGGACCGCGGGCGTGTCCGAGAGCGCCTCGAGCAGGCGTGCTTTTGCGAATCGCGGATGGGTCATGCGGCCAACTGTAAGCCAGGGCATCGGCTGATTGCAAGGTTGCTCTACGTCCACATGAAAGAAACGTGTCCGTCCATGTGGAGACGCAGCGCCCGCCTCGGCGGCGCATTCACGCTCCGGAGCCTGCTCGCCCGCCTCGTCCCTCCGGTTGCCAACGGCACCCCCCGGCGCTGCGCCCTCACTCCATCTCCGGCCGCTTCCTCAGCCAGATGCCCCGTCCTACCTTGCTTCCGCCCTCGAGAGGGCCTTTGGGGTCGGATCCCGCCCCTACTGGCAATCCCGTCTCCTGTGGTGTTACAATATCTCGGCACTTGCTGATAACTGCCGAGGATTTGTCATGACGCGGACAGCAGAAGCGCGAGCTCGAGCTATCCTCCGGTCCAGGGGGATCGCCCGATCCAAACACCTGGAGGCGGAGGGGATTTCCCGCACCCAGATCCGGCGCCTCGTGGATCAGGGCGTTCTGGAGCGCGTGGGCTGGGGTCTGTATCGCGACCCCGACGCCCCCCAGAGCGAGCGAGCCGATCTTGCCGAGGCCGCCCGGCGTATCCCCGGAGGCGTGATGTGCCTCCTGACGGCGCTTCGCTTTCACGGCCTCACGACGGTGAACCCATTCGAGGTCTGGGTCGCCATCGAGCGCAAGGCCTGGCGACCTGAGGTGGAGCACCCTCCCCTTCGCTTCATCTATCTGTCTGGACGCTCTCTGTCCGAAGGGGTGGAAGAGTACCGGGTGGACGGTGTGCCGGTCCGGGTGTACAGCGCGGCCAAGACCGTTGCCGACTGCTTCAAGTTCCGGAACAAGGTGGGCATTGATGTCGCTGTTGAAGCCCTCCGCGCCTATCGGGACGCGCACCCCAGGGGACTCGAAGCCGTCTGGCGCTTCGCCGGGATCAATCGGGTGGAGCGGGTCATCCGCCCCTACCTGGAGGCCGTGGGATGAACCCACGCGGAACGCCCACCAACCTGGCTGCCTCGGTGCGAGATCGGCTCCGCGCTCTCGCTCGGAGCAGGGGGGTGGAGTTCCAGCTCGTTCTCTCCGAGTTCGCTACCGAACGCCTCCTCTTCCGTCTCGGGATTTCGCCGCACAGCGACCGATTTATCCTGAAGGGCGCCACCCTGTTCAGGCTCTGGACCCCCAACGACCGGCGCGCTACCTGGGACCTTGATCTCCTTGGACGGGGCCCGAGCCAGATTTCCGAAGTGGTCTCCGCGATCCGGGACCTCTGCGACGTCGAGGCTCCCGACGGAATCGTTTTCGACCCTGACACCGTGCGTGGAGAAGGAATCCGCGACCCAAACCAGTACGGGGGAGTCCGCGTGAGACTCGAGGCCCGCCTGGCGGGAGCCCGTATCCCGGTGCAGGTGGACGTGGGCTTTGGGGATGCGGTTGTCCCCTCACCGACCAGGGAGGTGTACCCCGTTCTCTTGGATCATCTCCCGCCTCGGATCCTGACGTACCCGCGGGAGTCGGTGATCGCCGAAAAACTGGAGGCCATGGTGTCCCTGGGCGTGACCAACACGCGACTCAAGGACCTCTATGATCTGCACCAGCTCGCCACGGCCTTCCCCTTCGAGGGGGCGTCCCTCGTGAGGGCTGTCCAGGCCACATTCCAGCGCAGAAAGACCCCGCTACCCGAAGGCGAGCCGCTGCTACTCACCGCCGACTTTCTCAGGTCGCCGGATCGGGAGGTCCAGTGGCGAGGGTTCCTGAGCCGGGGTCGGCTAGACGGCCCACGTGACGCGGGTGCCCTGGTAGACGACCTCCGCACTTTCCTTCTTCCGGTCATGGAGGCAGCCGGTGGGACCGGATCCCTGGGGGCGTCCTGGGACCCTGCCCGAGGGTGGGTGGCCGAGGACGACAGCCGGGATCCCTGACTGCGTCAGGAAGCCGACCATCGAGCACCAACCGTGCCTCCCCACCCCTCGCTGTCACACCCCCGGCCAACCCTTCCCCACTGCTGGAAGCGGTCTACACCGAGCCGAGCGAAGGCGAACGATGAAGACGCTCACCCGCTAGA
>JBBDSN010000142.1:0-4772 GCA_040904885.1 Gemmatimonadota bacterium | reverse complement strand
CCTGCTGGCGGCCGAGACCTTTCAGGACTTCAAGGATCTCGCCGAGCGAGCCTTCATTCTCCAGAAGCTGCGCGAGCACGACTGGAACGTGGCGGAGACCGCCAGGCGCATCGACATGCCCCGGTCCAACCTCTACAAGAAGATCGAAAAATACGGCCTCGTGCGCGAAGACTGAGGCGACGTCTCAGGGGGCGAGCTCGGCTCCGTCCGGGAGGCCGTAGAGTGACTCCATGGATCGGTAGTCGCGCGCCGTCAGGGAAGATGCCGTATTCCTGGGGTACATGACGTCACGGTCGAAGTCACTGTGCGGCAGACCGAGCGCGTGACCCATCTCGTGAGCGGCCGTCAGACGAACCTGCGCGGGATCGATGGCAACGTCGGGAGCGAACGGATTGCGCGTGGCCAGGTCGACGGCGGTGACCTGGAGTCCTCCGGCCAGCGACCACCGGGTCCGAGCGACCCCCACCGCGTCGCCGCCGAGGGTACGGACCCACCGCACGGAGAAGTGCGCCCCCTCGTCGGATCGGGTTTCGATACGCACGGGGAAGGGGTGTCCGTTCCACGCGCGGACTCCGGCCGCGGCTGCGCTCTGGAGCCGGGCGGCCTCGGCTGGAGCTTCGAAGTCGGGGACCGGCACGTGCACGACGAGCGTTGTCACGGGAGCGGTCCAGCGGCGTACACGGATCGTCCCGGCTCGCTCGACATCGGCGCACAGATAGCCGCCCGGCGGGCAGCGGAGTGGGCCGAGCACGCTCCCCGTGTCGACAGGCGTCAACGGAGCGAGGGTCCCTGTCCTGGCCGGGTCCCCCGTGGGCTGGACACCCGGCGACATCGCGAACGTCACCCCGGCGCCGATTGCCGTGAGCAGGAGCAGGACCTTGAGAGGCTGATTCATGGAGCGCTCGAGCGGATTGCGGAGGCGCCTGAGGACGCTGGCTTACGAGGAGGACCCTCCCCGGTTCATGACCCCACGCTATATTGAGGACAGCGTCCGCGAAAGCGCCTCGGGACCGCGGAACGAGGGTCTCGGGGGTGTGTATGGACGCGATCCGTTCAAGTCGGCGTGGCCCGGTGGTCGAGGGTCGAACGCCCTCGGTCCAGGCGAGGAGCGATGCGGGATTCCGAGACAGCGGCTCAAGAGGCGCAGCGCGCGGGCCCCGACCGGGTGACCGGCAGGTTCGGCGCGATCGGTCGAGGTATCGCGGATTGGCTCCGCTCCGTGGTCGTCGCGCTCCTCGTGTTCCTGGTGATCCGCGCTTGGGGCGTCGAGGCGTTCAAGATTCCGACCGGCTCCATGGAAGGGACGCTTCTGGTCGGGGACTTCCTGCTCGTCAACAAGGCCGTTTACGGGACCACGCTCCCGGGGCTGGATCTCCGCATACCGGGGTTCGCCGAGCCGGGCTGGGGTGACGTGGTCGTTTTCCACCCGCCGCACGAGCCCGACAAGAACTACGTGAAGCGCATCGTCGGGTTGCCCCGCGACACGATCGAGATGCGAGACAAGCAGTTGTTCCGGAACGGGGCCGCGATCGCGGAGCCCTACGCCCGCTACGTCGACCGTCGGGGAGACGCCATGCACCCGGACATGCAGTGGCAGTCGAACCACCTGATCGCGAGCACACGGCGAAGATACGAACCTACACGCGACAATTGGGGCCCCATCGTCGTCCCTACAGGGCGTTACTTCGTGCTCGGAGACAATCGCGACAACAGCGAAGATTCACGCTACTGGGGCTTCGTAGCGCGCGACCGCATTCGCGGAAAGCCCTGGCGCGTGTACTATTCATTCGATCCAGTCCCGGAATCCAGATTCGCCTGGCTCCAGACGATCCGCTGGAACAGGCTGGGAGCCCCGATCCGCTGACGACCGTCCGACCGCGAATGTCCGAGACGCCCCATCGCGCCCCGAGGGTCCGATCCCTGCGGGTGTGGCAGGAGGGGTGCGTGCGCCGATGACGTTCTCTCCACGGAAGGGCGGCAAGGGCGAAGGGTCGCTCGACCAGTATCTCAAGGAGATCAGCCAGTACCCGTTGATCGACCGGGCCGAAGAGGCCCGTCTCGCGAAGCTGATCCGGAAACAGGACCCCGAAGCGCTCGACAAGCTGGTACGCTCGAACCTCCGCTTCGTGGTCTCCGTCGCCAAGAAATATCAGAACCAGGGCGTGCCGCTTTCCGACCTCATCAACGAGGGGAACACCGGGCTTATCCGCGCGGCGCACAAATTCGACGAGACCAAGGGCATCAAGTTCATCAGCTACGCGGTGTGGTGGATCCGGCAGGCGATCCTTCAGGCGCTGGCCGAACAGAGCCGCATCGTACGAGTGCCGCTTAACCGTGCCGGCGCGCTGCACCGGATCGGGCGGCAGTCGTCGAGCCTCCTGCAGGAGCTCGGGCGGGAGCCCACAGTGCAGGAGATCGCCGAGGGGCTCGACATCTCGAAGGAGGAGGTCGAGCGTACGCTCGCGATCTCCCACTCCCACCTCTCGCTCGATGCTCCGCTCACGCCCGGAGAGGACACCCGGTTGCTCGACTATCTTCCCGATCAGTACGGTCCGGGTCCGGAAGACGAGGTGTTCGAGCACGCCCTGAAGCAGACGGTCGAAGACGCGCTGGCATCGCTGAAAGAGCGAGAGTCGAAAATCCTCCGGCTCTACTTCGGGCTCGATGACCAGGATCCGATGACCCTCGAAGAGATCGGTGAGATCCTGGGTATCACGCGGGAGCGCGTGCGGCAAATCAAGGAGAAAGCCCTCGTCCGGCTTCGGCATCAGTCCCGGGCCCGCTTTCTCGAGACGTTCCGCTGAGCGCTCGACGGCCCTCCGGAGCCCGCTTCTTGCAACGGTGAGCTTCTGTTGACACCCCTGAGGACCAGGACTATCCTTGATAGCTCCATTCCGGAAGCGCCAAACCCAGTGAAACTGCGGGCATGAGAACCTATACTCCCAAAGCCGACGACATCGAGCACCATTGGTGGCTCGTGGACGCGGCCGACAAGACCCTAGGGCGCCTCGCAACCGAGATTGCGAGGGTACTTCGTGGCAAGCACAAGGCCATGTACACGCCTCACCTCGACACCGGCGACCACGTCGTGGTCATCAACGCCGAGCAGGTACGCCTCACGGGTCGGAAGGCCGACCAGAAGACGTACTTTCGTCACTCCGGCTACATGGGTGGTGAGCAGCACATCCCCTTCAAGCGGATGATCGCGAACCACCCGGAGCGGGTCATCGAGCTCGCGGTGAAGGGCATGCTCCCCAAGAATGCCTTGGGGCGTCACATGCGACGGAAGCTGAAAGTTTACGCGGGCGCGGAGCATCCCCATCAGGGCCAGCGGCCCGAGCCCCTGGACATCTGAAGAGGGATCCAAAGACTATGCCGAAGCAAGAAGGACAGATTCAGACCGTCGGTCGCCGCAAGACGTCCGTAGCGCGCGTGATGCTACGCCCTGGCAAGGGTGAGTGGACCGTGAACGGCCGTGCCCTCACGGACTACTTCCCGCGCCCCACGCACCAGATCCGGCTCGCCGAGCCGATGAATGTGACGGACATGGACGGGCAATTCGACGTCTTCGTTCGCGTCAATGGTGGTGGACTGACGGGTCAGTGCGATGCCGTGCGCATGGGACTTTCCCGCGCACTCGTCGTGCACGACGAAGAGAACCGGGCGCTGCTGCGTGAGAAACGCATGCTGACACGTGACCCCCGTCAGGTCGAGCGGAAGAAGCCCGGCCGTCCGAAGGCTCGTAAGCGGTTCCAGTTCTCCAAGCGTTGATCCCGACGGCGCGGCTCGCCGCGTCGAAATCCTGACCGGGGCGTACATCGGCCCCAACAAAAAAGAAGAGTCACAACATGTCGGAAGTAGGTCTCGACCAACTTCTGGAGGCCGGCGTTCATTTCGGCCACCAGACCCGGCGTTGGAACCCGAAGATGAAGCCCTTCATTTTCGCCCAGCGCAGCGGCATCCACATCATCGACCTTCGCAAGACGCTCGACCGCCTGCAGGTCGCTCAGCAAGCGGTTCGCGAGGTCGCCCTGCGCGGCGAACGCGTGCTCTTCGTCTGCACGAAGAAGCAGCTTCGCGGTGTGGTCGAGCAGGAAGCCCAACGCAGCGGCTCGTTCTGGGTCACCGAGCGCTGGCTCGGCGGCATGCTGACGAACTTCCAGACGATCCGGAAGCAGATCCGGCGCCTGAAGGAGCTCGAGCGCGGCCAGGAAGAGAACGCCTTCGAGTTCTACACCAAGAAGGAGCGGCTCCTCCTCGAGCGCGAGCGGGCCAAGCTCGATAAATACCTCGCTGGCCTCAAGGACATGGGTCGCCTACCTGGCGCGGTGTTCGTAGTCGACGCCAAGCGGGAGACCATCGCCGTGCGCGAGGCGGCTCGGCTCGGCATCCCGATCATCGCGATCGCGGACACCAACGCCGATCCCGACCTCATCGACTATCCGATTCCCGGGAACGACGATGCGATTCGCTCGGTCGGCCTCATCGCCAAGGCGATGGCGGACGCCATCGAAGCGGCCCGTCGCGAGGTGCCCGAAGAGGAGCGTCGCCGCGCCGCGGACGTGGAGGCGACGACCTACTCGACCGAGACGGGGGAGACCACCGAGAAGGATCGGCCTGCGCGGCGCCGCCCGAAGCGGAAGCGCCGTCCCAAGCCCGAGATGATCGCCCAGCGCTTGAAGGACGGCGAGGAAGGATCCGACGACGACGGTGACGACGACGAATCCGCTGTCGAGGCTTCTTCTGCCGACGAGAGTTCGGCCGAAGCGGCG
>JBBDSN010000141.1:25636-28192 GCA_040904885.1 Gemmatimonadota bacterium | reverse complement strand
CGGTGTCCTGCCATTAGACGACGGGCCAGCACGCACATCCTACCTGAGAACGACGATTCGGTTCAAGGCCTTGGCGCCGTTTTCTACGAAGCCACGAGCTCCGGCATGCTCGTCAGCGTCCGAACGGAGGTGCAGCGCCACCCGAGGTCACGCTCCAGAATGGACGCCACGCGAGCGGCCTCCTCCGCGCCACCGAAGATGCCGAACGCCGCCGCTCCGCTGCCGGACAGGAGCGCGCCCGAGGCGCCCGCCCCACGCAGGGCCGAGAGCGACCGCGCGACCTCGGTGTGCCGGGACGCGACGGGCGCCTCGAAGTCGTTGTGGAGCGCGAACGAGATATCGTGCCAGCTCCGGGGGGCATCGTCCTGGGGCGCCACAGCCCGGGGGCGCGAGTCTTCGGCGGTGACACGCTCCCGCCCGAGCGCCCGATAAGCCTCCGCGGTGCTCACGTGCACGGGGGGCATGACCAGCACGACGTGCGCTTCCGGAAGCGGCGGAAGCGCGGTCAGGCGCTCCCCGCGGCCTTCCGCCATGGCCAGAGGGCTGCTGCCGAGGAAGAACGGGACGTCCGATCCGAGGGCGGCTCCGATACGATGGAGTTCCTCCTTCGGCGGCGGAGACGGCGACATCGCCGCCAGGCACCGGAGCACGGCCGCGGCGTCGGACGATCCCCCGCCGAGCCCTGCCCCCGCCGGAATGTGCTTCACCAGGTGGATCCGAACCCCGCGCGCCTCGCCGGAAGCGTCGAGGAATGCCATGGCCGCCCGGTACGCGAGGTTTTCCGCCTCCGGACCGACATCCGCTCCCTCGACCCGCAGCGAGACGTCCCGCGCGCTCCACTCGATCCGCACCTCATCCGCCAGATCGACCGCCTGAAAGACCGTGCGGATCTCGTGGAAGCCGTCGTCGCGCTTGCCGAGCACCCGGAGCGAGAGGTTGACCTTGGCGGGTGCCGCGACGCTCACGCTCACGACGTGCTCGCATGCTCGTCACTTCCAGGCACACGCGCCGCGCGGTCCGGCGGAAGCTGCTCTTCCACGGCGTCCTCGACCCGCTCCTCGGCCTCGCCCATCTCGCTCACCGAGAGCCCGAGTCGCCACGCGAACCAGAGCCCGATCAGCGTAATGGGGATCCACCCGCCGAAGTGGTACCCGAAGGCGAACGCGAGCGACTCGGCTTCGGGCACGCCGTACACGTCGCTGAGGGCGAACTTCGCCGCGGCGTGGAAGGTGCCGAAGAAGCCAGGCGCCGACGGGATCGCCACACCGAATCCGACGACCGCCTCCGTGAAGATCGCCGACACGAATCCGGTTTCGATGCCGAACGCCAGCATGCCGAGCCAGAACGAGAGGCCGTGCCACGTCCAGAAGAAGAGCGACCAGAGCGCGCCGGCCACGAGAAGCCTGGGCCGCTTCAGGATCGCGACGGAGTCGAGGAAGGCCTCCAGCGAGTCGACGATGGGCCGGGCCACGACCGTGGGAAGATACCGGGCGACCCACTCGACCGTCCGGACAAAGGGTTTCGGCCAGACGGAGAGCCAGACCAGGACGGCCAGCACCGCCAGCACCGCCAGCACGCCGGCTTTGAGGAGCGCGCCGCCCCACCCTTCCGACAGAGCGGCGGCCGACGGGAAACCAGGGGTGAAGACGGGAAGCACGAGAAAGAGAAGCAGGATGATGCCGTCCATCAGGCGCTCGACCACGAGCGAGCCGAGAGCGGCCGGAGCGCTGACGGGCTCCATGCGGCTGAACGCGTAGGCTCGAGCGAACTCGCCGACCCTCGCGGGCAGAATGTTGTTCGCCATGAACCCGATGGACACGCTCGCGAACCGCGAACGGAGCTTCGTGTCGGCCTTCACCGGAATGAGCAGCACCCGCCACCGGAGCGCTCGTATGAAGAATCCGAACGTCGCGACGAACACGGACGCGCCGAGTAGCCAGAAATTCCCCCGTCGGATGTTCGCCCAGACCTCGCCGAACGCGACATCGGAGAGGGCCCACCAGAGCAGGAGAACCGTGACGATGAGCCCGAAGAGGGCTTTCCCCCAGTGCTTCACGACCCGGCGCGGGCCCGACGAACGAGCTCGACCATGTCCCGAACCGCGCGCTCCATGCCGGTGAACACCGCACGGGAGATGATGCTGTGCCCGATGTTCAATTCCTCGATCTCGGGAACCTCGGCGACCGGCGTCACGTTCTCGTAGGTGAGCCCGTGGCCGGCATGCACGGCGAGACCTAGCTTGCCCGCAATAGACGCCGCGGCGTTGAGGCGCGAGAGCTGCGCCTCACGCTCGTTGCGACCCGCGGCGTTCGCGTACTCGCCCGTGTGCAGCTCTACGGCGTCCGCGCCCAGGTCCAGCGAGGCCCGAATCGCGTCTTCGTCCGGGTCGATGAACAGCGAGGTCCGCACCCCCGCCTCGGTCAACCGGCCCAGCGCGCGGGCGAGCCCTTCACGCGCCGACGCGCTACCCAGGTCGAGGCCTCCTTCCGTCGTGATCTCTTCTCTCTTCTCGGGCACGAGCGTCGCCTGCATCGGGCGCAGGTCGCACGCCACGTC
>JBBDSN010000141.1:0-25536 GCA_040904885.1 Gemmatimonadota bacterium | reverse complement strand
ACCGATCCCGAGCTCGGCACGTCGCACGGCTTCTCGTCCCAACCATGCGTAGAGCCGCCGTTCCTCGCCCTCGAGCGCCCGCAGATGGACCCCCAAAGCGTCCGCATCCACACGCTCGAACAGGGTGCCGAGGAACTCGGGCGCCGAGGCGTGATCGAGCTCGTCGAGCACGCTACGCGCAAGGGCGACGAGCGCGGGCAGCGCGTCGTCCGCCGGCACCCCGGCATCCTCGAGTAGAGGCATGGCCGCGTCGAGCAGCACGGGGAGGAAGGTCGATGTCATGACGACCGCCGCGTCCGCGACCGCACGCCGGTTGGCCGGAAGGGTCACGATCTCGGCACCCATGAGCGAAGCGAGTTCGCGAGCGGTCCGGGTGGCTTCGGACGATGCCGTGACCCCGACGTAGGCGCCCCGGAGCCGGTCCGCGCCAGCGACCGAGCGCGAAGCGACGATCCACGGATGGAAGGTGCCCACCTGATAGCCCGCGACATGGAGCGGCGCCAGAACGTCCGTCGGCAGCGCCCCCGACAGATGGAACGCCGAGCACGACCCTGGCGCGGGTCCCTGAGCGGCGACCTGGTGCGCGACCTCGGCCAGGGCGTCGTCGGGGACGGCCAGAAATACGGCCGAGCAATCCCCCCGCAACGGCTCGAGGCCGAACACGTATCGTGCGTCCGTTTCCATGAACACGGGGTGGGAGGGCGCCTCCGGTCTGCGCCCGTAGACCGTGACCTCGCTGAGCTCGCCGGAGCGTTGCAGGGCATGCCCAAGCGCCAATCCCATCCGTCCCGGACCTACGATCGCGACCGTCGTCATCGCTCCAACAACTCCACCACGACGTCCGGACGCGCCGAGATCCAACCCAACAGGGCCGCCGGCACCCGCGCGTCCACCCGAACCCTCGTCCCCTCGCCGGTCTGCTCCAGCACTTCGGCCTCACGGTGCAGCGCGGCGATGGCCTCGCCGTCCGCGGCCTCCAACTCGATGAGCACGTGCGCCAGCCGGGCACGCGTGCGAGCGCGCAACGTCTCCCGAAGCTCCTCGAGCGTGTCGGGTTGGAGTGCCGACACGAAGACGGCCGGGGTCGACTCGAGTGCGCGGACCCTGGAACGGAGCGCGTCCTCCTCCGCGTGCGTCAGCCGGTCCATCTTGTTGAACACGAGGATGGACGCCCGGTCTTCCAGATCGAGGTCTTCGAGCACCTCGTGCACCACCGCCCGCTGCTCCTCCCAATCCGGGTGGGACGCATCGATCACGTGCAGGAGCACGTCGGCCTCCCGCGCCTCCTCGAGCGTGGAGCGGAACGATGCCACGAGGTGATGGGGAAGCTTGCGGATGAAGCCCACAGTGTCCGTAACCAGCACCTCGTAGCCGCTTCCGAGCTCCACCGTCCGCGTCGCCGAGTCCAGCGTCGCGAAGAGCCGATCCTCGACGAAGAGGTCCGAGCCCGACAGAGCGCGCAGGAGCGAGGACTTTCCGGCATTCGTGTATCCGACCAGAGCCGCGCGGAACATGCCCTGGCGGGCCTTTCGCTGCGTCTCCCTCGCCTTGCCCACCGAGCGCAGCTTGTCACGCAGATCCGCAATCCGGAGTCCGACCAGCCGACGATCGGTTTCGAGCTGGGTCTCACCCGGCCCGCGGAGTCCGATGCCACCTCGGATCCGGGACAAGTGGCTCCACATGCGGCGGAGCCTCGGAAGGAGATACTGGAGCTGCGCCAGCTCGACCTGCATGCGCGCTTCCTTCGAGCGCGCGCGGGTCGCGAAGATGTCCAGGATCAGCTCGGAGCGATCCATGATCCGGACCTCGAGAAGCTCTTCGAGGTTCTTCCCCTGGGCCGGGCTGAGCTCCTCGTCGAAGATGACGAGGTTCGCTTCGCTCTCCTCGACCATGTCCCGGAGCTCACGCGCCTTGCCTTCACCGATGTAGAAGCGGGGCTGCGGCCGGTCGAGGCGTTGCACGAGCGTGCCCACCACCTTGCCGCCCGCGGTGTCGGTCAAGCGGCCGAGCTCTTCGAGGTGCTCTTCCACGAGCCGAGCATCCACGTCCTGGACGGGTGCGCCGACCAGTACCGCGCGATCCACGGGGGTGCGGAGGTCGATCAGCTGAGTCGGAATCCGAGGTCCCTCCCAAAATCCATGAGGCAGGGCGCGGTCGAAGCCACGCTCCCGACTCCGAAACTAGCCAAGGGTCGATCCGCGAAGAACCCGATTTCGGGCGAAGCGACATGGAACGCCGCCCCCATCACTCCGCATCCTCCCCGCCGGACGAGTCCCGGTGGCGCGCCCACCACTCCAGTCGCTCCCGGATCGTCTTCTCGAAACCGAAGCGCCCCGGATCGTAGAACCGCGCCTCGGCGACCTCGTCCGGCAGGTAACGTTGGTCGGACACGCCGTGTTCGGTCGCCGGATCGTACTGGTATCCGCCCCCGTAGCCGAGATCCTTCATGAGGTCCGTGGGCGCGTTCCGGATGTGGAGCGGAACGGGCGCGCCCGGCGTCGCTCGAGCGGCCTTCAGCGCCCCGGACCATGCCTCGTAGAGCCGGTTCGACTTTGGAGCCGTGGCGAGGTAGACCGCCGCCTGCGCAAGCCCCAGATCACCCTCGGGGGAGCCGAGGAAGTGGTAGGCATCCCGCGCGGCCACCGTGACGTCGAGGGCGCGTGGGTCGGCGAGTCCAATGTCTTCGACCGCCATGCGAACGAGCCTCCGCGCCAGGTACAGCGGGTCCTCTCCCCCTTCGATCATGCGGGCCAACCAGTAGAGCGCGCCGTCCGGATCGCTCCCTCGCACGGACTTGTGCAGGGCCGAGATGAGGTTGTAGTGCTGCTCGCCGCTCTTGTCGTAGGCCGCGAATCGGTGCTGGAGCGCTTCGCGGGCGACGTCGATATCGATCGTGCCGCCCCGAGCCGCCAGTCCCGCAGCCGCTTCCAGGGCACCCAGGGCACGCCGCGCGTCGCCGTCGGCGGAGACCGCGAGGAAGTCGAGCGCTTCGGGGCTGATCTCGATCGTCTCCTGTCCGAGCCCCCGCTCCTCGTCCCGCAACGCTTCTTCCAGGATGCCGCGCAGGTCGTCGGGCGTGAGCGCTTCGAGCACGTAAACGGGCGCGCGGGAGAGCAGCGGCCGGACGACCTCGAACGAAGGGTTCTCGGTCGTTGCCCCGATCAGGATGACCGTCCCGGCCTCGACGTGGGGCAGGAACGCGTCCTGTTGGGCCTTGTTGAACCGGTGGATCTCGTCGCAAAAGAGAATGGTGCGGCGTCCCGTCGCCTTCAGGCGCTGTTCGGCCTCGGCCATGATCTGGCGTACCCTCGGAATGCCTTCGGTCACCGCGCTCAGCGAGACGAAGGAGAAGCCGGTGTCACGGGCCAGAATCCGCGCCAGGGTCGTCTTACCGCTTCCGGGTGGACCCCAGAGGATCATGCTCCCCGGCCGGCCCCCCGAGAGCATCGCTCGAATGGCCCGTCCCTCTCCGAGGAGATGGTCCTGGCCGCGGAACTCCTCGAGTGTGCGCGGCCGCATGCGAGCCGCGAGTGGAGCGGGGCCCTCCGCGAGGCCCTCGGGGTCATTCGCCGAGCCCTCGGGAAGCGGAGCGTCGCCCGTTGCGCCTCTCCGCCTGTCCCCGGGGTCGCCGAACAAGTCGGGCTCAGGCATCGCCGATCTTCTCCTGCACCCGCTCGGCAAGGAGCTCGTGCCGGTTCCGGGCCGGGTCTTCCAGAACCCACGAAAGGAGCCCTTCGAGGATCGTGCCGAAACGCGGACCCGGCTTGAGGCCCAGCGCGATGAGGTCGCGCCCATTCAGCTCGAGATCCCCAACGCTCAATGGCGGCTTCTGGTCGCAGATGGCGCGAGCCCGCTTCCAAGAAGCCTCCAGGCTCTCCGCGTCGTCGTCCGTCGCAAGGCCGAGTCGGGCGCGTGTCGTCGCGAACGCGAACTGGAGACGCACCGCGGCCGGCCAGACTTCCAATCCCGTGCGGCTCAACCACCGTCGGAAGTCGGTGTCGGTCGCGTGCGGAGGCGGGAGCTCGGGCGTGGTCGCGAGCAGAAGGGTCCGGTCCATCTGCGCGTTCGAAAGGCGTAACCGCATGAGCAGGGCCGCGGCTTCGTCGTGCGCGAGACCCCACATCAGGGCCGCAAGGCGGAGCGTGGCGTTGGCGACCGGCAGCGTGTCGACGGTCGCGCAGCAGACATCCCATTCGGAAGGTGGATCGCCACCTTCCTGCGTGGTGGCGGGCACGGTCCGGCGTGCCTCCAACTCGGGATAGAGCACGGCAAGGGCCCCAGAATCGGCGTACAAGCGGAGTGCGATGGACGGCCGCGGGTCGGTGTCCAGGACCTTGACGAGCTCGTCGCGAATGCGCTCTGCGGACAGATCCGGCAGCCGATCGACCACGGCGCGCATGGCGTCCCACGTCTCGTCCGCGACGCGCAGCCCGAAACGCCCCGCGAAGCGGATCGCTCTCAGCACCCGCAGGTAATCCTCCTCGAACCGCTCCGCCGGCTCCCCGACGGTTCGGAGCAATCCCGCTCCGAGGTCCTCCCGGCCGTGGAACGGATCGAGAAGCCGTTCGGTCAGGGGGTGCCACGCGATGGCGTTGATGGTGAAATCCCGACGAGCAAGATCTTCTTCGATGCGGTCCGCGAACGAGACCACGGCATGTCGCCCGTCCGTCTCCACGTCGCGCCGGAAGGTCGTGACCTCGTACATGATCCCGTCACGAGCCAGCACACCGACCGTTCCGTGCTCGATTCCGACCGGCACGGTCCGTTTGAACGCACGTCGGATTTCGCCCGGGCGCGCTCTCGTCGCGAGATCCCAGTCGCCCGAGGGATGGCCGAGGAGCGCATCCCTCACGGCGCCGCCGACGGTCCACGTCTCGAAGCCCCGGTCCTCGAGTGTGCGCACGATCCAGGTCACGGCCGGCGGCGCTTCGATGCGAGCCGGATCCGGGGCTGCGTTCGCTCGGCTCACCTGGTCATCCAGCTAACGCCGTCTCCACGAGATCGCACACGATGTGTCCAATCGTGAGGTGTACCTCCTGGGCCCGGGCAGTCGAGTCCGTGGGCACCACGAGCGCGAGGTCCACCTCGTCCTTCAGCCGGCCGCCACCCTTCGCCAGGAGCGCCACGGTCCCCGCCCCCACGACGCGGGCCGCCCGCGCCGCCCGCAACAGGTTCTCCGATTCGCCGCTGGTGGAATGGAGCACGAGCAGATCGATCGGGGCCGCGAGGGCCCGGACCTGCCGCTCGAACACCGAATCGAACCCGTAGTCGTTGCCCCCCGCGGTGAGGATGGACGTGTCCGTGGTGAGCGCCAGCGCGGCCAGGGCGTCCCGCTCCCGGGCGAAGCGTACCACGTACTCGGCGGCGAGATGCTGCGCGTCGGCGGCGGAGCCCCCGTTGCCACAGAACAACAGCTTCCCGCCCGCTCGCAGCGTCTCGAGGCTACGGTCAGCGAGCGCCGAGATTTCCGTCGCCATTTCCGCCGACACGACGCGGGCGAGCGCGGCGTGCGCGGCCAGCGCCTCACGGATGCGGCCTTCGCGGTCCGTCATTTCATCTCCGATTGGACGAGGTCTTTCAGGCGTGCCCAGAAGCCGCGCTCGTCGGGAAGCGGGGCCACCGGAAGGGGCGGCTCATTCCGAAGCAGACGCGAAGGATTCGTGACGCACAGCGTGGCCAGGACGTCGCGGGCTCCGAGTTCACCCAGGAGATCCCAGGCCTCCTGCTTGTAGAGCTTCATGTTGGAACGGCCATGGAAGTCGGTCGACAAATAGTCCGCCCACCCCCGCCGCAGCAACCTGAATGCGTTCATCCTGGGGTCCGAGCCGTAGCGGCCGAGGAACGAACCGTAGTTCACCTGGAGCGCCGCCCCGGCGTCGCGCCACGAGCCAACGATGTCGAAGGAGTCTCCCACCCCCACGTAACGCTCGGGGTGTGCGACCACGGGCCGATAGCCTGCGGCGACAATACCCTCGATCACCCGTGTGGTGGCGGGCGGAATGTGCATGCGCGGCCATTCCACGAGCACGAAATCCGTGCCCGCGAGGCGAAGGCGCGGATCGGAGAAGTCGGGATCCGGCACGTCGAGCATCACCTCGTGGCCCTGACGGTACTCCACCTCCGGAAACTCGAGACCGATCGCGTCTGCCGCGGTCTCCCAGGCATGCTCAACCTCGTCGAGCCTGAGCTCGAGGTCGCGAGGGACCAGCGTCAGCCCCGCCCGAATATGGGGCGTCGTGATGATCCTGCGGATGCCGACCCGGGTCATCCGCTCGACGGACTCGAGCACCGCGGCCACGTCCCGCGCCCCATCGTCGACCCCTGGGACGAGGTGGTTGTGGAGATCGACGACCGACGTGAGGTCGTGGTCGTTCAACGTTCGCTCACGCTGCCCAGAACGCCCAGGAGCGCCTCCTCGACGTCCTCGGTCTCCAGCGCGGCCTCACAGGCGTAGGTCAGGAGCGCGTCGGCCGCGAGCAGCTCGAACGCGCTGTCCCGCACGCGTCCAGGACGGGCACGGGTGGATCCGAGCGCCTTCACGGCGAGCCGGCTCAGCGTCCGGACGCGGCCCTCGGGACCTTCCTCCGCATACGCCGCGGTCCACGGGTCGAGGGACATCACGGCCGGCGGGTGTCGCTTCGCCAGCCACGACTCGAGCGGCATCGTCATTCCACCGCCGTGCCGAGAAGCCATTCCCGTACCTTGTCCGCACCGATGCGCAGCGCTTCGTCCAGCTTCGATGCGTCGTTGACCCCGGCCTGGGCCATATGGGCGCGTCCCCCGCCCTTCCCCCCGACCCGGGCGGCGACCTCGCGAACCACCGCATCCGCGCGGATACCCCGCGAGATGAGGTCGTCGGTCACGAACGCGAAAAGCGCCTGCCGGTCCTCGGGCATCTCGGCGGCGACCACGGCGACACCGCTCTCTCCGGACTGCAGGAACGCGTCGCCCCATCCCCGTGCATCGTCCGCGTCCCGGGCGCGCAGACGTACGGCCTTGTACGACGCAGTCGCACCATTCTCGAGCTCGAAGGACTCGGAGACGACATCTTGGGCGCCCCCTCCCCCTCCCGCGCGCAACTCGGCGAGCAACGTTTCGAGCTCGGCCTTCTCCTCCAGGAGACGCTCGGCGCGCTGGGTCAGGTTCTCTGGAGCCGTCTTGAGCACGCCGGCCGCCCGCTCGAGCGCTCGCTCCCGATCGGTGAGGTACCGGAACGCCCCCGGACCCGTGAGCGCTTCGATGCGCCTCACACCCGCGGCCACGCCGGATTCGCTCACGATCCGGAACAGGCCGATCTCACCAGTATGCCGGGCGTGCGTGCCGCCGCACAGCTCCATGCTCACCCCGGGGATATCAACGACCCGTACTTCGTCTCCGTATTTCTCACCGAACAGAGCCATGGCTCCGGCCGCGACCGCGTCCGCATACGGGCGATGGCCGATGGACACCGGGTGATCCTCCCAAACACGTCGATTCACGATCGCCTCCACGCGCCTCTTCTCCTCGGGCGTCATCGGGGCCGTGTGCGAGAAGTCGAAGCGGAGTCGGTCCGGGGCCACCAGAGAGCCCCGCTGGACCACGTGGTCGCCGAGCACTTCCTGGAGCGCGGCATGCAGGAGGTGCGTGGCCGTATGGTTTCTCACCGTGTCGTGCCGGACGTCCTCGGGCACCTCGGCCACCACGGTGATCTCGCTATCGCCCCCCGGGAAGACACCGGAAAGACTCCCGAAGACCGCGGACTGCTCGCCTACGCGCACGACCCGCTCGACCTCCAGTGCCCACCCGCCACCCAGGACCCGTCCGCAGTCCGACACCTGACCCCCGCTCTCGAGATAGAACGGGTTCTCCTCGAGCACGACGCCCGCCGACGCTCCCTCCATCCGGAAGGCGAGGACTCGTGTCTCGGCCCGGAGCTCGTCGTACCCTACGAAGCGCTGCGGATCGGTCGCCAACACGGTCCAGTCGCCCTCGATCTCCTGCTCGCGCGCCCCACCCGCCGCCGACGCGCGATCGGCGCGGGAGCGCGCACGTTGCTCGTCGAGGGCAGCCTCGAAGCCCTCCACGTCCACGTCGTACCCGCGCTCTTCGGCCATGAGCTGCGTGAGATCGAGCGGAAACCCGAAGGTGTCGTAGAGCTTGAACGCCTCATCTCCTGGGATGGTGCCGCGCTCCCCGGATGCGAGCTCCGAGAACCGCTCCATCCCGCCCTCGATGGTCTGGAGGAACCGTTCCTCCTCGGCACGGGTGATGCGGAGCAGGTGCTCTCTTCGCTCCACCAGCTCCGGATACGCCGCACCCATGGTCTCCACCACGGCGTCCACGACGCCGACGACCGTGGCCTCCCGACGCCCGAGCAGCCAGGCGTGGCGGACGCCCCTGCGAAGGATCCGCCGTAGCACGTAGCCGCGACCGTCGCTGGACGGAAACACGCCGTCCGCGAGCAGGAACGCCACAGCACGGGCATGATCGGCCAGAACCCTGTAGCTGACCCCGCCTTCCGACTCCGGTTCGTACGGGCGTCCGACGAGTTCCGCGACGCGGTCGAGGAGCGGTGCGAATCCGTCTGCGTGATAGTTGGAATCGGCCCCCTGGAGGACGGCCGCGATGCGCTCGAGCCCCGCTCCGGTATCCACGCACGGCGCGGGCAGCGGATCGAGGATGCCTTCCTCGTCCCGGTCGAACTGCATGAAGACGAGATTCCACAGCTCGATGATCCGGCCAGAGTCGTTCAGCCGCACGAACTCGTCGGTGCTCCCGACCGGCGTGCGGTCGTCACGGAGATCGTAGTGCAGCTCGGAGCACGGCCCGCACGGGCCCGTGTCCGCCATCTGCCAGAAGTTGTCCTTGTCACCGAGTCGGTAGATCCGCTCCGGAGGCAACCCGATCTCTTTCGCCCAGAGTTCAGCCGCCTCGTCGTCGGAATGATGAACCGTCGCGTAGAAGCGCTCCGGATCGAGGCTGTAGACCTCGGTCATGAGCTCCCATGCGTAGAGAATGGCATCCCGCTTGAAGTAGTCGCCGAACGAGAAGTTGCCGAGCATCTCGAAGAAGGTATGATGCCGGGTGGTACGGCCCACTTCCTCGAGGTCGTTGTGCTTGCCGCCAGCGCGCACGCACTTCTGTGCGGTCGCGGCCCGGGTGAAACCGGGGTCGTGCTCTCCGAGGAAGACCCGCTTGAACTGCACCATGCCCGCGTTGGTGAACAGGAGCGTGGGGTCGTCCGCGGGTACCAAAGAAGAGCTGGGGTAGACGGTGTGCCCCCGATCCCTGAAAAACTCGAGGAATCGGCTTCTGATCTCGGCGGTCTTCATGTGCTTCCAGGAGAGGATTCGCAAGGATCCGGCCCAGCCTGGGGCGGATTCCTAACGATAACGCTCCCGCTCCGATCCCGTGACCCCCGCGGGGGCGTCGGTTCAGTCCGCTTCCGACTCCACTTCCTCACCCTTGGCGGCCTTGACGCCGGGTAGGCTGAGCGCGTCCCGAATCTTCGCCTCGATCTCGAGCGCGATGTCGTCGTTCTCCCCCAGAAAGGCCTTGGAGTTCTCCTTTCCTTGACCGAGTCGGAGATCACCGTAGGAGAACCAGGATCCGGACTTGTCGACGATCCCATGCTCGACGCCCAGGTCGACCAACAATCCGGTGTGGCTCACGCCTTCGTTGTACTGGATGTCGAACTCGGCCTGCTTGAACGGCGGCGCGCACTTGTTCTTGACGACCTTGACGCGGGTGCGATTCCCCACCACGTCCTGCCCGTCCTTGACCGCACCGATGCGCCGGATATCGAGCCGGACCGAAGCGTAGAACTTGAGGGCCCGTCCGCCCGACGTGGTCTCGGGGCTTCCGAACATGACGCCGACCTTCTCCCGAATCTGGTTCGTGAAGACGACCGACGTGTGCGAGCGACTCACCGCGCCCGTCAGCTTGCGGAGCGCCTGACTCATGAGGCGCGCCTGGAGTCCGACGTGCGTGTCACCCATCTCGCCCTCGATCTCGGCGCGAGGCACCAACGCCGCCACGGAGTCGATCACGACCACGTCGATGGCGTTGCTCCGGATGAGCACCTCGGCGATCTCGAGCGCCTGCTCACCCGTGTCCGGCTGGGAAACCAGGAGATTGTCCACATCGACGCCGAGTTTGCGAGCATAGTTGATGTCGAGCGCGTGCTCCGCGTCGATGAACGCCGCGATGCCGCCCTTGCGCTGCGCGTTGGCGATCACCTGCAGGCAGATCGTCGTCTTCCCCGAAGACTCCGGGCCGTAGATTTCGCTGATCCGGCCGCGTGGGATCCCTCCGATGCCGATCGCTGCATCGAGGTTCATGGCTCCGGTGGAAATCGCTTCGATGGCGACCAACCCCCCTTCCGCCCCCATGCGCATGATCGCGCCTTTGCCATACGAGCGCTCGATCTGCGTCAAAGCAGTATCCAGCGCCTTCTGCTTCTGCTCGGTGTTCTTGTCGGTCACTTGAGCCGTCGCCATTTCGCCTCCGTCACTCGCTGCGTTCCGTATCTCGGATTCGCGTCCTGCTAAGGTACGGAACCCGAAGATAATGCGAAAGTACCCCGGGATTTCCGTTCCCGTACAGGCAACCTACCCCACACGACGGGACGACGGAATGTCGTCGCGGGATGGCACGCCCCTTGCGGCGCTGCGCGCCTACCTTACTCTTGTGTGACCTTGCCCAATAGCCCATTGCCGGGACTCTGATGAGCAACCCCATGAACGGGCGCTCCCGCCTGCGCTTCGACAGCCTGGAGCACGTCACGACCCCGGACGGATCCGGCCGGGTCGCCGTCCGACTCGAATGGCAAGGTGACATGTTCGAAGGCGAGGTCCCGTGCCTTCAAACCCAGCAGGGCATTCTCCGGGCGGCAGCCCAGTCCACGGTGGTCGCCACGGTGGCCTCGACCCACGACGTCGAAAGCGCGAACATCAACCTCGATGTCGTGGGTGTGAAGGCGGTGCGGGCCTTCGACGGCTGGGTGGTGGTCGCACGAGTCAACGGGCAGGCCGGCGGTGAAACCTACCGTCTCCTCGGCGCCGCGCCGTGCGAGCGCGAAGAGGACCTGCCCGCGGCAGCGGTGAAGGCGGTGCTCAACGCGAGCAACCGCATCCTGGAACAGAGGGTCGCCAGATAGCGCCTCGGGCGTGGAGCGTCCCTCGAGCCAGCCGACGCTCCACGCTCTCGAGAGGACACCGATGAAGGGTCCCGAACCCGGCAAAAAGATCCCGCATCTCTCCCCCCTCGTCACGGCTCGCCGGGTCATCGGCCGGGTGGTCAGCCCCGTCAGGAAGCCGCCCGGATCGGCTCCCGGCACGCTGATGCATACCGGACCCCGAAAGGTCGAGTCCGTCTACGTCCAGCGCATGACGTACGACGAGCGCGACCTGAGCGAGGAATCCGGGGCGCAGATCGAAGCGCTTCTCCCGCAGCCCGAACCGGGGACGGTGGCCTGGGTGAACGTGGATGGTCTCCACGACCCATCGGTCCTCGAACACATCGGAGCCCGCTACGGATTCCACCGGCTGGTGCTCGAGGATGTCCTCAGCACGCAGCAGCGGCCGAAGACGGAGGACCACAAGGCGTACTTCTTCGTCGTGCTCAAGATGCTCTCCTATGACGAAGCCACCCGTACCGTCGCCGCCGAGCAGGTGAGCCTGATCGTTGCCGACGGGCTGCTCTTTTCCTTTCAGGAACGTCCGGGTGACGTCTTCGAACCGGTCCGCGAACGGCTGCGCCAGGCGAAGGGGCGTATCCGCGCCCGCGGCTCGGACTACCTTGCCTACGCCCTCATCGACGCGGTGGTCGACAGCTATTTCTCGGTCCTCGAATCGATCGGAGACCAGATCGAGACGCTCGAAGACCAGGCGTTCGCCGGGTCGACCGACACGATTCGCACCATCCACGCGCTGCGGCGCGAGATCATGATCCTTCGCCGGGCCGTATGGCCGCTCCGAGACGCGCTCGGACCCATGTACCGGGGCGACATCGACCAGGTGGCCGACGAGACGCGGATCTTCCTCCGCGACGTGCACGATCACGCCGTGTTGGTGATCGACACCGTGGAATCGCTCCGCGAACTCGTGTCGGCGGCCACGGATCTCCACTTGTCGGGCATCAGCAATCGCATGAACGAGGTGATGAAGGTCCTGACCATGATCGCGACGATCTTCATCCCGCTATCGTTCTTCGCGGGGGTCTACGGCATGAACTTCGAGCATATGCCGGAGTTGGCGCTTCCTTGGGCCTACCCGGCGCTGCTCGCCTTCATGGCGGCGATCGCCATCGGGATGCTCGGTTACTTCAAACGCAAGCGATGGTTCTGAGGATATGCCCGCGACGGTCAAGAAGCTCTTGGATTTGCTGGACCTCGAGGACATCGAGCACAACATCTACCGGGGACGGAACCGCGACATCGGAACCGGCCGGATCTTCGGCGGGCAGGTGCTGGCCCAGGCGCTCGTGGCAGCACGGCGCACGGTAGACGACGACAAGCCAGCGCATTCCCTGCACGGGTATTTCATCCTCGAAGGCGACCTGGCGGCGCCCGTGGTCTATTTCGTCGATCGCCTCCGGGACGGCCGGAGCTACTGCACCCGCCGGGTGACGGCCATCCAGCACGGCGAGGCGATCTTCAACATGTCCGGCTCGTTCCACCGGAAGGAGGAAGGGCTCGAGCATCAGATGACCATGCGCGACACCGTCGCGCCAGAGGGTCTACGGGACGAGCTCGACGTGATCCGGGAGCGGGCGGAGGAGATCCCGAGATCGGTCCGTCCCGTGCTGACCCAGGATCGTGTCCTCGACATTCGACCGGTCGAGCCGGACGATCCCTTCAAGGCGGAGCCGCGAGCTCCCCGGCAACGGTACTGGATGCGGACCGTGCAGAAGGTGCCCGACGACGATCCCCTCCTCCATCAGGCGATCCTGGCCTACGCCTCGGACTACGGACTCCTGGGGGCGGCGCTGCGGCCCCACGGCGTGACGTTCCGGGATCCGGGGATCATGGTCGCGAGCCTCGACCACGCGATCTGGTTCCACCGCCCGTTCCGGATGGACGACTGGTTGCTCTACGTCGTCGAGAGCCCAACGTCAGGCGCCGGTCGTGGCTTCTCTCGCGGCACGTTCTTCACCCGCGACGGGACGCTGGTGGCGTCCGTCGCGCAGGAAGGTGTCGTCCGGGTCCGCCGAGGCTGAGCCCCCTCTCCCCGATTTCCCGCCGGGGCGGCCCCTCCCTGCCAGATCGCCGCTCTTATAGGCGAATCACGAGGGTGACCGTGACCACGCTGTCGAGCTCGGCGCTGGGCGTCAGGACGTCGACACCGGTCGGGACGCCGCCCGCGGACTCCAGGGGCACCCTCAGCTGCGCCGGTACGTTGTCCCAGAGGAGCTGGACCGAGGTCTTGAGCGCGAGACCCGCGTTGATGGAGACCGACAGCGAGTTCAGCCAATCCGCGCGCAGGTCGTCCGTGTCTTCGAGGCTGTTGTTCAGCACGAGCTCGGAGTTCAACTGCGCGTTGGTGGAGATCGCCCTCATGGCGTCGACCGAGACGCGCCACCCCCCAAAGCTCTCGTTCGCGTCGGGCGCAGGCTCGACATCCTTCTGGATCGTGTAGGTCAGACCGACGTCTGCCTTGAGCCGCGCGCCCTCACCGTCCACGAAGGTTCGTCCGAGCCCGCCCACGAGCTGGAAGCGGTTCTGGATGCCCGAGAAGGTGTTCCGGTCCCAACCGGCGCCGGTGAACCCGAACCCCACGCCGAACTCGCGATCGTACCGGCCACGCGCGAAATAGCTCTCGGCCGTCGTCTCGGAACGTTCCGTCTCGATGATCTCGAAATCGCTCACGGTTCCGACCGCTCTTCGGGAAGTCGTCGAGGAAGCCGCGCGGACGCCACCGAACTCGAGCTTGATCTGGTTGGGGTCGTCCTCGGCCTCGAGGGTACCCTTGAGGCCGAACGTGCTGGACGACGAGTTGCCGGACGTCGACACGTAGCTGAGTTCGGTCGCGTTCGTCCAGGTGAAGCCGGTATCCTGGGCGCTCGCAAAGGCCGGAGCGACCACCGAGAGAAGGAAGGCCAGAGTCGAAAGGGTCGGGGATCGCATCATGGTCCTTTTCGTGGCTGTCGATACGAGTCATTGAAAATGTTGTCGGACGGGCGCACGCGAAGGTGGGCCTCCAACTCGGGTCGCCGCTCGTAGCGCTGCCAGAGCCCGACGCGCACCGGCACGAAGATCACGTCCAACGGCCGTAACGCCGCACGGTCCGCGAACACCGGCACCCCCTGGTAGACTCCGACACGCAGGATCTCTCCGCATTCGATGGGGAAGGCGTCCGCCGATCTCTCGAAGCTCGCCCCTTCGAAGTCCACGTCTTCGCCGCTTTCAAACCATCCCTGGCCGAACGCATACCCTCCCGCGAAGTCCACGACGGGCCGGAGTTGATCGATCGGGGTCGCAGCGGGCCCGACGAGTGTGTCCCCCGCGGCGGTGATCCTGATGGGCGCGGCCTGCCCCGTCGACAGGCACACGGTGGCGGCCTCACCCTCAAGCCGCGCCGGCGAACCTTCGCCCTCGACGATGCGCACCGTATCCGGCGGCGGCGGAGGAATCCAGATCGTGTCCGGCTCCACGCGCTCCATGAGCCGCGGTCGGCAACGGAAGCGGAGGGCTTCCGGACACACGGTGAGCGAGGCGAGCACGCCGACCTTGGGGACGCGGTACTCCGAAGCGTATCCGCCCGGCGGGCGTGGGTGGTTGGCGCCGAGGTAGTGCACCCCGACCCGGACGCCGCTCACGTCGACCTGTGCGCCCACGTTCACGTCAAAGCCGTTGTGCTCAGCGAGCAGCGCCAGCACCGACGACTCGCCCAGGCGCCAGTGGGACGACGCCCCGGCGAACCAACCGTTCGAGCTCTCCCCGTAGAGCTCCGCGCTCGACGCGCCACGAAACATCCCCCCACCCCACCCGACCGAGAACGTCAGGTCGTTGGCCGGCACCCGCATCCCCTCGAACCCCCTCAGATAGGCCGTCGCGACGCCGTAGAGGCTGAGCCGGGTGTCCATGGTGCGATCGGCACCGAGGTGCGTCCGGCGAAGTCGCGGATCGGGAAAACCGAGCCGGCCCGGAGCGCGGGCGACCCCGTCGCCGAAGTCGGGCCGCGTCAGGTAGCGGCCGCCGACCGCAAAACCGATCCCCTGGTCCACCGGCTGGAGGACGCGTACACGCCCAAAGATCCCCCAAAGGTCACCCCCGGACTCGGGATCGCCCAGCGACTGGATGGAAAGCCCCATCTCGCCCCGGTCGAAGAGGCCCACGGCGAGCGAACCATCCGAGAAGTAATCCCTGCCCCCGTCACCGAAGCCGACCTCCTGACCGGCGTCGTCCACGATCGTGGTCCGGGCCAGGCCGACCCAGAAGCCCGAGTACGTGCCACGAATCTCCAGGTGCGACAGGACCGACGACACCGGTACGTCGAGCAGTCCCGACCCGTAGCGAAGGGTGCTCCCCATCGTGGGACCCTGAGCGTCGGAGGTCACCGGCCACAGGGCGAAGGTCACGACCGCGCAGGAGATGACCCACGCGGAACGGCGAGATGAGCGCACGGCTCCCTTATTCCTTCAGCCGGTCCTCGACATCCTTCAAGCGCCGAGAGATGGAGATCACCCAACCCAGCACGAGGACGATGGCCAGAGCGTAGGCGATGAAGACGTGCCAGTAGGGCCGGAGACTCTGCTGGGCCATGCCACTCGCCGGGAGTCCAGTCGTTTCCTGGGCCCAGACGGGCACGACAGTCAGCGCCATGAGCGCGGCGACGGCGAAAAGACGGAGAACGGTCGGACGAATCATGGGGAGGTTCATGATGTGAGGGCAGATTCGCGGCGCGCGCGGGCGTCGAGCCCGGCTCGGAGTCCTTCGAGCGAATACCGGAGCAGGTAGAGCCCGAAGAAGAGAAGGGTAAACACCGCCAGGCTCGTCATCAGAACCGTGAGCATGTCGCCGGGCAACGTCGGTCCCTCCGGCTTCACCACGACAGGCTGGGGATGGAGCGAACGGAACCAGAGTACGCTCAGATGGATGAAGGGGATATCGAGCGCGCCCACGATGGCCACCACGGCGGCGAAGCGCTTCCCCTTCTCCGGATTTTCACTCGAGCTCCGCACCATGAAGTATCCGAGGAAGATGAACCACAGCAGCAGCGTGAGCGTCAGACGCGGCTCCCACGTCCAGTAGGCGCCCCACGCGATCTTTCCCCAGAGCGGGCCTGTGAGGAGCATGATGGTCGCGAAGACCATGCCGCCCTCGGCCGCGGCCAGGGCGGCCCGGTCCAATCGCTCGTCCCGCAGCCACAGATACATCCCGCTCGTCAGGGCGCACAGGCCGAACGCGAGAAAGCAGGTCCATGCGGCGGGCACGTGCACGTAGAAGATGCGCTGCGAGATTCCCTGACTGGCCTCGGTGGACACCCAGAAGAAGACGAGCCAGTACACCCCCACCAGGCCGATGAGCCCGAGGGCCGTCAGGGCCGTTCCGGCCCGTCTCATCCCCGTTATCGACATCAGTCCTCCACGACGAAGCGAAAGAGCACGGCACCCATCGCGAGCGCGGCGAGCGCGAATGCGGCAAGCATCCTGAGGTTCCCGGCGACCTCCGCGATGGGTCGATCGGCCAGGAGCCGGCTGGTGGCTCCCACACCGTAGATCACCATGGGAACTAGTAGCGGAAACACCAGAATGGGCAACAGGGTCTCACCCATCCGTGTGCCCGCGGTCACGGCAGCGAACAAGGTGCCCAGAGATACGAATCCGAGCGCACCCAACCCCAGGGCAAGAACGAGCGCGCCCGGGCTCGAGCCCAGGTCGAGGTCGAAGAAGAGCGTGAAAACCCCGAGCACCAGCAACGACACGAGAAAGAGCAAGACGAAGTTCGCGAACGTCTTGCCGAGATAGATGGCGTCCTTCGGCGCGGGTGACATCAGAACCCCCTGCAGCGCGTCGTCCTGGGATTCGAGGTGGAATGTGCGACCAATCCCGAGAAGGCCTCCGAAGACGATGGTCATCCAGACCAGCCCGGCGGCGACGTCCTGGAGTCGGACCAGGGCCGTGTCGATCGAATAGTTGAAGAGCAGCGCGGCCAGCACGGCGAACGCGCCCATGGCCGCGACGCGCTCCCGGGTGCGCAACTCGAGCAACGCATCCTTCCACACGACGGCCGAGACCTGGCGGAAGTACCCCTTCACGACCGCTCCTCCACAATCCGGTGGTAGCGGTGCTCGAAGTCGTGCCGCTCGATCTGGTCCCGGCTTCCTTCCCACGCGAACCGTCCGGCCACCTGGATGGCCACGCGCGTCGCGAGCTCCAACCCCTCGTGGAGGTTGTGCGTCACCATCACGACGGTTCGTCGTCCGTCCCGGAGGTGCATGAGCACGTTCCGAAGGAGCGTGGCCGCAGACGGATCGAGTCCGGTGTAGGGCTCGTCCAGAAGCACGAGGTCCGGATCGTGGAGCAGGGCCCGCGCAAGAGACAACCGCTGACGCATCCCGTGTGAGAGCTCCCGGACGCGGGCACCCGCGCGACGCGCCAACCCCACTTGCTCGAGACGCTCAGGAATCCGGCGGCCCAGGTCGGGAAGATCATACAGCTTCCCGTAGAAGCGCAGGTTCTCTTCGGCCGTGAGCTGCGCGTAGAGGAAGCCCTGGTGGGAGAGGGCACCGATGTGCCGCTGCCATCCGCTGCTTCCCCCGTCGAGAGGGACGCCCCGAACGTGCACGGTGCCCGCCGTGGGCCGCAACGCCCCTCCGAGCATGCCCAGCAGCGAGGATTTCCCGGCGCCGTTCGGACCAAAGATGGACAGGAACTCACCCGGGCCGAGCGATAGGTCGATGCCGGCGACCGCGACGGCCGGGCCGTATTCACGCACGAGTCCTCGAGCCTCCAGGACCGTCTCGGAAGCTCCGGACGGGTGGGATATCGGCTCCGCCACGGGGAGCGCGCTCAGCCGACCGCCCGATCGCCCAGCGCCGTGCCGCACGACGAGCAAAACCGGCTCCCTTCGTCGTTGGCGTATCCGCACGACGAGCACACGAGCCCGCTCCTGATGTGCTCGCGGATGCGCGCAATCTCACTCTCCAGGTCGTCCGTCGCGGAAGATTCCACCGTCGTCACGCCGACGGCCGCCCGCGCGGCCTCGTCCGCCTCGAGGGCGGCCAGTGCCTCGGCCGTGAGCTCGCTCTTCATGGCCCGGTAATCTTCCTCGTCGAGCTTCCCCGCCAGGAAGTCGTACTCCACGTCGCGGAGCGCGAGAAGCGCCACGCGCTTGCGGGCCTCGGTGTCGGTCAGCTCGTCGTCCTCGCGCTCGAGCGAGGCATGGAGCCCCTTCACCACCGGCTGCACGATGAAGATGATGACCGCCGCGCTGATCAGCGCCACCCCGAGCAACATGGTCACGACACCTCTCCGGTCCGTATCACCCCGCCGAGCCGATGGGCGTTGGACGAGGATCCGGGGCCTGATCCGCATCCGTCTCGGCGGCGGCCCTCCTACGATCGGCGCTCGGCCAGAGCGCCACGAACGTTCCGATGACCAACATGACGCAGCCGAACCAGATCCACCCGACCAGGGGCTTGATGAGCACCTGAAGGTCGATGCCCTGGGCCGACGAGTCCGCGCTGAGCGCCCCGCGTGTGTCGTCCACCGCGGACAGGATCAGGTACAGATCCTCCATCGCGGTCGACCGGATACCCACCTCCGTCATGTCCTGCTCGCTGGTCACATATCGCCGTTTCTCGGTGTTGAGGATCCCCGCGGGCTCCCCATCCGCGACGACCGACACCGTCGCGATCACCTGCCAGAGCAGGTTCCGCTGACCCTGTCCCATCGAGACGGAAAGGCCTTCGTAGGTCAACGCGTACGTGTGGCCCAGGGGCGAGGCCACCTCGACGACATCACCGGGCATCATGTGATGCCGCGTGTCGACGTTGTACGCCGCGCCCGCGAAGCCCATGACCATGATCACGAAGCCCACGTGGACGATGTAGCCGCCCCAGCGCCGGCGGTTGCGCGTCACGAGGTGGAAGAACGCCAGCAGGAACCCTTCCCCTTCGATGCGTGCGCGGGCTTTGGTCCCCTTCCAGAACTCCGTCGCGATGACCGTGAGCACGAAGGCGCTGATGCTCCACGTAACGAGCGCGAGGCCGTGCCTGGCCCCCGCGAACCAAAGCGCGGCGGCGACCACCAGACCCGCCACGACGGGCGTGGAGAAATTCCGCTGCAGGTTCTTCTTGGTCGCGCGTCGCCAGGCGATGACCGGTCCGATCCCGACCAGGGTGAGCAACGCGAGCCCGATCGGGAAGTTCACGCGCTCGAAGAACGGCGGGCCGACGCTGATCTCCTGGCCGGTCACGCCCTCGGTGATGAGGGGGAACAGGGTGCCCCACATGACCGCGAATGCCGCGCCTACGAACAGGAGGTTGTTGAACAGGAACGCGGACTCCCGGGAGACGAACGACTCGATCTGGTTCTCGCTCTGGAGCTGCGGCAATCGGTACACGATCAACACGGCGCACAGCGCGAGCACCGACCCCATGAAGCCCAGGAAGATGTAGGCGATCTGGAGGTTCTGGGCGAAGGTGTGTACCGACTCGATGAGCCCCGCCCGGGTGAGGAACGTGGCGAAGATCGTGAGCAGGAACGTCATCAGGACGAGGGACATGTTCCAGACCTTCAACATCCCCCGCTTCTCCTGAATCTGGATCGAGTGCAGGAACGCCGTCGCGGTCAGCCACGGAAGCAGCGAAGCGTTCTCCACCGGATCCCAGAACCAGTACCCGCCCCACCCCAGCTCCTCGTACGCCCACCGCATGCCGAAGACGATGCCGACCGACAGGAAGAGCCAACTCGTCAGGATCCACTTGCGCGTGAGTTGGATCCACCGCGCGTCCAGGCGACCGCTCAGGAGCGCCGACACAGCGAACGCGAACGGCACCGTGAACGCCGTGAACCCCAGATAAAGCGTCGGCGGATGGATGGTCATCCAGTAGTTCTGGAGCTGCGGGTTGAGCCCCTGGCCGTTCGCCGGAATGAAGTCGAGCCGCTCGAAGGGATTCACCTGGGCGAACAGGAGGACCACGACGAAGAAGGCGAGCACGGTCTGCAGTACGCCCGCGACGTACGGCATGAACTCGCGGTTCTTGTTCCGGTTCGTGAAGACCGCGACGCTCGCGAAGAAGCCGAGCAGGAGCGCCCAGAAGAGAAGCGAGCCCCGCTGTCCGGCCCACAGGCCGGTGATCTTGTAGAAGAGCTCCAACTCCCGGTTCGAGTAGCTGGCCACGTACCAGTACTGGAACTTGTCACCGAGGAACGCCGCTACGATTCCGAGCGAGGCAACGACGTGGAGGAGGAAGACCGCGTAGATGCTCCTTTCGGCACTCAGGACGAGATCGCCGCGTTGGGTCCGCCCTCCGGCGAAGCCCAGGAACATGCCCCACAAGGCGACCGGCAAGGAGATCCAGAGCGCGAACTCGCCGAGTACGGTCACCGGGCGAGGTCCTCCGGCGCGGCTTCGAAGCGGCTGCCGCACTTGGTGAGCAGGGTGGTCGCCTCGAAGGTGCCGGCCTCGTTGAGCCGGCCCTCCAGCACGACCTCGACCTCTTCGGTGAAGGTGTCGGGGAGCGCATCACGCCACTCGACGGTGAAGGTCACCGATTCATCCTCGAGGTCGTGAACATCGAAGCGGTGCAGAAGCTGGCCCTCCACACGATCGTAGGTACCCGGCACGACCTTGCCGCTCACTTTGACCCCGAGATCACGGAAGCTCGGGTCCTCCTCGATACGCTCCATGAGCTCGACCGGGGTCAGATAGTAGACCATGGTGCTGCTCACCCCGGTCCAGACCAGGTACGTGACCACGGCGGCGACGCCGACGAGACCTACCATAAAACGGCCGTGCTTCATCGTGCTTCCTCCCCGGAGGGTCGAACTCGAATGCTGGGCGGAATCTAGCGGTTGCCCGATCCGCCGAACCAGTCCGGGAAATCACCTACGAGGACTTCCGGACGGCCCGTAAACGCTACACTTCCTTATAAACCGGAAGTGGCCGGTCGATCCCTCAGGAGGCCACGTCATTCGCCCAATGGATCGCGGCTCGTACCGCCCGGCGCCACTCCGCGAGCGCGTGACGCCGTGCGGCCGGCGTCATGGACGGCTGAAAGCGGTCCGGCTCGTCCTGGGCCTCCAGAAACGTGGGGGCATCCGCCCAGACCCCCGTCGCGACGCCGGCCAGCCCCGCGGCGCCCAGCGCGGTGGTCTCGGGCATCGCGGGCCTCCGCACCGGCCGGTCCAGGATACCCGCCTGGTATTCCATCATCCAGTCGTTCATCGCGGCGCCGCCGTCGACCCTGAGCTCCGGGGCGACGACCCCCGAGTCCGCCTCCATGGCCTCGAGCACCTCGGCGGTGCCGTAGGTCATGGCTTCGAGAGCCGCTCGCACCAGGTGGGCGCGCGTGCTCCCACGCGAGAGCCCCACGATGGTTCCGCGCGCATCGGGCTCCCAGTGCGGCGCCCCGAGACCGACGAACGCGGGCACGAAGTACGTCCCGCCGTTGTCCTCGACCGAGCGGGCGAGCGCCTCGGACTCCAGGGCCGTGGACAGCAGCCCGAGTCCGTCTCGAAGCCACTGGACCGCGGCACCGGCGATGAACACGGATCCTTCCAGGGCATAGCCAGCGCTTCCATCCTCGTTGCAGGCCACCGTGGTCAGCAAGCCATGCTTCGACACGACCCGCTGGTCGCCGGTGTGCTGCACGAGAAAAGACCCGGTCCCGTAGGTGTTCTTCGCCATTCCCTGGTGCCAACATCCCTGACCGAAAAGCGCGGCCTGCTGGTCACCCGCCACGCCCGCGACCGGAACTTCGATGCCGAGGTGCTCGCCCAGCGCGACACCGAACTTTCCCGCGCTCGGCCTGACCTCCGGCAACATGGATGCGGGCACCTCGAGGAGGTCGAGTGCCCACGGATCCCACCGGTGCTCGCGGAGATCGTAGAGCATGGTCCGGGACGCGTTGGTCGGATCGGTCGCATGGACACGGCCGCTGGTGAGACGCGCGATCAGCCAGGTATCGATCGTGCCCAGCGCGAGCTCGCCCGCGTCGGCGCGTTCTCGGATCTCGGGGTGCTCTCTGAGGAGCCAGGTCACCTTGGTCCCCGAAAAGTAGGGATCGATGACCAAGCCGGTGCGCTCACGGATGGCCGCTTCGTGCCCGCCCCGCTCCAGCTCCCTGCAGATCTGGGTCGTGCGGCGGTCCTGCCACACGATGGCACGGTGGACGGGATCGAGCGTTTCCCGGTCCCAGAGCACCACGGTCTCGCGTTGGTTGGTGATCCCGATGGATCGGACGTCCGCCCCTCCCGCTGCGTCGAGCGCCTCGCGAGCCACCCCGCGCGTCACGTCCCAGATCTCGGATGCGTCGTGCTCGACCCAACCCGACCGGGGAAAGTGCTGGGTGAACTCGGAGTAGGCCCGGCCGAGCACACCCCCGTCACGCCCCACCACCATGCACGTGGTGCCAGTCGTTCCCTGATCGATGGCAAGGACGGCGGGCGTGCTCATATCGGCGCTCCAGATTCGGGATGGAACAGCGCCGACGCGACTCCGCTACCGGGTCGGGCCGGCCGGGCTCAGGCCCCCGAACTCATACCGCCAGCCCGCCTGCTCGAGAAGAGCGAGCAGCGCGGGCACCGGGAGCCCGACGATGGAGTAGTAGTCGCCCGACACCTCCGCCACCAGTGCGGCGCCCAGGCCCTGGATACCGTACGCGCCCGCCTTGTCCATCGGCTCACCGGTCTCGACATACCGGAGGACGAACGCCTGATCGAAGTCGCGGAAGCGGACGGTCGTGACGGTCACGGCATCATGCACGCCGCTGGGTCCGGCCACCGCGAGGCCGCTCAGGACCTCGTGGTCGCGTCCCGCCAACGACACCAACATGGAGACGGCGTCGTCCCGGCTCCGTGGCTTTCCGAGCACCGTCCCGTCGCGCACGACGACGGTATCGCCGGCTACCACCAGCGCACCGGGCTCCAGCCCGGAGATGCACGCCGCTTTTTCCCGCGCGAGGCGGCGGACGTGGGCTCCGGGCTCTTCGCCCGCGAGCAGCGTCTCGTCGACATCAGCGGGGCGCACGTCCGGTTCCAGCCCGAGCTGCCGGAGGATATCGAGACGTCTGGGTGAGGCAGACGCCAGAACGAGCCTGGGCGGGGTCACCGCTCGAGCATGAGGGTGACAGGACCGTCGTTGACGAGCTCGACATCCATCATCGCACCGAACTCACCTGTCTCGACCCGGGACGCACGGGCCCGGAGAAGCGCCACGAAGCGCTCGTACAAGGGGATGGCCACATCGGGCTCGGCGGCGGTCACGAAACTCGGCCTCCGGCCTTTCCGCGTATCGCCGTAGAGCGTGAACTGGCTAACCACCAGAAGTTCGCCTTCGACCTCTTCGAGCGAGCGGTTCATGCGGCCTTCGTCGTCGGGAAAGACCCGGAGCCCGACGACCTTGTCGGCCATCCATTCGAGTTCCGCTTCCCCGTCGGTGTCCGTAAACCCCACCAGTAGAACGTGCCCCCGCCCGATCGCTCCGACGGCACCGCCGTGGATGCGCACCTCGGCACGGGAAACGCGTTGGAGCAGGACCCTCACTCGACCGTGACGGACTTGGCCAGGTTGCGCGGCTGGTCGACGTCGGCACCCTTCAGCACGGCCATGTGGTAGGCGAGCAGCTGGAGCGGGATGGTCGTCAACACGGGGAGCAGGCTCGGAATGGTCTGGGGGACGCGGATCATGTGGTCGACCTTGCCCCGAAGCTCGGGGGCGTCATCACTCACGACCGCGATAATGCGTCCCTGGCGCGCTTTCACTTCCTCGATGTTCGAGACGACCTTCGAGTACACCGGATCCCGTGGCGCCAGCACCACGACCGGCATGTCGTCGTCGATGAGCGCGATCGGGCCGTGCTTCATCTCCGCCGCAGGGTAGCCCTCGGCGTGGATGTAGCTGACCTCTTTGAGCTTGAGAGCGCCTTCGAGCGCCACCGGGAACTGATAGCCCCGCCCGAGATAGAGAAAGTTGCGCGATTCCTGGTACGCCTCGGCCAGCGCGCGGATCTCGTCGTTGAGCTCGAGCACCTGCTCGACCTGTCCGGGCAGCTCCTTCAGCGCGTGGACCATTTCGCGCCCCTGCAGGACGGACAGGTGGCGACGGCGACCCATGTACAGGGTGAACAGCGCGAGCGCCACGATCTGGCTCGTGAATGCCTTCGTCGATGCGACACCGATCTCCGGTCCCGCGTGGAGGTAGATCCCGAAGTCCGTCTCCCGCGCAATCGTGGAGCCGACAGCGTTCACGATACCCATGGTGGTGATGCCCCGCTGCTCCGCTTCCTTGAGCGCGGCGAGCGTATCGGCGGTCTCACCCGACTGGCTGATGGCCAGCGCGAGCGTGCCTTCCTCGAGCACCGGATTGCGGTAGCGGAATTCCGACGCATACTCCACGGTCACCGGGATGCGGGCATAGTCCTCGATCATGTACTCGCCGACCAGTCCGGCATGCCAGCTGGTGCCGCACGCGGTGATAACCATGCGGCGCACCTGCCCGAGCGCGAACTGGTGCAACGCGAGGCCGCCGAGGCGGGCGTCCCCTTCCTCTTCCAGGAGCCGGCCACGCATGACGTCGCGCAGGCTGCTCGGCTGCTCGAAGATTTCCTTGAGCATGAAGTGCTCGTAGCCGCCCTTCTCGATGGCGTCCAGGTCCCACGTGACCTCGTGGACGTGGCGCGTGACCTCGGTGCCTTCGAGGCGGTAGGTCCGGTAGCCGTCTGCCTCGAGCACGGCATAATCACCGTCGTCGAGATACACGACGTCGCGGGTGTGCGCGACCACGGCAGCGGCGTCAGAGCCGGCGAGCATCTCGCCGTTGCGGCCGACCCCGATCAAGAGCGGGCTCCCGTTGCGCGCGACCACGATCTTGCCTGGATCCCGCGTCGACACGACCGCGATGCCGTAGGCTCCGTCGACCTCACGAAGGGCCGCAGCCACGGCGTGCTCGAGGGGCCCATCGATCCACAGGTGATCGATGAGGTGGACGACGACTTCCGTGTCCGTATCGGACTGGAAAGTGTAGCCCTCCTGCATCAGATGTGCTTTCAGCGCGTCGGCGTTCTCGATGATGCCGTTGTGGACGATCGCGATCGTCCCGTCGGTGGACGTGTGGGGGTGCGCGTTCGGCTGGTTCGGGGCTCCGTGCGTCGCCCAGCGGGTGTGTGCGATGCCGCAGGTTGCAAGGATCGGTGCGGAACGCAGGGCCTCCTCGAGCACCCGGATCTTGCCCGGCCGCTTCATGACCTTCACCTCGTCGGACCCGTTGAGGAGCGCCACGCCGGCGGAATCGTACCCGCGGTACTCGAGTCGCTTGAGCCCCTGTAGAAGAATGGGCGCAGCGTCCTTCGAACCCACGTAACCGACGATACCACACATGATTATCTCCTAG